>JBHJOM010000015.1:0-22491 GCA_050329715.1 Phycisphaerae bacterium
CTGGACCACAGCCTCGAGGCCGGGGCCGAGCCGGCGGTGAGCCTCAAGCTCATGACCAGCCTCCAGCGGGCCCTGCTGGCGGCCCGACAGTACGACCGGGTCTCGGCGTTCACGGGCGAGATGATTCGCCGTAACCCTCAGGTGGCACAGGACTTAGGCGGGCTGATCAAAATCGAGGCCGAGCGGCTCAAGGAGGCCGGGGAGCAGGAGCAGGTCGGTCGGCTGGTTGCCTCGGCGGCCGGGATCGACCCGCCGCTGCCCGAACGGTACCTCCGCCAGCTCCGGGCCCTCGAAGGCGAGCCGCCGACGACCCTGCCGGGCACGGGGACGTCGGGGCCTCAGTCCGGCGACGCTGCGGGGGGCTGAGCCGGCTCGTCGACCACGTTCAGCTCCCGAACCCGGCCTCTGACGAACCCCAGGGCTAGTGTTCTTCGGGCGTTCTTGCTCAAGGGGTAGTACCACCAGTCGTCGATGCCGAGTTGACGTGCCGAGGGCGGTCGGACGGCCGAGCCGTCGCGGGCGCTGGCCGTGGGCGGGCCCAGGAGCCCGAAAACCGCCTGCCGGGTCGCCCCGCGGAGCACCGCCGGGAGCACCGCTTCGGGCCGGCGGTCACCCTCCAGCGCCTGCGTCACCTCCGGCCAATCGACCCGCCGCCGACGCCGCCACAGCGTCCACCCGGCCCAGGCCGCGGCTAAACCCAGCACCACCAACGTGTTACGATGCGACTCGTCCGGAAAGCTCTTGTTCATTTCCTGCGTCTCCCGGCTAGAATGAACCGGTGGGTGCGTGACTTTCGCACCTTAAGATACCCCAAGCCCGCCTCGTCACGCAGCCTTTGAACCTCCGCCGTCGTGAACGCCTGCCGAACGCTCACCCGCCCGTCGTGGAACACCATCGGCCCGGCGAAGAGGCCCATCAGCGTCACGTAACCGTAGGCCCGGCGAGACCTTACGAGGTCCGCCAGCACCAGACGCCCACGACAAACCCGGTCCATCTCACGCAACAGGCGAATCGCAGAGGCGTCGTCCGGCAGATGGTGCAAAAACGTGCTGCAGACGACCGCGTCGAAACTGCCGTCGGCGAAGGGCAGCCGGAGGGCATCCGCCTGTACAAATTGGACCACCGCATCGCGCTGCGTGTCCACCCAATGTTTCGCCAATTCCACCGTAACCGGGTGAAAGTCCACGGCCGTTGCAGTGATTCGGTGCCCATGTCCAGCGAGTTTCCGCTGCAGGTAAACCGCCAGGTCCGCCGACCCCGCCGCCACGTCCAACACCCTCCATTCCCCCCGTCCCGCCGCAGCCCCTTCCGCCACCTCCGCCACTACGCCGTCGTCGGCAAGTTGTTGCCACACTGCGCGGTTCCACCCGAGCCACCGGTTGACGCGGCGGAGGAACCGCAGCGCGCGGGCCAGCAGCGCCGCGTCCGCCGTCGGGGCGTCCATGTCTTCGGCGGTGAGGTACGTCCGCTTGCTGAAGCTCATCGCCGGGGCTCGTCTTCGAGGGAGGTTGCCGGGTTTCGGGTCGGGGTCAGGGCCGGTTCTGGTAGCTGCCGCCGTAGTCCGCATCGTGTACGGTCTCGGCCAACTGGTTTACCCGGCGGGCGTCGCGTGCCAGTCGGTCGAACGCCTCGCCGCCGGCGGGCAGCTCCCTTGCCAGCAGCCCGGCCGCCTCCACCAGCTTCGCCGTGGTGGTTCCAATGCTTTTGAGCGCATTGCGATGGTCGGTGCTCAACCCGCGTCGCCGCCAGACCGTATCCCGCACCGGCTGCCCGCCCACGTTGATCACCCGCTCCACGCGGACGAACTCGCTCGCCTCCTGGCTGATCCGCGTCGCCTGGTTCTCGAGTTTCGCCAGCGCGTCGGCCGTCAGCAGGTCCAGCTCACGCACCAGCCGTTCGAGCGAGCGGTCGGTCAGTGCCGTCTGCCCGGTGGCGGCCAGTTCGAGCTGCCGGGCGAACCGCAGCTTCGCTCCGGCCTCGAGGTACGCCGGGATCTGCCCGCGTTTTTGTGCCTCGGCCAGTTGCTGTTCGGCGTCGAAGCGTACGTCGGTGAAGAGGGCGGTCAGCGCCTCGGTCCGCCGCTCCGGCTCGTCTATCGGGATGAGCCCCTGGCCGCCGCCCGCCACCTGCGGCTTGTACCCGGCGGGGAGGGCGCGCTTCGTCAGTTCCAGCAGCGCGGCCGACTGCGCGCGGGCCAGGTCGCCGCCGGCGGCCTCGGGGATGTCCGCCGCCGCCGTGACGGCCTCTTCCAGTGCCCGCTGCGCCAGGCGAAGCTGCCGCTGCCGCAGGTGTGCCTCGGCCTTGAGCAGGAGCACGGCGTGTCGGTCGTAACCGGCCGCCGCCTGGCCGCGAAGCGCCAGCACGCGCGAAGACTCCCGCAGCACGCCGGCGTAATCCCGCTCGGCCAAGAGTTGTTCAAGCTGCCCCTGCGTCAGCGGGCCGTCGGCAATGGCCGCCGCCGCCGCCGCCGGGCCGGCAACGAACACCCCGCCGTGCAAGCCGGCCGAGACGGCGGCCGCACCGGCCAAGATAAACACAACACCACGCCGCATGCCGGAATAGTAGACGGCCCGACGCGACGAAGGGAAAGCCAAAACCCCCACCCCCGCACAAGCGACACGCACGCCGGAAGGGCAAGACGCCGATGGGAGGGCGAGACGCCAGTCAAGCCCATGGCCGAAGGCCATACGCGGGTCGAGATTGGCGTGCCCGGGCGAAGGCGCCTTGCGGGGGCAGTTGCCGCGTGAGTCGACGGATCGGCTGCGCCGATCGGCTCGACTGGCGTCTCGACCTCCCGAACGCCGCTACGCGCGGCGGCGGCGGACGAGGCCCAGGGTCAGCAGGGCGATGCCCGCGAGGCTCGTCGGTTCCGGCACGGTGCTGAAGGTGTAGGCGAACATCTCGTAGTCGCCGGTGGAGCTGCCGAAGCCGGCGACGCGGATGTAGTACGTGCCCGTCTCGGGGATCAGCACGTCCAGGAGGATGCTGTCGAGCGTCTCGAACTCGTCGTCGTTGAAGGCCGTGCTGCCGTAGTAGGAGACGAGGCTGCCGCTGCCGTCGAAGAGGCCGACGGTGGTGTCGAAGTCGTCCGTGATGCGGCCGAGGGCTTCGCTCATGACTTCGACGGTGAGCTGCACGCCGGCGTCGAGGTCGATGGCGTAGAAGTCCTGCTGGCCGCTGCTGGCGATTCGCCCGGTGACGGCCGCGGCGTCGACGAAGAACGTCTCTCCGCTGTTGGAGAAGGTGCCCGGCAGGGTGTTCAGCACGTTCATCGACACCAGATCAATGGCCTGTGCGGTGGCGATGCTGCCTTTGTTGCCCGGTGCCTCGGCGTAGGTGACGCCCTGCTCGTTGAAGGTGAGTTTGATGAGCGACCGCTCGGAGAAGCTCATGTCGACGGCGGGGTTGATGAACGAGTTGAAGGAGGCCCCGACGGCCGGGGTGGTCATGATGTGGCGGTAACCTTCGAGGTTCGCGTTGCGTGGCCCGGGGAAGGTCGGGCCGGTGTCCCAGCCGAAGAACCCGCCGAAATTGAAGATCCCGGAGCCGATCGGGCCCTGCGAATCGTGGTGGCGCAGGCCCAGGAGGTGGCCCAGCTCGTGTGCGCCGATGCGTGCGGCGTAGGTGACCTCACGGGCGCTGGTGTTCAGTACGCCCGGGTCGTTGGTGCCGACGAAGGCGACGCCGACGCTCTGGTTACGGAAGTCGATCTCGCTGGCGACGCCGCCCAGCCCGTCGTTGTTGAAGACGATGCGTTCGGCTGGGACGGGCGGTGCGGTGAGGCTGAAGCTGATGTCAAAGCCCGAGTAGAGCGTCTGCATGGCCGAGAGGACCTGCAGCCGCTCCGCCGGGGAGTAGCGGAAGCTGACAAGCCCGAAGTCGAGCCAGACGGTGGAGCTCGTGGCGGAGGTGGTGACGGTGTCGCCCAGGAGTTCCGGGGCGTCGTGGAGGTAGGTGTGGTAGTCGGCCGGCAGCGTATGGCCGCATGCGCTGCAGGCGAATGCGCTGACGGCGCTGCCAGCCATGACGGCGGCGACGGCGGCGGCCGCGAGGGGGATGGAATGTCCTTGCACGTTCGAGCTCCGAAGTACGGGTGAAGTTTGACTTCGTAGCGGGGCTGGTGGGGCGATGATGCCTTAACGTGGTATGAACATCAAGCTAAAGCTGTCTAAACATACTCGGTCTGGCCGGTGGGTTTCTTGCGTGAGAATTCGACCCGGGGCGCATCCGATAAGAGAGGCCCGTTTCAAGCGGCAAACGCGGCACGAATCGCGCCGCCCCGACGACCGGCGAGATTATCGGCCCGTTGCGGCCGGGGGTGCGAAGATTCTCGTTGGCACTCGCCTTGTACGGGGCTATTCAGAGGGTGTGCGGTGACGACATCTCCGTCGTCACGTTTCCCTCACTGAAGGATTCTGCCATGTCCCGAGCCTATGCCCTTCTGGCCGTCGTCGCCGTGCTCCTCTCGGCCGAAACGCAACGGGACACTTCGGGATCTACGATTGAATCGGCGGCGGTCCAAGCCAATCTTGAGGCGAATCTGCAAACCGCCGAGCGGGCCAAGCTCCGCAAACTGCACCTGGTCCGCCCCGACCTGATCCCCTACCCCGTCGCCTACGCGATCTACTGCTGAGCCGGCCTGATGCGCTCGCGAAGACGCGAAGACACGAAGAAGACCTGGAACTGGATTAAATCCGAGTTACGCAGAGACCGCAGCGACTTGGAGACCGCAGCGAGAAGCCAGTGCAGGAACATCCTTCTGGCCGACGGCTTCTCAAGCCAGATTCCTTCTCCCCGATCTCACCATCTCTGCGTCCTCTGTGTCTCTGCGGTGCCAACGACGGCAGATGCAAAGTCGCCGAAGTCAGCTTCACCCGCCGACTACGCCATCCAAAATCCCTCTTCGCGTCTTCGCGAGCGCATCGGAGGCCCACTACGACTTAACGCCTTCGCGCCTGCGACACGACGTGGCATAATGCCGGCATGAGCCGATATCTTCTTGCCGCCGCCTTCTCGACACTTTTGCTCTGCCTCGGCTGCAATCGTGATGCTGGGGACGCGGCCGATGGGCAGTCGCAGACGATTACGATTTACACCAGCGTGGACCGGCAGTACGCCGAGCCGATTCTCCGCCGGTTCGAGGAAGAGACCGGGCACCGCGTGGACGTGCAGTTTGATACGGAGGCCCGCAAGTCCGCGGGGCTGGCCGCCCGGCTCGAGGCCGAGCGGGAGGCACCGCGGGCGGACGTCTTCTGGGGCAATGAGGTCTTTTACACCGCCCGCATGGCCGAGCAGGGGCTCTTCGCGCCGTACGCCCCGACGACGGCCGCGGACACGCCGGCCGCCGTCAAGGGCGAGGGGGACCTCTGGGCGGGCAACGCGCTGCGCGTGCGTGTGCTGGCGGTGAACGCACAGACGCCCCAGGGGCTTCAAAGCATCTTCCAGCTCACCGAGCCGGCGTACCGGAATACCGTGGTCATGGCCCAGCCGGCCTTTGGCACCACCGGGGGGCACGTGGCGGCGCTGTACGTTGCGCTGGGCGAGGAGCGCTACCGAGACTACCTGCAGCAGCTTGCGGCGAACGACATGAAGTTCGTCGGCAGCAACAGCCAGACGGCCCAGCTCGTGGCCGAGGGCACCAAGCGTGTCGGCTTCACCGACAACGACGACGTCCACGCGATCACCGCTTCGCAGCCTGGGGCCGACGTCGCCATGCTCATTCCGGACCTGGAACCCGACGGCATCGGCACGCTGGCGATCCCGACGACGGTCGCGCTCGTCGCCGGGCGGGAGTCGGCCTCGCCTCAGCAGCAGGCTGCTGCGCGGCAGCTGGTTGACTACCTCGCCGGGCCTGACGTCGAGCAGCAGTTGCTGGAGACGGGTTTCGCGGCGTACAGCGTGCGGCAGGGGGTCGATTCGGGTGGGATCAGGACGATGGACGTCTCGTTCGACGCGGTGACACGTGACATGCCGCGTGCGATTGCGATCGCGGTCGAGGTGATCGAAGGCCGCTAGGCCGACGGCCGTCAGGCCGGGGTGCCGGGTGCCTGGCCCGGGTCGCGGTAGGCGCCAAAAGCGTCTTCGTGGGAGGCGGCGTGTCGGTTCGCCGCGGCGTCTGCGTGGGCGTTTGCCGCGGCGTCGGCGTTGTTGCCGGAGGCGAGGCTCGTCAGGTAGGTCGAGGCCTGTCGGGCCAGCAGCGGCACGATGAACCGCTTGGCGAATGCCACGGCCTGATTGCCGGCGGTGGTGCCGGACTCCTTACGGGTTTCGCGCTCGGCGCGCTCGCGTGCCTGGGCGATGTCGCGGAGGAGGCGCAGGCGTTTATCGACGTTGGCCCCCCGGCTCGGGAGCGACGCGTAGGCCGTGGCCGCCCCGAGGCCGGCGGCGGCGAGCAGGCTCGTGTACGGGTGGTGCCTGACGTGCGGCTGCGGCCTGAGCGCCCTTGCGGCACCGGTCGCCTCGCGTTTGGCCCGGTCGGTGGCGCGGGTCATGCCCTGCTTCGAGCGGGCGATCTGCAGCTTGAGGAACTCGGTCTCGCTGACGTTCATGGCAGTGCTCGGGCGTAAGACGGATTAGGCGGCGGCCGGCTGGGCGGACGAAGGGTCCTGGGCACCGTAGCGGGCGAGGGTGGCTTTGCGCTTGCTGGCCGTCACCCACTTCACCGCCGCCATCAGCAGGACGGCCGTGAGAATCAGCAGGCCGAACCCGGTGACGAGTACGCCGGCCCAGACCGAACCGAACGCCGCGGCCAGCGCAAGGGCAAGCCCCAGGCACGCCAGCACGACGGCCGTGCCCAGGAAGACGGCCAGCACGAACAGCACGACGCTCAGCAGCGCCGCGCCCAGCAGCAGTTTGCGGGTGTAGACCAGCGCCAGGTCCCGCCGGGCCGAGGCGTACGCCGTGGCGTGCTCCATGAAGGCGCGTGCCGCCTCCACGACGGCCATGACGTGCGCCTTGGCCTCGGCGAAGGCCTCGGCGGTGTCCGGCCCCGTCTTTGTCCCGGTGTTTGTCCCGGTATCGTGGGGACCGTGCGCGGCCCCCTTCGCGCCGGTGCCGTCGGGGCCGGTGCCGTCGGGGCCGGTGCCGTTCGGGCCGGTGCCGTCGGGGTCGGTAAGGTTGGGGTCGTAGCTCGTCATGCCGGGTTAGTCGCGCTTCAGGATGGCACCCACGAGGAAGCCGACGACGGCGGCGATGATCACCGCCATGAGAGGTTTCTCGCGGACGTAGGCTTCGAGGGCCGGCTGGGCCTCGGCGAGTTGCTCGCGGCCCTGCTCGGCGTAGACGCCGGCCTGGTCGGCGTACTCCCCGGCCTGGCGGCGGAAGGTCTCGGCGTGCTGGCGGGCCTTGTGGCTGAGGTCGTCGACGGTCTCTTCGACGGCCTGCCCCGCGGCGACGTGGGCGTTGCGGGCCGCGGACTTCGCATGTTCGGCGGCCTCGCCGGCATGGTCGCGTGCGGCCTCCTTGGCGGCCTGGGTCTGCTCGGATTCGTTCATCGTACTACCTCCAGTAAGCTGCGTCGGGATATCAAACAACCCTCGCACCTTAGAGCGGCACCGCAACATGCGGAACGGCAAAATCGCCCGCCCGACAGGCACTCAATGCCCGCCCCGGTAGCCCGGCCCGACACGTTGCTTCGTTTCCGGGCCGTGGTATCTTTTAAGCGGGTGCCAACGCCGCATTAAGCAGCGTCCGCTACTTGCACGCCGTCCGCCAGGCATGCACGGACAGGCGTGAGTGCTCACACGTCCGCCGACACGGCAGAGGAGTCACGTCATCATGGGCATTCGCGAGAAACTCAACGACAATCCGGCGATTACCAACGGTGTCACCATTGGCATCATTGTTATCGCGGGGTTTTTCATCATCTACCAGTCGTTCTTCAGCGGCCCGAGTGTCGACATACCGACGGAGCATTACTACACCGTCGACGACGGCGCGACCTTCTTTGCCGGCCCGATCGATATGGTCATTCCCTTCGAGCACGAGGGCAGACAGGCCGTCCGGGCCGCCGTCTTCAAGTGCGACGGCGAGGAGCCCTTCGTAGCCTTCCTCGAGAAGTATGAAGACCAGGCCGTGACCAAGATCCGCGCAATCGACGCGCAGCTCGAAGGCATGGATCAGGAGGACCAGCAGTACTACGTCCTGCAGCAGGAGCGGTTGAGTCTTATCGAGACCGCCACCCTGGTGAAGAAGCCCGGCCCGGACCATCGATGGGTCTCGATCTTCGAAGACGACGGCACGATCCAAACCCCTCAGCCGTGTGCCGACGGCTCCGTGCCGAAGCGCGTCTGGCCCTGACCGGACCTGACCGACCCTGACCTGTAGAACGCGCAAAACCGAATAGACGAGACGGCCGGCCGCCCGAGCGGGACCGGCCGTCGTTTCATTCCGCCCCCGGTTCGGCCCCGACCCCGGCCCCGACCCTGGCCCCGGCCCCGGCCCCGACCCCGGCCCTGGCCCTGGCTTCGGCTTCTGCGATCGCCCGCATGTCGTAGACGAGGATCGCCCCGCCGCCGATCGTGTCGATCGGGTCATGACGCTTGAGCACGTCCCACCGCGCATCGTCCACGTAAGGCCCGCCGACGTGCACCGCACTGGCCAGCAGCAGCCCCCGCCGTGGGATCGCGTCCCCGGTGCCGATGAGCCCCACCGGCCCGGCGGGGTTCTCGGCCGTCGCCAGAACCGGGCCAAGGTGCGTCTGCAGCGTCGGCGTCTTCCACAGCCCGAAGTAGAAGAGCCGCAGCGGCGGTGCCGGTTCGCCCTGCAACCCGTCGACGTCCGCCGAAGCCTGCTTCACCCGCTCCGGGTTGGCCTCCACCCACGCGCGTACCTGTTTGAGGGCCTGCCCCCAGTCCAGGTTGGAGTCGGAGATGTCGTTCCACACCCTCTGCCGCGGGAAGTTCACGTAGCTCAGGTAGTTCGGGTGCCAGCTCAGTGCGTGTAGCCCGCCGGCCGACACGCACACGACCGCCGCGACGCGCCACGCCCGCACGCCCGGCAGGCCGCCGGCCAGCACCCGGCCCAGCAGCGGGGCGGCCAGAAGCATCACCGGCATCGTGTGCCGGAAGCCGATGTTGATCGGCGTGCTCATCAAAAACAGCACGTACGCCGCCAGCGGCAGGGCCATCGCCAGCTCGTCGAACCGGCCCCGCCGCACCAGCAGCGTCGCCGCGGCCAGCCCGGCCAGCACCGCGAAGCCCACCGGGACCTTGTACGTCGCCACGACCGGGAAGTAGTACCACCAGCCGTGCAGGCTCCGCTCGCCGAAGAGCATCGCCCAGTGTCCGTGGTACGCGTGGCTCCGCGCCCAGAACAGGCTGCGCACGTAGCCGCCCAGCGGCCAGTCGGCGTACGCCGCCTCGCCCAAAAACGCGTCCACGTCCCTGAAGTCTTCGTACACCGTGCCTGTCGCCTCGTCGCGCACGGAGACGGGGCTCATGTCGAACCCGCTGACCGCCCACGCCGTGAGGAGGAACACGCAGAACGCCAGCCCGACCTCGGCGAGCCGTCGCGGCACCGCCCGCCGCCAGCCGATGCCCCCGCCGAACGCCGCCCGCACCGTCGTGGCGACGCCGTACAGCACCAGCACGCCCGGCAGGATCACGGCGGTGTGCTTGAGCATCATCGCGAACGCCATCGCCGCGGCCGCGGCCGCCGCCGTCTTCAGGCCCGGCCGGTTCGCGTAGTGCCACAGCGCCAGGCACGCCAGCAGAATGCCGGCGGCACCGAGTGAATCGGGCGTCGGCACCGGGACGTGGGCGGCGAACGTCGGCTCCAGCAGCACCGCCACGGCCGCTAGCCACCCGGCCGCCGGGCCGTACAGCCGCTGCCCGACCCAGAAGACCCCTACCACCGCCGGCACGAAGAGCAGCGCCTTCCACGCCGAGATAAGCTGACGAACGGTTTCGACGTTCAGCCCGCTCTGGTAGAGCGCGTAGGGCCCGCGGCTAAAGGCGGTGACCTTCTCGATGCGCTTCTCGTCGCCGGCGAGCCAGACGGGCAGGGCCATGACGCCTGCCCCGGCCGGCGGGTCGTTGATGGCGATGTAACCGGCCAGTCCGCGCTCCCAGAAGAGAATTCCGCGAGCCAGGTGGTACTCGTCGTCGCGGCTTTCGTTGTGGGCGTGGGTGATGAGCGCGCCGCGGGTCAGGAGCACGACGGCCGCGAGCAGCGCTACGGCCGGCAGGTGCCGCAGCAGCCGCCGCAGCCGCCGCCGCAGCCGCCGTGTGGGGGCGTCACGGGGTGTATCGCGCGGGGTGTCGGTCACAGCGGGTGAACGATCCGCGCAATCGCCCGGTAAGGCAAGTCCCGACGCAAGCTGATGGGCAAGCTGTTGTGCAGGCCCGGCCGGCCGCCGGACTGCCGGGTGCTGCTCCCTTGCTGCTCAGGTGCCGCCGACGCCGCCGCCCCAGATGTTCGCGACGCGGGCCAGCAGGAGCATGGCGACGAGCCCTGCGGTGAACCCTGCGGCGGCCCAGTTCTTTCCGCTCTTTTTGGTCGCCTCGGGAATGAGTTCGGCGGCGACGAGGAACATCATCGCGCCGGCGGCGAAGCCCAGCCCCGCCGGGAGCAGCGGGGCAAAGAGCCACACCAGCCACGCCGCCGGCGGTGCCGCCAGCGGCTGGGGGATGCTGCTGAAGATCGCCCAACCCATGCAGGCCAGTGTGCTGGCACCCCGACCGCGCAACGCCGCGGTGATGGCAATGCCCTCGGGGATGTTGTGGACGGCCAGCGCCATCGCCACGGCCAGGCCGAAGCCCGCCTCGCCGCTGCCGTACGCCACGCCGATGGCGACGCCCTCCGGCAGGGAGTGGATGGTCATGGCCATGACGATGAGGATCGCCCCGGTGCCGCCGCTCTCGCGGAGGTTGCCGATGTCGAACTTCTCGTGGCTTTCGATCCAGTGGCTGGCCCACATGAAGAAGCCCGCACCCAATGCCAGGCCCATGCCCACCTGCCAGATGCCCCAGCCGGGCGCGCGCGTGCCGGCTTCGTCCAGTAGCTGGTAGATGCTGGCGATCGTCATCATGCCTGCGCCGGTGGCCAGGAGCACGCCGCTGAGCCGCTCGGGGATGGTGCGCATGAAAAAGAACGGGACGGCCCCGAGGCCGGTGGCAAGGTCGGTAATGAGTGCGGCCACGAAGGTGATCAACAGCAACTGCGGGAGGTCCATCGCGGGGCATCATAAGGCGGCAGGTGCGGGCCTATGTGCCGCGAGGCCGGTGTGTGCCGCAGTTTTTGGTGAGACTCATTCGCGGTTGCCTCCGGCGCATCCGGTTCCGGTGCCACGCCGGTGCGGCCTGGCCGGTGGTGGGTCGTTGCGGGCGTACCGCATGAGGCAGGGCGACTCCGGCGGGCGGGCGGCTTTCAAAAGCGTCGCCGGGCGGGGCTGCTTGACCGCGACGGCCCCCGGCTGAACAATCCGGCTACACCATGTCCGAAGCAACACCCCAAGCCACCGCGCAACCCGGCCAGCGTTCCATCAGCCATCCTGCCCTGGGGCCCTTGAAGGAGAGGTTCCCGAGCTTTTCGCTGCGTGTCGGCGAGTTTCGGGACATGATCACCCTCGTCGTGCCGCGGGAGCACATCCTGGACGTGTGCGAGTTCCTCCGCGACGACGAAACCCTCCGCTATGACATGCTCGTGGAACTCAACGGCGTCGACTACCTGGGCTACCCGAATGCCCAGCACCGTTTCGCCGTCAACTACGGGCTGGTGAGCGTGCCGACGGGCAGCCGGCTGTGGCTCAAGGTCTTTCTGGACCCCGAACACGACACGGCCCCCGGGACCGCAGTCCGCGACGAAGAGCAGCTCGAGAAGGGGGACCCGGGCCTGATGCTCGACAGCGTGACCGTCATCTGGCCCGCCGCCGAGTGGATGGAACGCGAGGCCTACGACATGTTCGGCTTCGTCTTCCGAGGCCACCCGGACCTGCGCCGCATCCTCACGTGGAACGGCTACGGCTCCCACGCCCTGCGGAAGGACTACCCGCTCCGTGGCGTCGGCGAACGCGAGAACTACAAGATCGTTACCCGCGAAGGCGCGTAACCCGCGCCGCATGACACCCGACGAACGCCGCGGCACGAACCGTGCAGACGGGTGCAACGGCTACCGGCTGAGGGCTACGTGTGGCGCATGGAGGCCGTCCGACTCTCGGCGCTCGCTCCACCCCTGGCTACATTCCGCCGCCCCTTCTGGGCGAGGAATGCCGTGCCCCTCCGGGGCGGGGAAAGCCGTGCCCCTCCGGGGCGGGGAAAGTGGCGTCCGGCCGGGGCAAGCAACGTTGATTTGCCGGGCGTTTCGGCGTCTCGGCGTTTCGGCAATTCGACCAATGCCCGCCGTCCATCACGCGTTTCTCCGCCGGCCGTCTGTTCATCCCCGCGGGTGTGCCGACGGGACGTGCGAGCTCACGATGACAGGCTGGAAGTTGTTTTGAACCGCTCCGGGTGTGGCCGCTACGTGTGGCGGCGGGTCGGCTGGGCGTTGAGGTAGACCGCCGACCGGAGCAGCCACTCGGCCGGGCCGAAGGTGAAATGGCGGAGCCACAGCAGGCTCGCCGTGACGTTCACCGCCCAGACCACCGGCACCAGCGCCAGCAGTTGCACGCGGCTCAGCTCCGCGAACAGCCCCAGCCCGTGGCCGTAGAAGAGCGTCGTGCAGATCAGCGTCTGCAGCAGGTAGTTGGACAGTGCCAGCCGGCCCACGGCGGCCAGGGCCACGCCCGCCGCCTTCAGCACCCCGGCCGCGGCAAGACCGGCAACCATCGACGCCAGACCCACCGCCATCAACGAAGAGCCCACGACGCTCAACACCGGCAGAAAGAACATCAACGCCACGGCGTTCGGCGTCTTCAGCACGGCTTGGGTGTGCCATACCATCGGCACGAGCCCCACGCCCAGCAGCACCGCCCCGAGCACAAGATGCCGCCGCAGCCCCAGCCCGCCCGACAACACGCCCCACTTCCACAGCGCCATGCCCACGAGCATGAGCCCCGCGAACTGCGGGCCGCCGAAGGGGAGCATGAACAGCTGTAGATAAAGCGTCACCGGCACGCGGTGGTTCATCTGCGTGAGCCAGCCGGCGCGGTAGTCGTCCACCTCTGCCTGAACGACCTCCGGCGGCGGGTACGCCTCTTCCTGGAAGGCGACGCGGTCGTCGGCCGTGGCGAGCATCATCGTGCCGCCGAATGCCACCAACTCCAGGCAGGTAAGGGCGATACCCAGCGTGCCGAGTATTGTAAGCAGAAGCGGAGAAAGACGCCTGAACCAGAACACCACCAGCCCGAGCACCGCGTACGTCACCAGAATGTCGCCGAACCAGAACCCGTACGCGTGCACCAGCCCGATGAGCAGCAGCGCAAGCGAGCGGCGGAGGAACGGCGCCACGGCCGAGGCGCCGCGGGCCTCCTGGCGGTCCGCCGCCAGCACCAGGCCGGCACCGAAGAGCATCGAGAAGATCGCGATGAACTTGCCGCTGAACAGCACGTTCTGCATGGCCCAGGCGGCGCGGCCCGTGTCGGACTCGGCGTAGGCGGTGCCCGCCAGTGCGTCGGGCGTCAGGTAGGCCGCCATCGGCAGGCCGAAGCCGACGATGTTCATCACCAGGATGCCGAGAATCGCCGTGCCGCGGAGCACGTCCAGCGCCGCGACCCGCTCGGTCGGCGCGGTGGCCTGTGCGGCTCCGGCAATGGGCGTGTAAGGCGGCTCGCCGGCGAACGGCACGGCCGGCGGCACGGCCGGCGGAACGGCCGGCTGGTGCGTAACCGGCTGGTGCGTCCCCGGCTGGTGTGGGGTGACGGGTTGTGGCGGGTCGCCGGGGTTCATGCGGGGGTTTCTGCGAGGGTTTCTGCGAGGGTTTCTGCGGGGAAATTCACGAAGGGGTGCTAAGGCCTATGGGCGGGCGCGGTGGTGCAGGGCGGTGGTGCAGGGCGGCGATTCGCCCGACGGACGCCGCGACGCGCTCCTGGGGCAGCGTACGCAGTGATTCCAGTGCAAGCCACTGAAGCTCCGGATGGTGGCAGACCAGCAGGGCGTCGACGCCGGCCTCGGCGGTCTGCTTCACGGCACCGGCGAAGTCGAAGTGGGCTTTGACCGCGTCCATCTCCAGGTCGTCGCTGAAGATGACACCCTGGAAGCCGAGGGTTTCGCGGAGCAGGCCTTGCACGACGCGGCGGCTCATGGTGCCGGGCACGGCCGGGTCGATGGCTTCGAAGACGATGTGTGCCGACATGATCGCGGGGATGCCCGCGGCGATCGCGGCGCGGAAGGGGACGAGTTCGACGGCCTCGAGGCGGTCCATGTCGTGCGGGAGCCGCGGGAGGGTCAGGTGGCTGTCGGTGAGGGTGTCGCCGTGCCCGGGGAAGTGCTTGCCGCAGGCGACGACGCCCGCCTCGGCGAGCCCGGCGGCGAAGGCGACGGCGGCCTCGGCGGCGCGGGCGGCGTCGGAGGAGAAGCTGCGGTCGCCGATGATCGGGTTGGCGGGGTTCGTGTCGACGTCGAGCACGGGGGCGAAGTTCAGGTCGAAGCCGACGGCGGCGAGCTCGGTGCCGCAGACACGCCCCGTCTCGCGGGCCGCGGCCGGGCCGGCCCGGCCTAGCTCCCGCGCCGGCGGCATCGGCGTGAAGCCGTTCCGCAGCCTCGCGACGGTGCCGCCCTCCTGGTCTACGCAGATCAGCAGTGGCCGGCCGGCGTGCCGGCGGACGGCGTCGTTCAGCTCGGCCACGTGCTCGGGCCCCTGAACATTGTGTTCAAACAGAATCACACCGCCCACCCCCTCGTCGAGGAGGCGGGCCAGATCCGGGGTGATCTTCGTGTCACTGAACCCGACGAATAGCATGCCCGCTGCGTCCATGCCGGCATCATCGGCACGCGAAGCGGCCCGGGCAAGCGACGCCCGCTCAACCGAGCCGTGGTCGGGAGGCATGAGGCGGCCGGGCCCATCGCAAAAGGGCAGACGCCAGGTGGTAGTGCGGTGATGGGGCGGTGGTAGGGCGGTGGCGGGTCGGCCTCGGCGTCAGTCGTCGCTCGACTCGTCGTCTGTTTCGTTACGGCAGGCATCCTCTCCGCAGGCGTCGTCTCCGCAGGCGTCGTCTCCGCAGGCGTCGTCGCCGCAGGGGCAGTTGCGGAGTTCTTCGACCATCTCCGCGACGCACTCCAGGTGCGGGTTGATCGAGAGGGCTTTCTCGTAGCAGCTTAGCGCCTCCTCGACGTCGCCGCGGTGTACGTGGCAGTGGCCCATGCCGGCCCAGGCGCCGAAGTGCTCGGGCATGAGTCGCACGGCGGTGAGGCAGTCCTTGAGGCTGGCGTCGAAGTCTTCCTGAAGGTAGCGGACCATCGCCCGCTGGTTGTACGCCTCGGCGAAGTCCGGGCAGATGGCAATGGCTTCGTTGAAGTGGTCGACGGCACAGGCGAAGTCGCAGCGGTCCAGCGCTTGCGTGCCGCGGGCCAGGTGCTGGTTGGCCTCGCAGCCGCCGCCGCGAAACCAGACGTTCCACAGCGCGTGTTCGGCCATCTGGTTGACCATCGGGTCCGGGTCACGCAGGAGGGCGATGAGCCCCGGGAGGCACTCGCGTTGCCCTACGAGGCCCAGTGCCAGGGCGGCGGTCTTGCGGACGTCGGGGCAGTCGTGCCCGAGCAGGTGGGCGATTTGCCGGCAGGTCCAACGTGCTTTGAGCAGGGTCGCCAGCCCGTCCCGGTCTTTGCTCTCCAGCAACGGCCTGACAAGGCCGATGAACTCCTCAGATCGAATGGCTGCACGTTGTCCCACGTCGAACCTTAGGCCCGACAATTGAAATCGGCCAATTTATGCGAAACATGTCGCGGCCGATCGCCACGCCACGGCATCTAGTCCGGCCTGCGCGACTGGAACCGACGCTGCTCGCCGTCCGCCGCCGCACGCGCCTCGGGGCTGAACGGGTCGGCGTAGAATGCCTGCCGTTGCGACGAACTGGTACCCAGCGGCACATATTGGTAGCCCGTCTCCAGCCGGCTGCTGCCGCAGCCGCCCAGAAGAACCAGCCCGGCCGACGAAGCCACGCCAACGACAATCGCGACGCCAATGCGTGAAAAGCTCATCACCCGAGAGGATACCGCCGATCGTCCCGGCGTCGAGGCGGCCGATCACGTTGCCGCGGCCCGCGTCGCGGCGATGCGGTTTGCGACGGTGGTGACGGGTGTGCGGGTGCTCGGCCATGACCTGCCCTTCCGCCGCGTCGCCCGCCCGGACGACGCCCTCGACGCCGCCGTCGACGCTGAAACGGCCGGCCGGGACGTCGGCCACCCGGAGTGGGCGGACCTCTGGAAGAGCGCCTGGGGCCTCATCGAACGCATTGAAGCCTCGACCGCCTCGACCGTGTCCACCGCCAGCCCCGCCGACCGGCTGGACCTCTCCCGCACGCTGGACCTGGGTTGCGGGCAGGGGCTGCTGGGCCTTGCCGTCGGCCTGGCCGGCGGGCGGGTGGTGATGGCCGACTACGAACTTGAAGCCCTGAAGCTGGCGCAGCTGAACACGACGGTCGTGGCCGGGCGGCGAAGCCTCGTGCAGCTCGACTGGCACCGCCCGCCGCTTGCCGGCGTGTTTACGACGATTCTTGGCAGCGACGTCGTCTACCACCCGCCGGACTGGCCGGCGCTGGAGGCACTCTGGGCACGGCACCTTGCCCCCGGCGGCGTGGTGGTGCTCGGCGAGCCGTACCGGGCGACGGGCGACGGGTTCCTGAACTGGATCGCGGCGCGGCCGTGGCGTGTGGCGGTGAAAGGCTCGCGGCGAGAGGCGGGCGTCCGGCGGATCGAACTGCGGGCGGCGGGGTAGAATTTTCGGGCGTCGGCCCGGCGTGAAGTTGCTACCTGCGTGGGCGGCGAAATTCCGTTTGTCCTTCGGGCCCCAGTGGTCGATAATACGGGTGACGTTTGACCTGCGGTGTTCGTGGCTCGGCGGCCATATTGCGGAGCCGATGCGGACCCTGAGGGACAGATCGGTACGGCGGAAGCATGCCGGCATGACCGGACGCAACCGCACACAGCCGACTTGACCCACCTAGATGCAGGGTTCCCGATTCGCCGCCAGACGGCACCTGCGGATCAAACGTTACTAAGGCACGCCGGCTCACGCCGGCGTGCCTTTTTCGTTCCGCTGCGCCTCGGCTACAGCCTACGGCTTGATCATCGCGTCCGGGAACTGGGCCGCGATCCGCTGCTTTACAGCCTCGGCGCTGGCGTAGCTGTCCAGCGGGCCGACGGCCACCACGTGCCGGCCTTTGGCGTCCGGCCGGGTCGTCGCGGGCATGCCCTGGCTCTTTAAGTCACTGGCGAGCCGCCCGGCGGAGGGTGCCTGGCTGAAGACCCCCACCTGCACGAGAAACTCCCGCTTGCCGATGGCGGCGGTCGCCTGCGTCGCGGCCGGGGTGCCGGGGTGGGCCCGGGCCAGCACGGCGAAGGTGTTGTCCGCGTCCTCAAACTGCCCGAGCCGCTGCTGGCACTGCCCGATGCGCAGCAGCACGGCCGCCTGCAGCGAGGCATCGCTGATCTGGCGGTAGCACCGGCCCCACTGGGCCAGGGCCGTCGCGTAGTCCGCCTGCCAGTAGGCGACGTCGCCGTAGCTGGCGCGGATGAGGGGTTCGAGTTCGGCATCCGGCCCGGCGGCCAGGGCCAGACGGTAGGCTGTGGCGGCGGCGGCGAGGTTGGCGGCGGCCTCGGCGTCGGAGGCGGCGGGCTTGTCTTCCAGTACCCGGCCACGCAGGTAGTAGGCCCGCGCGGCCGTGATGCCGAAGGTGCCCTCGGCCAGTTGCCTGTCGGCGGCGGCGAGAGCGGCACCGAACTGGCGCTGCTCGAAACTCGCCAGCCCGGCCGAGAGGTTGCTGGCCTTGGCCTCGCTGATCGGCTTCTCGCACCCGGCGAGGGAGCCGGCGGCCAGAAGCAGCACGGGCACGAGGGTCTTACCGATACGTCCGTTCGATTTGTTCATTAACGCTTCCAAGGCTTGTAGCAAATGGCCGCCTGAGGCGAAGATAGACGCTCACAATCCACTGACCGAAGGAGACGGTGCATGCTTACCCGCTGCTTATTCCAACACGCCCGCGCCAAGCCGCAAGACGTCGCCGTGAGTGATTTCACCGACGCCCCCGGCGCGTCCTCGGCCGCGGGGATCACCTGGCTCGAACTGGCCGCCCGCGCCGTGGCCCTCTCGAAGTACATCCGCCAGCAGACGGACAGGCCGACGGTCGGCATCCTGCTGCCGAGCAGTTCGGCGTTCGTGGTGAGCTTCTACGCGACCCTCCTGGCGGGTAAGGCGGCCGTGCCGATGAACTTCCTGCTGGGCCAGCGGGAGATCGGGCACATCATTCAGGACAGTGGTATCGACACGGTCCTCAGTGCGCCGCCACTGTCCGAGAAACTCGCCGGTGTGCCACTGAAAATCGTGGACCTCACGAAACTGCCACAGCAGACGCCCCCCTCCGCCGGCGACTTTGAAAACCCACACGTCGCCGCCCCGGACGCCCTGGCCACCATCCTCTACACCAGCGGCACCAGCGGCCTGCCCAAGGGCGTCTGCCTCAACCACGGGCACGTGCAGAGCAACGTCGAAGCCTGCATTCAACACGTCTTCAACGAGCTTTCCGGCAAGGACCACACCTTCCTGGGCATCGTGCCGTTGTTCCACTCCACCGGGCTGCTGGCGACGATGGTCGCGCCGATGCAACTGGGCTGCCGGGCCGTCTACGTCCCACGCTTCAGCGCCAACCGCACCGTCGAGGCGATCGAGCACCACAAGATCACCGTCATGGCGGCCATCCCGAGCATGTACGGCATGATGATCCGCCTGAAGGAGGCCACCCCCGCCCAGGTCGCGAGCCTGGAAGTGCCCCTCTCCGGCGGCGAGCCGCTGCCGGGCCGCGTCCGAGAGGGGTTCGAGCAACGCTTCGGCAAGCCCCTCTTCGAGGGCTACGGCCTGACGGAGAACTGCGGGCCCATCGCCGTGAACAAGCCGTCCGCCCACCGCCCCGGGAGTGTCGGCCGGCCGCTGCCGGGCGCGAAGGTGCGCATCCCCGACCCGGACGGCAACGCCGTCGCCGTCGGCCAGGAGGGCGAAATCCAACTCGCCGGGCCGATGGTCTTCAGCCAGTATCACAACGCGGCCGAGCAGTCCGACCAGAGCCACACGCCCGACGGCTACTTCCGCACCGGCGACGTGGGCCACCTGGACGACGACGGGTACCTCTTCGTGACCGGCAGAATCAAGGACATGATCAAGGTCGCCGGCGAACAGGTCTACCCGCGCGAGATCGAGGAGGTCCTCAGCCGGCACCCGGGCGTGGGCGAGGCGGCCGTCGTCGGCCAGCCGGACGAGAACCGCGGCGAAGTCGTCGCCGTCTTCGCCATCCCCGCCGAGGGGCAGCAACTGACCCTCCAGGACCTGCAACAACACTGCCGCAACGCCGGCCTGCCGACGTTCAAACTCCCCAAGCACCTGTACATCGTCCAGGAACTGCCCCGAAGCCCGACCGGCAAAGTGCTGCGGCGAGAGCTGCGCGACAAGCTGCAGCACAACTGAGCCACCCCCGGGACGCCGGGCCACATCCTGTCGAGCCCCGGGGGGCGACAGTCATCTTGCCTACCCGAAATGCCTCCCGGCGAACGCTTCAGCCCCTGGCGAGCAGGCTCTTGCGCTCCGCGCCGATGCTGATCAGCCGGACCGGGGTCGCGCAGATGGCTTCGATCCGCTCGATGTACGCCTCGGCCTCCCTCGGCAGGTCGGCGAGCTTCTCGCACTGACTCAGGTCCGCCTCCCAGCCGGGGAGGGTTTCGTATTCACAGGTGACTTCTTCCAGCAGGTCCACGTCGGTCCGGAAGTAGTCGAGTTTGCTGCCGTCGCGCAGTTTGTAGCCGGTGCAGACCTTCAGCTCGTCGATGCCGCCGAGCACGTCCAGCAGCGTCAGCGCGATCGCGGTGGTGCCCGAGAGGTCGCAGGCGTAGCGGGCGGCCACGCCGTCGAACCAGCCGACCCGCCGCGGCCGGCCGGTGGTCGTGCCGTACTCGTGGCCCTTCTCGCGGATGTAGTGCGCCATCGCCTTCTGCTCGGGAATGCCGTCGATGAGTTCCGTCGGGAACGGCCCGCCGCCGACGCGCGTGCTGTACGCCTTGAGCACGCCGACCACGTTCTTCAGCAGCTTCGGCGGCACGCCGGAGCCGGCGTAGATGCCCAAACTGCTGCAGCTGCTGCTCGTGACGAACGGGTAGGTGCCGTGATCGACGTCGAGCAGGGCGGCGTGGGCGCCTTCGAAGATGACCTTGCGCCCCGCGGCGTGGTCGGCCAGCAGCAGCCGGCCGACGTCGTCCACGAACGGCGCGAGCCGGGCGGCCACGGGCAGCAGTTGCTCCACCAGCCCGGGTCCGTCGATCGGCTCGGCACCGTACAGCTTGGTCAGCAACTCGTTCCGGCGTTCGACGGTGGCCAGGACCTTTTCACGGAGCTTCTCCGGCCGGGCGAAGTCCGCGGCGCGGACGGCGGAGGTGCGGTGCATCTTGTCGGCGTACGCCGGGCCGATGCCCCGGCGTGTCGTGCCGATGGACTGCCCGCCGCCGGCGGCGGTTGCGGCGTGCTCCTCGCGTGCCGCGTCCTCCGCCTGGTGGTAGGGGAGCACCACGTGCGCCTTGTAGCTGATCTTGAGGTTGGCGGGGCTGACGGGCACGCCGCGGGCGTTGAACGCGTCGATCTCCCGGGCGAGCACGAACGGGTCGAGCACGACGCCGTTGCCCACGTAGCTGACGACGCCCGGCCGCATGACGCCCACCGGCAGCAGGTGCGTGGCGAACTTTTCCCCGCCGATCTTGACGGTGTGCCCGGCGTTGGCCCCGCCGCAATACCGACAAACGACCTGCGCCGCCTCGGCCAGGCAGTCGACAATCTTCCCCTTGCCCTCGTCCCCCCACTGGAGGCCGACGACGGCGGCATTTCCGTTCAGCAATTGTTCCACGGAAGGAGGATACCGCATGTGAGGGTGGTGGGAAGGCACGGAGGCAGAAGGCACGAAGGCACGAAGGGTTAGGGATCGAGGGAAATCAGGGGACAGGGTGCATTTGCAGGGTACGGGTCAGGGTCCAGGCCGCCGGACTGGCCTTGCCTGCTGCCTGTTGCCTGCTGCCTGTCGCCTGTTGCCTCAACCTGCACCCTGCTACTGCACCCTGCTACTGATTCCCCCGCCCGAACAGATCCGCTCCACCATGAAGGCCCGGGCGGCGTCCGCGTCGACGTCGAAGGCGACGCGGTGGGGGCCGGTTTCGGATTCTTCGAAGCGGGTCAGGCCCATGTTCGCTTCGTCGCGTAGTTCGACGCTCACGTGGCCGGATTTCCACGTAAACAGTTCCGGGCGGATCAGGGCCAGGATCGTCATCGGGTCGTACATGTTCGTCTTGCCGGGGACGTGCTGCCAGAACGCCTCGAGCCACGCGACCAGCAACGCCACGAGCGGGTCGGGCCGGCCGGGGGCCGTGCCTGTGGCGGGTCTGCCTGTGGCGGGTCTGCCTGTGGCGGCTTCGCGAAGGCGGGCGATGTCCTCTTCCAGCAGCTTCACCTTCGGGCCGATGCTCCACGGGATGACGTCCACCGGCAGGCCCGAGGCGAAGACCAGGTGGGCCGACTCCGGGTCGCACGTGACGTTGTGCTCCTTCCGCCCGGCGATCTGAAACTCCCCGGCCATGACCGCCAGCCGCCGCCACCGCACCGACCGGCCGCCGACGGCCAACGCCACCCCCACGTTCGTCAGCCCGCCGATCACCAGCACCTCACCCGTATGCCCCAGCAGCATGTCCAGGAACCGTGTCTTTGAGGACCCGTCGGGTGCATCCGCGTCGGCGGCGCAGTCCTGGCCGTAGTGGTAGGGCCGGTCCAGCAGGCCCGCCCTCGGCCGAGTCGCCAGCAGCCCGGCCGCACCGTCGACGACCTCGATGCGCTCGAATGCCTCCCCTGCCGCCTGGCACATCCGCCGGACGTGCCCGCTACGCTTCCGTGGCCCGGTGATGCTTGTGGTCACCCCGGCGAGCGTCAGCTCCGGGCACCGCAGCAGCAGCGCCAAGGCGAAAGCGTCGTCGATGTCATCGCCGATGTCGGTATCGAGAATTACTTGCATGGTCTGCAGCATACCGTGCGGAGGGATCGAGGGGTCAAGGGGAGGGGTCAAGGGGAAGACGAGGCACGAAGGCACGGAGGCACGGAGGGTGGGGGAAAGGGGGGAGGGGTGGCCGTGTTGAGGCTGGTGAGTCTGCCGGCCGGGCGAAGGGACTTGGGCTTGCCTTGCCTTGGCCAGG
Organism: Phycisphaerae bacterium; assembly: GCA_050329715.1. Taxonomy (GTDB): domain Bacteria; phylum Planctomycetota; class Phycisphaerae; order Tepidisphaerales; family Tepidisphaeraceae; genus DAIOTR01. The sequence continues at coordinate 22,302 of JBHJOM010000015.1, forward strand.
ACTTATTGGTTTTCAGGCATCATGCGTTGATTCGCCGGCGGCGTGGGCGGCTTTTGGCAGGCGGACGGTGAACGTGGTGCCGTGTTCGGGCGTTGAGGTCCCCTCGGCCGAGCCGCCGTGGGCGGCGGCGATCTCGCGGACGATGTACAGGCCCAGACCGATGCTGCCGGCTTGACGGGCGGCCGCGTCC
>JBHJOM010000016.1:0-40585 GCA_050329715.1 Phycisphaerae bacterium
CCGCCTTCGCCACCCTGGACGAAGCCGGCCGGCGCCACCTGGACGCCCGCCGCCAGTACGACATGCTCAGCGACGCGCAAGTCGCCCGCCTCACCGACACGACCGACGCGGAGCGCGAGGCGGCCTTCGCCGACTGGGCCAAGACCTGGATCTCCGAAAACCCCGCCGAATACGCCAAACTCTCCGTCCAGCGGCTGGTCATGTCCGTCTGGATCGAATGGAACAACCCCAAGGGATGGGACGTCCGCTACCTCCTGCCGCGGACGCTCCTGCTGGTGCTCTCGCCCGTCGGTTTGATGCTGGCGATCCGCCGGCGGTGGAAGCTTTTCTTCCCGTTGCTGGCGTTTTCGCTGTCATTGCTGACGGTCAGCCTCACGATCCCCGCGGCCCGGTTCGCGTTGCCGTTCGAGCCGTACCAGTTCGCACTTTGCGCGCTCGTCACGGTGGCCGTTGCAAGGCGGGCGGGCGTGACCCGCATCGAAGACACCACACCCGCCCCGGCCGAGCCGGCAGGGGCCCGGCCGCGTCCGGCACCGCCACTCTCCCCCCAGCCGCAAACCTGAACCACCGATGGCCACCTGCCGCATCGTCATCATCAACTACAAGACGCGCGACCTCACGATCGACTGCCTGCGGTCCCTCGCGCCCGAGGTCGCCGCCAACCCCGGCGTGACCGTCTGCGTCACCGACAACGCCAGCGGCGACGGCTCCATCGACGCCATCGACGCAGCCATACAGGCCAACGGCTGGAACACCTGGGCACACGTGCGGCCGCTGGAACGCAACGGCGGTTTCGCCTACGGCAACAACGGCGGCATCCGCCCGGCCATGGCCGAGGACCCCCCGCCGGACTACCTGCTGCTGCTGAACCCGGACACCGTCGTCCGGCCCGACGGCATCGGGGCTTTGTTGCGTTTCATGGAAGGACACCCGGACGTGGGCTTCGCCGGCAGCCGACTGGAGGACCCCGACGGAACCCCACAACGCTCCGCGTTCCGCTTCCATTCACCTGTGAGCGAAATGGAGGCGGGTTTTCGCGTCGGTTTTCTCAGCCGGCTGCTGGCAAGGCACGTGGTCGCCCCGCCGGTGGTGGACGAGCCGTGCGAGGTCGATTGGGTCGCCGCGGCGAGCATCATCATTCGGCCGAAGGTGTTCGACGAAGTCGGGCTGATGGACGAGGCGTACTTCATGTACTTCGAAGAGGTCGACTGGCTGCTGCGTGCCCGGGCCGGCGGCTGGCGGTGCTGGTACGTGCCGCAGAGCCGGGTGGTGCACCTGGTGGGCCAGGCGTCGGGCGTGACGGACAAAGCCAAGGCCACCCGCCGCCGCCCCGCCTACTGGTTCGAGAGCCGGCACCGGTACTTCGTGAAGAACTTCCCGAAACACAAGGCCGCCGCCGCCGACCTGCTGTTCATGCTCGGCTTCGCCACGTGGCGGCTCCGCCGTCGGCTGCAGCGCAAGCCCGACCGCGACCCGGAACGCATGCTGTGGGACTTCGCCCGGCATTCCGTCTTCGCCCGCGGCTTCAAGCCGTAGCATGGGTCGCGAGCACCCTTTCTAAAGATGGGCCCGAAGCCCATGCTACGAATAGACGACATGGCCACTGACCCTCCGAGCCTTCTGACGCTCATCCGCGAAGACCTCGCCGCCGGCCGCGGCGACTGGACGCGGCCGGGCTTCCGCGCGGCCGCCGTCTATCGCTTCGGCGTGTGGCGCATGGGCGTCAAAAACAAGCTGCTTCGGGCACCTTTGTCGCTGATTTACCGCTGGGCGTACCGCCGGTGTCGCAACGTCTACGGCATCGAACTCCCCTACTCGGCGAAGGTCGGCCGGCGGCTGGTTATCGAGCACCAGCACGGCGTCGTCGTGCACGGCAACACCGTCATCGGCGACGACTGCGTTCTCCGCCAGGGCGTCACCCTCGGCAACAAAACCCCCGAACGCCCGCACGACGCCCCGACCCTCGGCGACCGCGTGAACGTCGGCGCGGGTGCCAAGATTCTCGGTGCGGTGACCATCGGCGACGATGCGCAGGTCGGGGCCAACGCCGTGGTCGTGAAGGACGTCCCGGCCGGGATGATCGCCGTCGGCATCCCCGCGCAACTCCTGCCGGGCCGGAAGAAGCCCGCCGAGGCACCTCAGGAGGTGCCGGCGTGAACGAGCCGACAGCAGACGACTCGACACCAGACGAGCCGCGACCGTCAGGGACCGGACCCCTTGCCGCACGCATAGGCGTCGTCGCCATCGGTCGCAACGAGGGTGAACGGCTCCGCGCCTGCCTCGAATCCGCCCGCCGGCAGGTGAAGGACGTCGTCTACGTCGACTCGGGCAGCACGGACGGTTCCGTGCAGCTCGCCCGGGACCTCGGCTGCGACGTGGTGGAGCTGGACCTGACCCAACCCTTCACCGCCGCCCGGGCGCGGAACGCCGGCTACGCCCGGCTGAAGCAGGCCGCCGACGTGCCGTTCGTCTTCTTCACCGACGGCGACTGCGAACTCGTCGACGGCTTTCTGGCAACCGCGCTGAACGCCATGGACGACGCCACCGCCGTCGTCTGCGGCCGACGGCGCGAACGCCATCCCGACGCCTCCGTCTACAACCGCCTGTGCGACCTGGAGTGGGACACGCCCGTGGGCGAGGCCAAAAGCTGCGGCGGCGATGCGCTGATCCGGGCCGAGGCGTTCGAGCAGGTCGGCGGGTACGACGGCGGCGTGATCGCCGGGGAGGAGCCGGAGATGTGCGTGCGACTGCGGGCTTCTGGCTGGAAAATACGCCGAATCGCCGCAGAAATGACCTTGCACGACGCGGCGATGACGACCTTCGGCCAGTGGTGGAAGCGGAACGTCCGCGCCGGCCACGCCTACGCCGAGGGCAACCACCGCCACGGCGGCCCGCCGGAGCGGTTCGCGGCCAAACAGGTCAGGAGCAACTGGCTGTGGGGACTAACCCTTCCACTGGCGACTGTCATGGCGATGGGGGTGCTGCTGGTGGCCTGGTGGCCGCTGGTGCTGGCACCGCCGGTCTGGGCAGGTTGCGGGTACTTCCTGCTGATGTTTCGCGTTTACCAGTATCGCGAGGCACGAGGGGCGTCGAGCGGTGACGCGTGGCTCTACGCGCGGTACACCGTGCTGGGCAAGCTGCCGCAGGCGCTGGGGCAGGTAAAGTTCTGGCGGAACCGGGCCTCGGGCCGGCAGGAGAAGATCATCGAGTACAAGGCGGCCGCCCGCCCCTCGCCGTAGCATGGGCTTCCAGCCCATCTGTTCAAAATGGGCTGGAAGCCCATGCTACTGACACCATGCACATCGCTTACGTTGCCGGCCTGTTCCCCCTGCTCAGCGAGACGTTCGTCTGGCGGGAGGTGCGCGAGCTGCGGCGTCGGGGTCACACCGTCACCTGCGTGAGCCTGCGCGAGCCCGAATATTTGCCCGAAGACCTTGCCGACCTGGCCGAGGGGCGCATCGTCGTCTACCCGGCGTTGGGTAAGCCCGGCGTGGGCTCGCTGCGGGGGCTGCCGGATGCCCTGCTGCCCGGCGAGGGGATGTCACGGAACGACCGGGCGAAGCTGCTCGTCCAGGCCGCGGCCGGGGTGCGGCTGGGCAGGCAACTCAAGGCCGCCGGCGTTCGGCACATTCACGCGCATTTCGCCCATGCGCCGGCTACGGTCGCCATGTACGCCGCACAGGCGGCGGGCGTGCCGTTCAGCTTCACCGGGCATGCGAATGACCTGTTCGAGCGGCGTTCACTGCTCCGCCGCAAGCTGCAGCGGGCGGCTTTCGTGGCGTGCATCAGCGATTGGCACCGGCGGCTCTACGAAGAGATTGAGCCGGCTTCGGCCGGGCGGTTGCGGGTCATCCGTTGCGGGGTGGACACGACGCAGTTCGCCCCGGTGCCGCAGGAGCGCGACGGGCCGTTGCACCTGCTGACGGTCTGCCGGCTGGTGGAGAAAAAGGGTGTGGACGCGTTGCTGCGTGGCGCCGCGCGGTTTGGGCGGGAGACGGGCCGGGCGTGGAAGCTGACGATCGCCGGGACCGGCCCGCTGTGGCAGGACCTGGTGGCCGCGGCACACAAGCTGGACGTGGAGCAGCACGTCGCCTTCCTCGGTGCGGTGCCGAACGAGCAGGTCCGTCAGTTGGTGCAGGAGGCGGACGTGTTCGCATTGCCCTGCCGGGTGGACCGCAACGGCGACAAGGACGGCATCCCGGTGGTGCTGATGGAGGCGATGGCCGCAGGGCTTCCGGTGCTGGCCGGGGACCTGGAGGCGATCCGCGAGCTGGTGAAGGACGGCGAAACCGGCTTGATCGTGGACGGGACGGACGACGCGAGCGTGGCCGCGGCCGTGGCGAGGCTGGAGGCGGACCCGGACTTGCGAAGGCGGCTAGGCCAAGCCGGCCGAGGCTGGGTGGAGCAGGAGTTCTCGCTGAAGGTGAACGTGGACCGGCTGGAGGCGGCCGTCGGGCGGCCCGCCTGAGCGGCCGGCGGGCGGCGTGCCTGAGCGGCCGGCGGGCGGATTGGCAAAAGCCGGTCCCCGAAGCCGCCGACGTAGTTAACATGGGTCTGATGACGTTGGAACAGGACGACTTACAAGCCACCACGCCCGAAACGCCGGCCGGCACCAGGACGGACGCCGCCGGCCTCGGTGCCGCCGCGCCCGAGGCAGGCCGGCGTTACTGCCTGATCACCCCCTGCCGAGACGAAGCCAAGTACGCCCGCCGGACGCTCGACGCCGTGGTGAACCAGACGGAGCGGCCCGCGCTGTGGGTCATCGTGGACGACGGCAGCACGGACGAAACCCCGGCGATTCTGGCGGAGTACGCCGCGAAGCACCCGTGGATCCGCGTGATGAAACGCCCGGACCGCGGCGACCGCAAGCTCGGCGGTGGCGTCATCGACGCGTTCTACTCCGGCTACGACACCATCGACCCGACGGCCTATGACTTCGTCTGCAAGTTCGACCTGGACCTGGACCTGCCCCCCGGCTACTTCGCCGAGCTGATGACCCGCATGCAGTCCAACCCGCGTCTGGGTACCGCCAGCGGCAAACCGTACTTCCGCGGGCTCGGCGGGCGGATGGTCAGCGAGAAGTGCGGCGACGAGAACTCCGTCGGCATGATCAAGTTCTACCGGACGGACTGCTTCCGGCAGATCGGCGGGTTCGTCCGCGAGCTGATGTGGGGCGGCATCGACTGCCACGAGGCCCGCCGACGCGGCTGGATCTGCGTGTCGTGGGACGACCCGAAACTCAACTTCGAGCACCTCCGCCCGATGGGCACCAGCCACAAGAGCTGGTGGCGCGGCCGGGTGCGGCACGGGACCGGGCAGTACTTCATGGGCACCGCCCCCAGCTACATGCTCGCCAGCGCGCTGTTCCGCATGACCCGCCCGCCTTACGTGCTCGGCGGCGTGGCGATGCTTTGGGGGTACGTCCGCAGCGCGCTGCAGCGGCGGGAGCGGTACGGCGATGCGGCGTTTCGCCAGTTCCTGCGGTCGTACCAGAGGGCTTGCCTGGTGAAGGGGAAGGGCAAGGCGACGGCGGACCTTGAAAGTCGGCTGGCCGGGGTGTGGCGTACACCACGCTGAGAGCAGAAGATTTCATGTCGGAGCCTGCGGGCCACGTGCGGATTGTGACGATTTTACCGAATGCCTTAGCGAATCCTTTCGCCAGTCATCGCAAAGCTCCTGCTGCATTACGCCGATGAAAGATAAGGAGGCGAGGACGCCTCTTTTAAGCTTGACCGGTTGATGTGGCTTGCCCATTGTCATATCGACCGGTTGCGGCTCGCCGCCCGTACGGCGAGTCTGAATGTCGCAGAAGAACGATACGCCCGTGGCCGCCACTGACTTCATCCAGCATCGTCCCTCCGAGCCAGACGTTGAGCGATTCGACGCTCCACGCGATGATCGTTTGCAGATGGATCGCCAGACGCCCGAAGGAATCGCTGTACCGACGCCCGGCCGAGGAGCAGGAGGAGGAGCTGGCACCGGTTCGGACACGTCCGGAGTGGGCAAGTTCGCCCCCCCCGCGCCCGCCGCCGATGCCGATGCCGCCGCCGGGTCGTCGTCGGAGCTACCGCCGCCCGACCTGGGTGAGCTGCCTGTGGTCTACCTGCGTGGGGTGGCCCTGCACGCGATCAACGAACGGCAGACGATCCGGATCATCCTGAACGAGCTGGCCGCCGGCCACGGCGGTACCGTCGTGACGCCGAACCTGGACCACCTTCGCCGGTGCGTGCGCGACCTGCACTTCCGGGCCTTGGTCGGGGAGGCCGACATCGTCGTGGCCGACGGCATGCCGCTGATCTGGGCCAGCCGCCTGCAGGGCACGCCGCTGCCCGGGCGTGTGGCCGGCAGCGACCTGATCAGTTCGCTCTCGGCCGAGGCCGCCAGGGCCGGCCGGAGCCTCTTTCTCCTCGGCGGTGCACCCGGCACGGCCGAGGGTGCCGCCGGTGTGCTCCGCGCCCGGCACCCGGGCGTGAAGATCGCCGGGACCTACTGCCCCCCGCTCGGCTTCGAGGACGACGACGCGGAGATGGGAAAGCTCGTCGAGGCCATCCGCACCGCCGCGCCGGACATCATCTTCGTCGCCCTGGGCAGCCCCAAGCAGGAACGGCTCATCGACCGCATCCGTGACACCCTTCCCTCGGCGTGGTGGCTCGGCGTGGGGGTCAGCTTCAGCTTCCTGACCGGGCACGTACAACGCGCCCCCGGCTGGCTCCAGAAAGTCGGCCTCGAATGGACCCACCGCCTCGTGCAGGAGCCCAGGCGGCTTTTCAAGCGGTATGTCATCGACGGCATCCCCTTCGCCGTCGCCCTGCTCGCCCGGTCTGTCGGCAAGCGCCTCACCAACAGCCTCGGCGCACAGCGCAGCGACCCGACACCGGCTCGATACCCTTCAAGGCGGCGGCGGAGCCGGGAGTTCGACCCGGCCGAGACGGCAGCCGAGGCGACAACCCCTGCACAGGCCGAGCTACAGGCCTCGAACGAAGCATCACAGCAGCCCGAGTCCTCTGCGGTGCGCTCGTCACCCGAACGTATCACCGAGAGCCCGACGGGCCGAAGGGGCGAGGGGCTCTGGCAACTTCGGGCGGTGGTCCTGTTGGGCGGGAGCGTACGGACCAACCCGCTGGGCACCACACTGGGCCGGAGCGTGCTGGACTTGCCGGTCCGCCAGGGGGAGTCGGCGTTGACGTGCTGGCTGAGCGACGTGCGGCAACTGGCCTCCTTCGCATTGCTGGAACGCCTTCCGGTCCGCCTGGTGATCAACGAGCAGGCCCAGATGCCCGCGAGTGTCAGCCGCGAGGCCTGGCCGGAACTGGTGATCGAGCAGGACCGGAGCGAGTTTCGCGGCACCGGCGGCGTCCTGCGGGACATGGCCGCCGATTTCGACGACGACGACCTCCTGCTGGTGGGCAATGCCGCCCAGGTGCTGCTGGACCCGCTTACGGTGATTGCGACGGTGTTGGAACACAAGCGGGCCGACGTGGCATTGGTGTCTCACGCGGACGGCACGCCCAGCGGGATGATGCTGCTGCGGGTCAAGACCCTTCGCGACCTGCCGCCGAACGGTTACGTGGACATGAAGGAGCAGGGCCTTCCGAAAATTGCCCAACGGCACGAGGTTCGCGTTGTCCAGTGCAGGCGGCCTACCGGGCTGCCGTTGCGCTCGCTCCATGAGTACGTGCGGGCACTTCGGCTGGTGCACCAGCCGCTGATCGGGCGGCGTGCCGACGTCGACCCGCTCGCCGAGGACTTTGACCGGACGTTCTGGATCGTGGAAGAAAACGCCCAGGTCTCCCCAGATGCCTACCTTCATGACTCCGTCGTCTTGTCCGGCGGTAAAGTCGAGGCGGGTGCGTCCGTCGTCCGATCAGTTATAGGACCCGGCGGCGTGGTCGCCGCCAACGCCCGCGTTCTGGAGGCCCTCGTCGCCAGACAGTCGTAATCGGCCAGACGTAATCGGCCAGACGTAACCGTCCGGATCCATCCTGTTTCATCTTGCACATGACCCTTGCCACCTACCAGTCCGACCGGATCACGCCGATCCGCCTCGTCGTCGCCGCCCTTCTGGCGGCCGCGGGCGTCCTCGTTTGGCTCCCGGCGTTCCAGGAGATGTTCACGCTCGCCTGGCGCGACCAGGAAAACAGCCACGTCTTCCTCGTGCTGCCCGTCGCGGCGGCACTGGTTTACGTTCGGCGGCAGCGGCTGCGGCACTTCCGCATCCGGGCAAGCTGGATCGGGCCGGTCATCGTGCTGGCCGGATGGCTGATCGCCACATGGGGGTTCAACCATGCCCGCGCCTCGCTGTGGCACGGCGGGAGCGTGGTGGTGGTCGTCGGGTGCATCGTGGCGGTGCTGGGCAAGAACGTCATCTTCCGGTTTTTCCCGGCCGTGCTGCTGCTGGCGCTGCTCGTGCCGGTGCCGGGCATCATCCGCATGCAGATCGCCGTGCCGCTGCAGGCCTGGACCGCGGAGATCGCCCAGGTGCTCCTGGCCGTGATGGGCGTTCAAACCGACGTCAGCGGGAACACCCTCTCGATCAACGGGGAGGTCGTCACGATCGCCGAGGCGTGCAACGGCATGCGGCTGGTCTTCCCGCTGATGCTCACGACCTACGCCTTCGCTTTCGGCCTGCCGTTGCGGAACGGCATTCGCATCACGTTGCTGGTTTTGAGCCCTGTCATCGCACTGGTCAGTAACGTCTTGCGTACGACGCCCATCATCTGGCTTTACGGGCGGGCAGAGTGGCACGACTTCGCCGATCAGGTTCACGACTGGACCGGCTGGCTCATGCTTATCGTGGCCTTTCTTGTTCTGCTCTTCATCCTCAAGACCATGAGTTGGGCGATGCTGCCGGTGAAGCGATACACGCTGGCCAACCCGTGAACCGCCGGCCTTGAAGAATTACCCGGGCCTAATGCGGGCCCGTTGCATTAGACTGTCGTACGAGCGAAAGACCGATGATTCAGCCCTCCTTCGGCAACCTCTTGAAGAACCTGGCCGCCCCGTTCATGTGCGTGGGCTTGCTGGGCGGCATGGTCTTTCAGCAGGCCAACTACCTCGACGCGGAGGACTTTGAGCCCTTCCACGCCCAGATCCGGCAGATGGTGGACGACTTCCCCCTGGCGATAGCGCCCAAGTGGCTCGGCGAGCCGACCAAGGTGCCCCAGTCGGCACTGGTGATTCTCCGGCCCAACGCCATCCGGTCGATCGAGTACTGGGACACCACCCCCGACAGCCCCGTCCGGGTGAGCATGGTCATCGTGCAGTGCAAGTTTTCAGGCGACATGGTCGGGCACTACCCGCCCAACTGCTACTCGGGCATCGGCTACGCCCCGGCGGACACCGGCCAGGCCGTCACCGCACGCGACTGGGAGATCGACGGCGTGACGATCCCCGGGACGGAGTACCACTTCGTCCGGCAGGCCGCCGGGCAGCGACAGGACAAAATCGTCTACAATTTCATGGTCGTCCCTGAGCGCGGAATCTTTCGCGATATTCAGGCCGTCCAGTCAGCAGCCGAAGATTATCAACAGCGTTACTACGGTGCCGCACAGTTTCAACTGGTCTTCGACGGCCTGACCGCCACCCAGTTGAGTCGTTACGAGCGGGACGAGCTTTTCGTCACCCTCTTTCGTCAGGCCTTGCCGCTGATCGAGAAGCTGAAATCCGGAGCAAACTTATGAGCACTGAAATGGTACCCGCGACCGCACGAGGCACCGGACTGGCGCGTAGCGGCGACGCCTGGTCGGGCGGCGGCGCACTGGCACAGCACACCGGCCACGTCCCACAACAGCCTGCGGGAACCTCCCCGCTGCAGAAGATCCATGCGATCCTCCGCGGCCGATACCTCCTGGCCGGCGTGCTCGGCGTACTGGGCCTTTCGGCCGGTGCGGCCACCGGCTGGTACAGCCAGGACCCCACCTACCTGGGCCGAAGCTCCGTCGAGATCCGCCCCGTCACCGAGGACCACCTGGGACGCAAGGACGGCATCAGCTTCTACGACAACTACATCCGCTCCGAGGCCCTGAAGTTCCAGACGCAGGACGTGGCCAACTACGTCGTCGCCACCGACGCCTGGCGCCGCACCAAGATGCCCGCCGAGGCCGGCGAGTTCATCAACGGCGTCGTCGCCAAGTACAACAACGGCACCTTCTTCATCGACGTGACGTACGAGCACCCGGACCCGGGCATCGCCACCGCCGCCGCCGAGGCCGCCGTCACCGGGTACAGCGCGTTCTTCAAGGCCAACCGCATGACGGAGACGCAGGACAACCTCGCCAGGCTCCGCACCGACGAACAGAAAAAACGCGAACTCGTCAAGCGCCTGCAGGACCGCATCGCCGAACTCTGTGCCAAGCACGGCGTCACGCCCGGCATCCTCGAAGGCCAGCAGGGCGGGCTTCTCACCCGCGTGCAGGAACTCCAGGCCCAGCTCGACGGCACACGCCTTCAGCTGAAAAAGGCCAAGGCCGTCGTCGAGGCCAGCACCGGCGAGGAGCCCAGCATCCCCGAGCCGGACATGGACGATATCGTCGCCATCGACCGTAACCTCCAGGACCTCCTGCAGCAGCAGCAGGCCCTGCAGCTTCAGGTCTGGGAAGCTGAAAACAGCGGCCTGGGTGCCAATCACCCGACAGTGCAGCGGCTCAGGGCCCGAGTCGGCATGCTCGACGAGCAGATGAAGGCACAGATCGACGTCGCCAAGCAGCGCGCCCGGCTGACCGTCGGCCCGGCCGCCGGCGGGCTCACCTACTCGCCCCGCATGCTCGGCATGCTCGAACTGGAAGAAACCATCGTGATGGAACAGCTCGCCGAGACGAGCCGCCGGGCCCAGGTCTTCGGCAGCGACCTCGTCGAGATCAACCGCATTCAGGGCGAGATCGAACGCGAACAGGACGAGATGCGTCGCATCGCGGACACCATCGCCAAGATCGAAAGCCGCGACCCCTCGGCCGGCTTCCTCGCCGGCTACACCGTGCAGGGCCCGGTCGTCTCGGACGACGCGCGCAAGAAGATGGCCATGGCCGGCGGCATGGCCGGCTTCGCCTTCCCCGTGGGCATCGTCATGCTCATCGGCCTCCTCGACAGCCGCTTCCGCTACTCCGACGACGCGGCCGGGCAGACCATGAGCGGCCTGACCCTCCTGGGCATTCTCCCCAACCTCCCGGACCGCCTCTCGGACCCGAGCCAGGCATCCGTCGCCGCACACTGCGTCCACCAGATCCGAACGATGCTCCAGCTCAACGCCGGCGACAACGCCGCCGCCTACGCCGTCACCTCCGCCACCAGCGGCGACGGCAAAACCAGCCTCTGCCTGGCGCTGGGCCTCAGCTACGCCGCCAGCGGCAGCCGCACCCTGCTGATCGACACCGACCTGGTCGGCGGCGGCCTGTCCAACCGGCTCGGCCGGGAGGAGCAGGTCGGCATCCTCGAAGCCGTGACCGAGCACAACCTCCCCGGCTACGTCCGCCGCACGGACGTCGAGGACCTCTCGATCCTGCCCGTCGGTAACGCCGGGGTGCAGCACGCCGGCGTCTTCAGCCCGGCCGCCATGAAGCGCCTGATCGCCGAGGCCAAACGCCACTACGACGTTGTCATCGTCGACACCGGCCCGATCCTGGGCAGCATCGAGGCGACGCCGACCTGTGCCGCCGTTGATGGCGTCATCCTCACCGTCTCCCGCGGCCAGCAGAGGCCGATGGTCGAGAAGGCCGTCGCCCACCTCCGCGGCGTCGGGGCAAAGGTCGCCGGCGTGGTCTTCAACCGGGCCAACACCCGCGACTTTGAGCGGTCTGTCGCCGGCATCAGCATGACCAGCGCCTCGCGATCCACGGCGAGTGCGGCCGGCGGGCACAACCACCCGCTGCGGCGCGAGCTTGGGCCGGTGGCCCAGTCCGTCGCCAAGTCGGCCGGCGAGAAGCGCAACGGCAACTCGAACGCCGCCTGAGCTTCAGCCCCGACATCACGACGACAGGGACGCCGTACATGACCCTCGCGCCGCCGAAAACCTCACGACCTCCGATGCCGGCACCCTCGGTGCTTCGGTCGGTACCCCGGACGATCTGGGGCCTCGACGCCGTGCAGCTGCACGCACGCTACTGGGCGAGTTTCGGCGTGCAGGTGGTCCGTCAGGGTGAACCCAGCCAGATCGTCAAGCAGGCAGAGCTTTACCTCCTGACCGACCCGCGCTCACTGCCGCTGTTCGACCTGCGCGACGTCATCGAGACACTCAACTGGGTCGAGCCGCAGGTCCTGTTCATCCGCCTGCACGACACCCGCGAACGCGGCTACCGCGAACACGTCCGCACCACCGGCACCGACGGATTCGAACGGTTCGAACGCATCTACGACTCGGCCGGGCGGCTCGCCCGCGTCGTCCTCACGCCCGAACGCGAGATCGCACGCCTCTGGCAGAGCGCCGCCGACCCTGTAAACGGCTGGCGGCGGCTACGCCGCTTCACGCCCCGGTCGGAGCGCGTCACCTGCAGCATCGACGGGTTGGTGTACGACCGCACGAGCGACCGGGAGATGGCCGAGTTCCTGCACGACCTGGTCCGCGACTGGAAGCACCCTTCGAGCACCGTCCGCCGTGCGACGCGTAAGGGGGACGCCTGGTGCGACCGAGACTCGCAAACGGAGGGTGCCCGGCTCATCGGGCCGGTGTGGGTCGGGGCCGGCCGGACACTCGCTCCGGGGCAGACGATCGTCGGCCCGGCGGTGCTGTGGGACGACCCGGCCAGCCGCCCGCTGGAGGAGGACCTTCGCTGGCTGACCATCGAGCCGAGCCTTCCGCCCGCCGAGCCGGAAGTCCGACAGATCACCCCCCTGGCAGCCATGGCCAAGCGGACGTTCGACATCGCCTTCGCCCTTGTCGCGCTGCTGATCACCCTGCCGTTGTGGCCGCTGATCATGCTGGCGATCTACATCGAGGACGGCAGGCCGTTCTTTTTCGCCCACCGGCGTGAATCCCGCGGCGGTCGCGAGTTCCCGTGCCTCAAGTTCCGATCCATGCGCAAGGACGCCGAGAAGATCAAACAGGAGCTGATCGCCAAGAACCAGGCCGACGGCCCGCAGTTCTTCATGGAGAACGATCCGCGTCTGACGAAGGTCGGTCGCTTCCTCCGCAAGATGAACGCCGACGAGTTTCCGCAGTTCCTCAACGTGCTGACGGGCGACATGAGCATCGTCGGCCCGAGGCCCAGCCCGCGCAAGGAGAACCAGTTCTGCCCGGCATGGCGTGAAGCCCGGCTGAGCGTCCGACCGGGTATCACCGGGCTGTGGCAGACGAGCCGCACCCGCCGCGCAGGCACCGACTTTCAGGAGTGGATCAAGTACGACATCGAGTACGTCGAGAGCATGAGCCCGTGGCTCGACATCCGAATCATCTGGCGCACGATCATGCAGATCGTTCGCAAGGGCACCCGATAGAAGCCGGCTCGCTCCGCGACCGTTGCACCGGTACGGATCGAGTCCAGACCGGAGCGCATCCGTGAGTATCCGACCCAAGACCGTCAAACGCATCATCATTCTGCTCGTCGTGACCCTCATCGTCGGTGCCGGCGGTGCAGGGATGTACGCCTACAACCAGAACCAGCGCCAGGAACGCCTCAAGCAGAACCGCACCGAGGGCCTGGCCGCCGCCGAGGCCAAGGACTGGCCGATCGCAGGAGAAAAGCTCCAGCCCGTCGTCCGCGCCTACCCGAGTGACCTGCAGGTCGCCTACGCCCTTGCCAGGGCCCGCCTTTTCGGCGACGGCGAAGCGAGCAACCCCAACCAGGCGATGAGCCTCCTCCAGGAGATCGTCCGCAACTCCCCCACCGACAGCAGCACCGAAGACCCCGCCGACACCCAAATCCGCGAAGACGCCCGCAAACTGCTGCTGGAACTCTACGTCGCCGCCGGCATCAACCCCGCGGCCCGCAAGCTGGCCGACGAGATCCTCGCCGATAACCCCGACGACATCGACGCGCTCACCGCTCTTGCCACCGCCCTGGCCGGCAACGACAACAACCGCGCCCTGGCCGCCAGCCTCCGGCTAAACGAGCTTGAACCCGACAACCTGGACGGGCACATCCGCACGATGAGCCTCCTGCGTCGTCAGGGCCGCCCCGGCTCGGTGGTGCTCGAGTTCGCCACCGGCAAGCTCGCCGAACGCCCGGACGATCCACGCCGCCACCTGCTGGTGGCCATCGCCGCGGATTTTGCCGGGGATCGCGAGCTGTCCACGAAGCACCTGGACGCCGCCGTCGCTGCCGAGCCGTCCGATGAAGCGTTCACGCTCCGCCTCGTCGACATCTTCGACCGCATGAATCGCTTCGAGCAGGCCGACCAACTGCTCGTCAGGATGCTCGCCGCCGACGCACCCCCGACGATCCGCTACGCCATGGCGGCCCGCCAATGGCAGCTCGGCTCCGCGACCGCGGCCTTGCAGACCCTGCAGGATGTGCCGCCGGACACCATCTCGCCGCTGGTGGGCCTGAAAGCGGCACTGCTGCTGCACCGCGGGGATCGCCGCGGCGCTTATGAGCTGCTGGACGTTCTCGACGCGCGTGACGACCGAACGTCCCTCGCCTGGAGTCGCGCCGTCAAGGCCGCCTTCGACACGCCGGACGCCACCGCCGACAGCCTCGAAGCGATGCGGCTTGCGCTCGACGTCGAGCCGGACAACAGCTTCTTCCGAGCCTGGCTTGGCGACGCCTACGGCCGGCTGGGCGAGAACGAGCTGGCCATGCGCCACTGGCGCGAAGCCGCACAGGCCGCCCCCGCCTGGGCCGCACCCAAGATGGCGATCAGCCGCGCACTTCTGGCCGCAGGCAGAACCAACACGGCAATCGCCGAGGCGGGCGACGCCTTTCGGCGGTCACGCGGGTCGGATGCGGCACTCATCAACCTGTTGAGCATTCGAGCGGCACGTCTGGCCGAGGCACCGACCTCAAGCGAAACCGAAGTCCTTCTCGAACAGATCGAGGCGCTGCAGGCCCGTCGATTCGGCGAGCCCGAGACGCTGCCCGTCTACGTCGCGCTTACCGAACGCACCCGCGGGCCGGACGCCGCCCGGCAGATCATCGAACGCGCCCTCGAGCTCGAGCCGCCGCTGCCCGTCGCCACCCGCGTTCGCCTCGCGGAGGTCAGCTCGCAGCACGAGCTGGGCCTGGAAGACCGGCTGCTGGCCGGCGTGCCGATGACCCCCGCCATCGCCTTCGACCGCGCCCGGTCACTGGCCATGGCCGGCAGAATGGAGCAGGCCCGCAAGCTGCTCCAGCGGCCTGGCAAGTCGTGGGAGCTGGCCGAGGCACGCCTGCTCGAAGTCGCCGGCCACGCTGAAGCCCCGGCCTACTGGGCGCGTCTCGCCGAGAAGTACGCCGACGACCCGGACGTGCAGCGCATGCTCCTGGACGCCCCGAGCCTCGCCCGGGAATACGACGTGCTCAGCCGAGCCGTCGATCGCCTCCGGGACCTCACCGGCGAGGCCGGACAACGCTGGAAAATAGAGCGGGCAAAGCTGCTGCTGGAAACCTCCGGCGACGACCACGCCCGCAGCATGGAGGCCATCAACATCCTCGAACAGATCCTGCGAGAAACCCCCGTGCTCGTCGAGCCTCGCATCTACCTGGCCTTGGGCCTGGAGAAGAAGGGGCAGGTCGCCAGTGCCACACAGCACCTGCGCCGAGCAGCCGAGCACGACCCGGGCAACGCCCGCGCCACCCTCGAGCTGGCAAGGCTGCTCAAGAGCCGCGGCATGATCGACGAGTCACGCGTCTACCTCAGGCGCCTGAAACAGGAAGGCGTTCGCGGGCCCGCGTTCCGAAACCGTCTGGCCGCCTACCTCGTCGAGGCCGGCGAGCCGGTGGCCGCCATCGAACTCCTGCAGGACGCAGACCTCGTCGCCGGACTCGACCCCGACGGCCGACGCTTCCTGGCGCAGCTGCTCTGGCGTCGTGGCGAGACGACCGCCGCCGCCGGCCACTTCGAACGGCTGCTCGAAGACGCCTCGCCCACGCGTGAAAGCGTCGTCTCGGCCGCCTCGTTCTACCACGCGACTGGCCGACCTCAGGAAGCCGAACAGACCATCGCCCTGCTCGAAGCCGACCGCTTCGGCACCGGCGAGAGGCTCTGGGGCCAGGCCGCCTATGCCGAAAACCGCGGCGACCTCGGGACCGCCCGCCAGCTCCTCGAGCAGGCCACCGCCTCCCCCGGCGCAACGGCCGAGATGTGGATCAGCCGCGTCCGCCTCGAACAGCAGGCCCGCGACTACGAGCGTGCACGGCAGCTTGCCGACGAAGCCGTCAGCCGCTTTGCCGAGCATGAAACCCTCCGCAATGTCGCACTCGAAGCCCGCGCGATTGATCTGGCCGGCGGTGGCGCTAGCCGACTGGACGACCTCATCGCCGTCTTCGCCGCCGACCCGGCCAAGGCCGAGTGGGCCCAGTTGCTTCGCAGCCTGCAGGCCGAGATGCGGTCGCGCAAAACCAGCGGCGAAGACATAAGCATGCTGCAGGATCTGGCCCAGCGGCTGCCCACGTTCTTCCCACTGCAGGCCATCCTGATCGAGGCGCATTGGCAGCGTGGTGAGCTTCAGGCCGCCGCCGCCGCCGCCAACGCAGCCTTCGCCGCCCTGCCCAACGACCCCGAGGCAGCCCGCTACGCGACGTATGCCTTTCAGCTTGCCTCCATGTGGCCCGAGGCCGAGAACGCCGCCCGTGCCTGGCGCCGCACCGCGCTGGTCAACCCGTTGGAGCCGAACACGTTCATCGCCGAAGCGTCGCTGGAACAAGGCCGCGCCGCCAACGCCGTGAGCATCCTCGAACCGCACGCCGACGCACTCCGCGCCAACCCGAATGCGCTTGCCAAGAGCGTGACGGTGCTCGCCGCGGCCTACACGGCCAACGGACAGCAGCCCGAGGCGATGGCACTGCTCAAGCCGCTGGCTGAGAAGTCACCGCGGTGGCAGGCGGCCTGGGTTCGTACGGCGGTGCAGCGTAGCCGCGACGGCAGCGCCGCCCTCGCCTGGATGCGTGACCTGAAGCCTGAAACCCCCGAAGGCCGCCGCATGCTGGCGATCGGGTGCCTGCAACTCTTCGAGCGGTTCGGCGAGCCGCGCCTGCTGGACGAAGCCCTTTCGATGCTCGAGCCGGCCCTGAGCGCCCCCACGCCGGAGGCCGCCGACCTGCGCCTCGCCGGGCAGATCGCCCTTCGTCAGGCGGATCTCGCCGCCGCCATCGCATTCTACGAACGCCTCCTGGCCGTGAAGCCCGACGACGCACCGGCCCTCAACGACCTGGCCTACGCCCTGCTGACACAGCAGACCGAACTCGAACGCGCACGCGACCTGGCGAGCCGCGCCGTGGCCATCGACCCGCAGCCGGCCTACCGCGACACGCTAGGCCGCGTGCTGCTGTCACTGGAGGCACTGCCCGAGGCAATCGAGCAGTTCAAGGCGGCGCTGGAGACCGACCCGGACCGCGTCGAAGCCTTGCTGGGCCTCGCCGCGGCGCTGCGCGAAAGCGGGCAGGAAGAGGACGCCCGCGAAGCACTGTTCCGCGCCGAACGGGCCGCACGCTCCCAGCAGTGGGTGAGCCCCACACTCCGCGAGCAGATGGACGGCCTCCGGGCCGATCTGAACAACTGAAGCAATGCATCAATTCGGTTAGCGGCACGCGACAGCGTGGCCCGGGGGCCTCGGGCTTCCGGGCCTCGTCCGGCGGCGCTGCCGGTGGCAGCGGACCGGCCGCTTCTGACGCTTTTGCGACCTGCTCGATATGGGTAATCGCCGCGTCGTCACCAAAACCCATGTTTCTGCATGGCCGGACTGCCGGCATACGCCGATGAAACCAACATGCCGGTTCTGGAGCGACTCGAATCCCGCCGCTTGCTCAGCACGGCGGTGCTTACGCCTTACGAACAGTTGATGGTCGAACTGATCAACCGCGCCCGGCTCGACCCGGCCGGCGAGGCCGCACGGTACGGCATCGATCTCAACGAGGGCCTTTCCCCCGGCACCCTCAACGCCACGCCGAAGCAGCCGCTGGCGCCACAAGCCAACCTCACCGCCGCCGCCCGCGGACACGCGGACTGGCTGTTGGAACAAGGCCAGTTCAGCCACACCGGCTCCGGGGGCAGCAACGCCGGGCAGCGCATGGCGGCCGCGGGGTATGGCAGCTACGGCACCTTCGGCTGGGGCGAGAACCTGGCCGTCAACGCTTCAACCGCGTCCATCAACCCGACGAGCATGGTCTACAGCCAGCACCAGGCGCTCTTCCAGGATTTCTCCATCCCCGGACGCGGGCACCGAACCAACATGCTCTCGGCCGGGCACGAAGAAGTCGGCAGCGGCATAGCCACCGGCGGGTACGACTTCCCCGGCAACCGCTACTTCAACCACGCCCTGCTGTCGGCACAGAACTTCGCCAGCAAGAGCGGAAACAACGCCTTCCTCACCGGCGTGGTATACGACGACAACGCCGTAACCGACGACGACTTCTACACCCCCTTCGAAGGCCTCGCCGACGTCACCATCACGGCCGTCCGCTCGACAGACGGTGCGGCGTTCATCACGCAGACCGCGGCCGCCGGCGGCTACGCGCTCTCCCTCCCGGCCGGCACGTACCACGTCACGGCCGGCGGCGGCGACCTCACCGGCTACGTCGTCTACGACGCCATCACCGTCGGGACCGTCAATGCGAAGGTCGACTTCCTGCAGGAGCACGCCACCAGCACCCCCTCGTCGCCGCCCGTCTACGTCGATGCCTTCACGACCTTCGCCGACGGCATCTGGGCGATCGAGGGCACCGACGGCGACGACGTCTTCCTGCTCACCGAAGACGGGGACATGCTCGTCGTCGAACGCGACGGCGTCGTCGTCACCCGCCCCGCGGCCGGGGTGAACTACGTCTTCTTCAACCTCGGCGACGGTGACGACTTCGTCCGGAACGTGACAGGCCAGTTCGTTTACACCTACGCCGGCCCGGGCAACGACACCCTCTTCGGCGGCTGGGGGCCGGACTACGCCTTCATGGGCGAAGGCAACGACTGGGTCGATAGCGCAAGCGGGAACGACTGGATCGAAGGCGGCCCCGGCGACGATTACATCTTTGCCTCCGCAGGCGACGACACCGTCTACGGCGGAGACGGTAACGACCGCATCTACGGCGGCAGCGGCAACGACCTGCTCAACGGCGACGCCGGCGACGACCTGATCTTCGGCGGGCCAGGCAACGACACACTCGAAGGCAGCTACGGCAACGACCGACTCTACGGCGAGGCCGGCGACGACCGACTCCTCGGAGGAAACCAGAACGACCGCCTCGACGGCGGCGACGGTGCCGACTACATCGACGGCGGCCCGCACGAAGACACTGTCGATTACGGCCACCGCCGCCGGGCCATCCGCGTGACCCTCCACGATAACCTGCCCAACGACGGCGAACCCGGCGAAGGCGACAACGTCCTGAACACCGTCGAACGCGTCGTCGGCGGCTGGGGCGACGACTATATCGCCGGCAGCAGTGCCAACAACGTACTATGGGGCTGGCGGGGCAACGACACCCTCGTCAGCAACGGCGGCCGGGACACGCTCTACGGGTCAGTCGGTGACGACACACTCCTGACTCGCGACGGAAGCTACACCCTCGCTTACGGCGGAGGCGGCATCGACACCGCCGAAGCCGATCTGATCGACGACATCATCGGCACGGAAAACGTGGACGTGCTGTAGCCGACAAACAGAACGGCGGCCGGCGAACGTTCGACTGCTCTCGATCACTCGCCGCCGGCCGGCAAAACAAAGCCCGAGACGGCAATGCCCCACGCCAGCACAGCGACGTTGGCCACCGCCGCCCCGCGCGACTACGGTGAAGCCATGACGATACCACGCAAGGCGACGCCGAAGAACGTCCTGGGCGGCTCGTTGCAGGCATGCTGCCTGGACCCGTTGACCGGCTTTTACCGTAACGGCACCTGCCACACCGGCCCGGAAGACGCAGGCAGCCACACCGTTTGTGCGCACGTCACCGCCGAGTTCCTGGCTTACACGGCCGCAAAGGGCAATGACCTCTCGACGCCACGCCCGGAGTTCAACTTCCCCGGCCTGAAGCCCGGCGACGGCTGGTGCCTCTGCGCCGACCGCTGGAAAGAGGCCGAAGCCGCCGGTGTCGCCCCCCCGGTGGTGCTGGAGGCGACGCACGAAGCGGCGTTGCGCGTCGTCGACCTGGAGACACTCAAGCGTCACGCACTGCAACGGTGAAACGCTCGGCGTCTTTTCACATCCTGTTCAAACCGAGTCGGCCATGCCGCGTGACTACTCGGCGGAATCGGCCTGGGGTTTCTCCGCAGACTCGGCATTCTTGATCGCCTTCTCGCGCTTCGGCAGGGCATACTGGACCACGTACGGCTGGTTCGGGTTGTTCTGCACGTAGTCCTGGTGGTAAGCCTCGGCGACGTAAAACGCGTCGAGCGGCTCGAGCGTCGTGACGATCGGCTTGTCCCACAGGCCGGTTTCGTTCAACTGCTTGATGTACGCCTCGGCGACCTGCTTCTGCTCGTCATCGGCGTAGAAGACGGCCGAACGGTACTGCCGGCCGGTGTCCGGGCCCTGACGGTTAAGCTGCGTCGGGTCGTGGGCGATCGAGAAGAAGACCTTGAGCAACTGCCCGTAGCTGACCTTGGCCGGGTCGTACGTGATTTTGATGACCTCGGCATGGTCAGTCTGGCCGGCGGAGACGGCCTGGTAGTTGGCGGTGGCCTCGGTGCCGCCGGCGTAACCTGAGACGACATCGGTCACGCCGGGCCAGTTTTCAAAGACGGTCTCCGTGCACCAGAAGCAGCCGCCGGCGAGGACGACAGTCTGGGGGCCGGCGTCGGCGGGGACGGTCAGGTCGGTGGCGGGGTCGGGGACCTTGCGGGGGTCGACGGCGGCGGTCGAGCAGGAGGCACCGAGTCCGAACATCATGAGGGCTCCAATCGTTGCGAGGCGTTTTGCGAACATGCCTCATGTTAGGCGCGGCCGGGGTGCTGCGGCGGCACCGCCACGCCGGCCGGCCAGTGGCCGAACCGCGGGCCGGACTGCGGGCCGGACCACGAGCCGGACTGGGGGCCGGGAGTTGCAAACCGCCCGAGTCCGCCTAGCATCGCGACCCGTGCGTTTTTTCATTCACCACTCCTGCCACCTGCAGACCGCCGCATCACTCAAAGGCCACGGCCACGAGGCGAACCTGCACGCGCAGAGCGGGCTGAGCCTCAACGCCGCGCCCGACGCCGTGCTCGAACACTGCCGCAAACAGCAACTTGAACTGCTGACCCGCGACCGTGAGCACGCCGAGGCCGCCGGCGGGTTCAACCGCGTGCTGGTGCTCCTGAACCTGGGCGACAACCCCGGCGACGTCGAGCAGGACGACGCCCTGGACCGCCTGCTCAAACGCTTCAAACGCCTCAGCCCCGGCCAGTGCTACACCGTCACACCCAACCAGGTGAAGGTGAAGCAACTGCCCCGGACCTGAAGCCTCGCAAAACCTTTCCTGCACCCAACACCGGAGAAAACCATGTCCCTGCTCGTCACCGGATCCATCGGGATCGACACCGTCGAGACCCCGTTCGGCAAACGCGACAACGTCATCGGCGGTAGCGCCATTTACTTTGCTTACGCTGCAAGCTTCTTCACCCCGGTGCGGCTCGTCGGCGTCATCGGCGAGGATTTCCCTTTCGACCCGAAGGACCTGTTCAAGGGCCAGCCCGTCGACCTCTCGGGGCTCGAACACCGCCCCGGCTCCAAGACCTTCCGCTGGCACGGCAGCTACGTCGAGAACATGAACGAGGCCGAGACCGTGCAGGTGGACCTCAACGTGCTCGCCGAGCAGGCCCCGACCATCCCAGAGGCCTTCAAGGACAGCCAGTACATCTTCCTGGCCAACACCCACCCGGTGCTGCAGCAGGAGATGCTCAAGAGCCTCAAGCAGCCCAAGCTGGCCGTGGCCGACACGATGAACCTGTGGATCGAAACCGAACGCAAGGAACTCGTGAAGCTGCTGGGCATGATCGACGGGCTGGTGCTCAACGACGGCGAAGCACGGCTGCTGACCGGCGAGAAGAACATGGTGAAGGCGGCCCACGAGGTGGTGAAACTGGGGCCGAAGTTCGTCGTCATCAAGAAGGGCGAGCACGGTGCGATCATGGCCGGCCGCGGCACGGCCGGGGCGGCCGGGGACGTCTTCACACTGCCCGCCTACCCGACCGAAAAGGTCATCGACCCTACCGGTGCCGGCGACAGCTTCGCCGCCGGCATGATGGGCTACCTGGCCACCCAGCAATCCCTCAGCCCCAGCACCATCAAGCGGGCTTTGGCCTTCGGGACCGTTACGGCCAGCTTCACCATCAGCGACTTTTCCCTCGACGGCCTCAAAAACACCACCCGCGACCAGATCGACAACCGGTGGGACGCCTACAAGCAGGCCATGAGCTTCTAGCCCTTATTCATCGCGACATGATCACAAGCAACAAGCCCCGGCACGCGCGCCGGGGCTATGCTTTTGCACCATGCGTCTGTTCCTTGGCCTGCCCCTTCCTGACGAGACCTGCCAGCAACTGCAACCCTTGCAACGAATGCTGCGCGAGGCCCTGCCCGGCATGCGCCTGACGCCGGCGGGGAACCTGCACGTAACGCTCAAGTTCCTGGGCGATGTGCCGGACGAACGGGTGATGGACGTGGTGGACGCCGTGCGGCAGATCCCGACGCAGGGGGCGATGGAACTGGAGCTGGCCGGGCTGTGGCCCGCGACCGACCGGCCGAGTGCGGTCGTCGGGCTGGGGCTGACGGGCCCGGGCCTGCCACGGCTGCTGGACCTCTTCGAGGCGACCGACGAGACGATGCTGCACGCCGGCTTTCGCAAGGAGGGCCGGGCGTTCAGTCCGCACGTGACCCTCGGCCGAATGAAGCCCCCCACCCGCCTCCCCGGTGCCTTGCGTGACCGCACCAACGCCCGCGGCGGCATCGGCACGACGCTCGACGAGCTGGTGCTGTACGTGAGCGACCTGGGCCCCGGCGGGGCGAGCTATACACGCGTATCGAGCCACCCGTTGGACGGCGGCGGCTAGCCGGACGCCTGAGAGGCTTGATTGGTGGGGTTGTTGCGGGCTCGCCTCGACATTTTGCGGGTTTTCCTGCTTGCAACCGGCCCGTACGGTCGATATTCTTCCGTACATCAACCAAACGGTCCTGGACCAAGGCGGCAAGTGGCTCGCCGTCGAGTCTGGGTGCGGGTAAGGCCTTGCGTCGGCCAGGCTCCTCCGGGAGCCGCGTCGCCGCCGGCTTGGTCAAGGAAAGGACCACCCCGCGAAGGTTGACGAGCCACACCACAATCCAGCCGGCTGACCGCCCACCAGGCGTGCTCGGACGGACGCCCTCACCGCGACGGACTTAACCGCCGGCAATGCGCCCCCTCTTTAGGGGATGCGTTTTGCCGGGGCAGGGTCTTGCAATTGGCCCTTCCCGGGCCGATGCTCGGATCCCGTGGCCACCTTGAGGGCATTCGTCGATCTCGTCTCCGCGGCGGTAGGTACCCGGCGAAAGGAGCTTATCGTTATGGCCAAGGCCATTGCTAACGCCAAGACTGCCGCCTCCGAACTCACCGGCAACCGTGACGGCCGAGACCAGGCACTGGGCCGCGCCGTCCAGCAGATCGAACGCCAGTACGGCAAGGGTGCCGTCATGCGCTTCGGCGAGACGCCCACCGTTGTCGAGGGCATCCCGACCGGGTCGCTCTCACTCGACATCGCCCTCGGCGGGGCCGGCATCCCCCGCGGCCGCGTGCTCGAGGTCTTCGGGCCGGAGTCCAGCGGCAAGACGACCCTCGCCCTGCACTGCGTCGCCAGCGTGCAAAAAGCCGGCGGCGTGGCCGCCTTTATCGACGCGGAACACGCACTGGACCCTTCTTGGGCTAAGCGCCTGGGCGTCAAACTCAACGACCTGCTCGTTTCCCAGCCGGATACCGGCGAGCAGGGCCTTGAAATCTGCGAGATGCTCGTCCGCTCCAACGCCGTGGACATCATCATCGTCGACTCCGTCGCTGCGTTGATCCCCCGGGCCGAGATCGAGGGCGAGATGGGCGAACCGGTCGTGGGCCTGCAGGCCCGGCTCATGAGCCAGGCGCTCCGCAAGCTCACCGGTGCCATCAACCGCAGCAAGACGACCGTCCTCTTCATCAACCAGATTCGCGAGAAGATCGGCGTGATGTTCGGCAGCCCGGAGACCACCCCCGGCGGCCGGGCGCTCAAGTTCTACGCCTCCGTCCGCATCGACGTCCGCCGTACCGGCAGCATCAAGGACGGCGACGTGGCCGTCGGCAACCGCACGCGTGCCCGCGTCGTGAAGAACAAGGTCGCCCCGCCTTTCCGTGACGCGGAGTTCGACATCATGTTCGACCGCGGCATCAGCTACGAGGGCGACCTGCTCGACCTGGGCGTCGCCGCCGGTGTCGTGGACAAGAGCGGTGCCTGGCTCAACTACAAGGAAACCCGCCTGGGCCAGGGCCGGGAGAACGCCAAGAACTTCCTGATGGAAAACCCGGAACTCGCCGCCGAGATCCGTCATGAGGTGCTGTCTTCCAAAGGCCTGCTGCCCACCAAGGCCCCGGCCGCGGAAGACTCACCTGAAGAGGGGACCGGCGACAACGAGTAGTCCCTCGCCCGGGTTTGCATCTAGCCGTCAGAAGCGGCGCCTCGGCCCGGCGGCCGAGGCGTTGCTTTTTGCTTTACGACATTCCGGGCACGTAAAAACAGGCGCCACCGCCGGCACCACCGTCAAAGTCCAAAGCCCGACCGGTCGGAACGGTCAAAAACTGGATGACATCAGGTGGACACAAACTCAACGTCTACCTGCTTTCGTGCCGACGACTTTACAGGACGCGCGGCGTCGTGCCGTGTGTCCCGGGTCGTTCAGGCTACGAACAAGGTCATGTCCCCGTCGGCCAGGGCCGGCGGTCTGCGAGTTGATGCGAATTCCCGGAAAACACTGGTTTTGGCGAGTCAGTTCCACTACATACTGATCCAGTCCTGAACCACGCGTTTCCGAGGCAAGGGCTTGCCCGGAAGCTTCGCGTGAACCACCGCGGATGACATGACAGGAGGTTAGCGCGTATGGCGCTTCGGCTCAGCTGTTCTGCCGGAGATTCGTGCAAGTCGGCCGTCGTCGGGCAGGAGGCCCGCCGCAACGTTCGCCTCGACACGATCACCCGCAACGTCATTGTTCTTGCATTCGTCTTCTGGCTGGGTGTGGCCGATGCGACGACGCAAGCCGGGGTCAAGTCCGTTCGCAGCGACTCGGACACGCTGCGGCTCTCGAACCTCGAGGGCCTGTTCCAGCAGGTCGCCGCCGAGGCCGCCCCCACCGTCGTCGCCATCAGTGTCGTCACCGACGAACTGACGCTCAACGCCGACGCCGTCCGCTCCGAACAACTCAACGGCGAGACGCTCGACAAGCTCATCGGCCGCATCGGCCGTGTCGTCGGCACCGGCGTCGTCTTCGACGAAGAGGGGTACATCCTCACGAACGAGCACGTCATCGGCGAAGCCCGGCAGATCTGGGTCACGACCGACCGCGGCGACGTGCACCCGGCCATCGTCGTCGGCTCCGACCCGTGGACGGACATCGCCGTCCTCAAGGCCGCCGCCCGTCTCCCGGCCGCCAAGCTCGCCACCGGCTCCGACGTCCGCCGCGGGCAGTGGACCATCACCCTCGGCAACCCCGTCGGCCTCGCCGGTGACGGCGAAATGAGCATGAGCGTCGGCGTCGTCAGCGGCACCGGCCGCTCCCTTGCCCGCCTCGGCCGGCGCGAACACCGCCTCTACGACAACCTCATTCAGACCACCGCCGAGGTAAACCCCGGCAACTCCGGCGGCCCGCTGTTCGACCTCAACGGCAACGTCATCGGCATCATCACCGCCGTCGTCCTGCCCCAGGGCCCGACCGACGGCATCGGCTTCGCCATCCCCATCGACGACACCCTGCTCGAGCACGTCCGCACCCTGCGGGCCGGCCGGGAAATCGTCTACGGCACCCTCGGCGTCACCGTCCGCACGCCTACCAACTACAGCCGGCGCATGAACAACCTCCCCGCCGCCGGCGGCGCCGAGGTGGACCGCGTCGAGGCAGGCCATCCCGCCGACGGGCTGCTGCTCGAGGGGGACGTGATTCTCTGCATCGCCGGGCGGGACGTCAGCAACGGCCCCCACCTGGAGCGCCTGCTCGGCGGGCTGGGTGCCGCAGAGGTGTCGCTGCTGGTGAACCGCGGCGGCAAGCTCCTCAAGCTCGACGCCAAGCTCGCCACCCGAAGCTTTCCGCACAAACCGATTCGCCACGCCTCACAGCGCATGCGCTGGCAGGGTATGACGGTCGGTACGGCCCCGTCGCACTGGGCCGGCGCTGACGCCGGGCTCATCGTCACCGGCATGGACGACGACAGCCCGATGGCCGAAAAAGGCCTGCGGGTCGGCTCGATCATCACACGCGTCGCCGGCCGGGATGTGGACGACGTCGCCGCATTGCAGACGGTGCTGAACGACACGACGCCCGACCAGTGGCATATTGAAACGACCCGGACGCTCGCCGACGCCTCCGCAGCACCCG
Source organism: Phycisphaerae bacterium (assembly GCA_050329715.1). GTDB lineage: Bacteria > Planctomycetota > Phycisphaerae > Tepidisphaerales > Tepidisphaeraceae > DAIOTR01. The sequence continues at coordinate 26,612 of JBHJOM010000016.1, forward strand.
CCGAGCCCGAAGGCCGCCCCGCCGCCGGCAGCCGAACGGAGAACACCCGCGTGGCCAACCTCGCCGACCTGCTCGACTGAACTGCCGGAAGTGTGAATCAATGCGAGTCGCGCGGGCGGCAGGCTATCGGCCAGGCTGTGCCGTCGCACGGTGCAGATCGGCGATTTCCTCCGGCCGCAGCGCGCGGTCGAACACCGCCAGCCCGCCCAGCATCCCGCCGAAGCCTTCCCCATAGTCTCCGTCGTGGACCTGGTCGCCTTCGGGGTAGGTCGGCCACTTCGGGTGGTCGCGCATGGCGACGGTGAAGTCCGGGCCGTCCGGGCCGCTCTGCTTCAGCGGCTTGTCCCAGGCGAACGGGTTGCAGTGGCCGTTGGCGTCGAGTCGGCCGTCGGTATAGATGCGGATCTCACGGTGGTCGTACGTGAAGGCGAGCATGGTCCAACGCTGCGGCTTCACGAACGTCGCCCCGGTGGCGTAGCTGAAGCAGAACTTGCAGCCCGGCGTCGCCCCGCCGACGTCGGACACGTAGCCGTGCGGCTGATGCACCGCCGGCGTGCGCGTCAGGTCCCGACAGTCGGACTGCATGTGCCCGCTCGTAAACAGCCCGTACTGCCGCATGGCGTTTCGCTCGTCCCACATGCCTGCGATGAACTGCCACTGGTTGTCCGCACGCCGCTGCACCCACGCGACGACCGTCACTTCGCGTTCGCCATGAACGTCCAGCGCCGGGCACTGGCTTCGGGGGACGCGCAGCCACTGGCCACGTTCGATGTGCAGGCTGTGCGGCCCGAAAACACCCTCGCCCGCCCGCCCGATGGGGCCGTTCATCTCCTGGAGCGTGTAGGCATTCGGCCCGACGGCCGTGAGGTCACCGGCGGGCCCCGGCCGGAAGGACCAGAAGCAGAGGAGGTCGGGCACGTTTTCGGGCGTCATGGGTTCTGTCCCCTTTGTTGGCTACGGCTTGTCGCCGAGGGTCGAGCGGTACAACGCGGCGAACTCCTCGGGGCCCAGCCCTCGGTCGTAGACGGCCAGCCCGCCCAGCAACCCGCCGAAGCCCACGCAGTTTTCTGGCTGCCCCACGGGGTAGTTCGCCCACGATGGGACGTTGCGTTGCCCGACGGTAAAGTCCGGCGTGTGCGGCCCGGCGTCGTGAAGCGGCTTGTCCCAGGAGAACGGGTTGCACGCGCCGTTGGCGTCCAGTCGGCCGTCGGTATAAATGCAAAGAGCCCGGCCGTTGTAGCTGAAGCCGATCATCGTCCACCGCCCCGGCTCGACGCGCGTTGCACCGGTGGCGTAGCTGAAGCAGAACTTGCAGCCCGGCGTCGCCCCGCCGACGTCGGACACGTAGCCGTGCGGCTGGTGGTCGGCGTCGGTGCGGGTCAGGTCGCGGCCGTCGGCCTGCTTGTGGCCGCTGGTGAAGAGCGCGTACTGCCTGTGTTCATTGTGTTCGTCCCAAACGCAGGCAATGTACTGCCACAGGTTGTCCGTACGGCGCTGAACCCACGCCACGACGCTCACCTGCTGCCGCCCGGCAAGGTTTAGCGCCGGGCAGCCTTCCCGCGGGATACACAACCACTGCCCGCGCTCGATGCAGAGTGCGGCAGGCCCGAAGACGCCTTCGCCGCCCCGCCCGAGGGGGCCGTTCATCTCCTGGAGCGTATACGGGTATGGCCCGACGGCCGTCAGGTCCACCGCCGTATGGTCCCCTGCCGGCACGGGTTGAAAGGGCCAGAAGCTGATGAGGTTGGGCACGTCCTGCGGTGACACGGCGGGTTTAGACCGGTTCCATCCGGGGTACGGCGGCGAGGAGTTTCTTCGTGTACGGGTCCTGCGGGTCGTTGACCACCTGCTCCGTCGGGCCGCGCTCCGCGATCCTGCCCTTGTACATCACCAGAACTTCGTCGGCGAGGTACTCCACCACACCGAGGTTGTGCGTGATGAACAGGTACGTCAGCCCCATCTCGTCGCGCAAATCCAGCAGAAGCTGCAACAGCCTGGCCTGCACGCTCACGTCCAGCGCGCTGGTGACTTCGTCGCACACGATGAAACGCGGCTGCACGAGCAGCGCCCGTGCGATGCCAATGCGCTGCCGCTGGCCGCCGGAGAATTCGTGCGGGTACCTGCGGAGGAACTCCGGCTTGAGTTCGACCCGCCGCATGACGTTCTCGCACATCCCCTCGCGCTCGCTCTTGCCGGCACCGAGTTTGTGCACGTTGAGGATCTCCATGAGCATGCCGCCGATGGTCATGCGCGGGTTCAGGGCCGAGTACGGGTCCTGGAAGATGATCTGCATCTGCCGGCGCAGCGGCCGGAGTTGCCCGCTGGTGAGAGGCATTAGTTCGCGGCTTTCGAACAGGATGCTGCCGGCCGTCGGCTCGATCAGTTTGAGGATCGCCCGGCCCAGCGTCGTCTTGCCGCTGCCGGACTCTCCCACCACCGCCAGGATCTGCCCCTTGGGCAGGTTGAAGCTCACGTCGTCGACGGCTTTCACGTGGTCGACAGTGCGGCTCAAAAGCCCCTTCTTGATCGGGAACCAGACGCGCAGGTCGCGCACTTCGAGAATGTTGGCAACGTCCGGCCCCGAATTCCGAGCCGCGTAAGAGAGCGACGTCGACGGCACCGTCGTCCCCTGCAACGCAGCGCCCCCCGGCTGGGCCGCTTCGGCGGCCATGTCCTTCTGCGCAACCGCCACCCGTGCCCGCTCCTCGTCGCGCAGCTTCTTCAAGTTGCGGGGCAGCGCCGCAAGCAGCTCCTGTGTGTAGGCGTGCTGAGGGTTGCGGAGCACTTCCTGGCGCGTGCCGGTCTCGACGATCTTCCCGTACCGCATCACGGCGACGCGGTCTGCGATCTCCGCGACGACATCGAAGTCGTGCGTGATGAACAGGATCGCCATGCCCTTGCGGTCCTGCAGTTCCTTCATCAGCCGCAGGATTTCCGCCTGAATCGTCACGTCCAGCGCGGTCGTCGGCTCGTCGGCGATGAGCAGGTCCGGCTCGCAGGCCATGGCCATGGCGATCATGACGCGCTGCCGCATGCCGCCGGAAAAGCGGTGCGGGTATTCGTCGACGGTGGCGGCGGGGTCGCGAATCTGCACCTGGCCGAGCAATTCGATGGTGCGTGCCCTGGCCTGTCGGCGTGGCATCTCCATGTGCAGTTGGAGTGCCTCCATGATCTGGTCGCCGATGGTGTAGACCGGGTTGAGGCTGGTCATCGGCTCCTGGAAGATCATGCCGATCCGCCCGCCACGGACCTGGCGCATCTTCTTCTCGCTGTAGCCGAGCAGGTTGAAGCGTTCGTTGTTGGTGTCCGTCAGGCCGGCACCCGGCTCGGCCAGGAGGATTCGCCCCGTGGGGAAGAACCCCGGCGGCTGCGGAACCAGCCGCATCATGGAGAGCGCCGAGATGCTCTTGCCACTGCCGGACTCACCGACGACGCAGAACGTCTCGCCGCGTGCGATCTCGAACGACACGCCGTCGACGGCCTTGACGGCCTTCTCCGGTTTCTCGGGCCGGCCGAAGTATGTCCGCAGGTCCTCCACGCGTACGAGCAGGTCCTTTTGTCCGGGCGTTGCCGGGGGTGCGTCGGGGGCCAGGGTCGTCATGGTCAGGGAGTGTAAGCGCCTGCCGGGCCGGGGGCTAGAACAATGCCCGACGGGCCGCTCAGGCCGCCTGCGGGTGGTCGTCGCTCACCATCTCCAGCTCGGCCGCGGCGGCGTTGCTCTCCACCTGCTCCACGTTCTTGCAGCCGGGGATCACGCACGTCACGGCCGGGTGCTTCAGGCACCAGGCCAGCGCCCACTGGGCCATCGGCACGTCGTGAGGTTTTTCGAGCTTCTCGATCTCCTCCACCTGCCGAAGCGCCTCGTCGCTTTTCTCCTGCCCGTGCCACTTGCCGCGGACTTCGTTGTTCTCGAACTTGTGCCCCGGCTTGTACTTGCCCGAGAGGTACCCGCTGGCCAGCGGCACCCGGGCCAGCACGCCCAGGTTCTGGTTCTGGCAGAGCAGCAGCGCCTCGGCCTCGGGCCGGCGGTCCAGGCGGTTGTAGATGATCTGAATCGCTTCGATGCCGCGGTCACTGCTGGCGTCGATCTGCCTGAGCCCCTTTTCGCTATCCCCCACGCTGTTGGCGATGTGACGGATCTTCCCCTCGTCCTTCAGCTTGTTCAGTTCGGCCAGCACGTCGTCGTCGAAGAATTGCTCCTCGCCCCAGCTGTGGTACTGCTGCACGTCGATGTAGTCGGTCCGCAGGGCGGCCAGGCTCGCTTCGGTCTGGTGGCGCGCGTCCGAGGGGCTGCGCGGCTCCGTCCGCTTGAACGGCTCGTGGAACTTGTGGCCGAACTTCGTGGCGACGACCCAGTCGGCACGGTCGCCTTCGATCGCTTTCCCGATAAACGCTTCGGACGTGTGGTCGCCATAGCACTCGGCCGTGTCGATGAGGTTGATGCCCAGCTCCCCGGCCCGGCGGAACATCGCGTCGACCTCCGTCTGCTGGAAGTCCTTGCCCCACTCCCCGCCGAACTGCCACGTGCCGACGCCGACGACGCTTACCTTCAGGCCCGTCTTGCCGAGGATGCGGTATTTCATACCCACCGAGCATAACGCCCGCTGCCGGCAGGCATAACCCGCGGTTCAGTCGCCGACACCGACGACCTCAGTCGCTCGATTCGATGCTCAGGTCCTTGACCTTCTTGTTGAGCGTGTTGCGGTTGATGCCCAGGTAGTCGGCCGCCTTGGTCTTCACGCCGCCGCAACGCGACAGCGCCCGCTCGATCAACGCCGACTCGATCTGGTCGATCACCAGCTGGTAAATCTCCCCCTCGCGCAGCTCGTACTCGCTGATCGCCTGCTCGCTCATCCGCTTGGCGAGGCTCTCGATGCTCTCGCTGCCCGCGGCCGATTTGCGCTGCTGGGCGAACATCCGCACGCTCAGCGGCAGCAGGTCCTCATTGAAATCGTCGTTGCGCGACAGGACCACCGCACGCTCGATCGCGTTCTCCAGCTCACGCACGTTCCCCGGCCACGGGTAGCGGAGCATGATGTTGAGCATGTCCCGGCTGATGCGACGCAGCTTCCGGCCGTTCAGGTCGTTGTACTTGTCCAGGAAGTAGTCGATCAGCCGCGGGATGTCCTCACGGCGGTTCCGCAGCGGCGGCAGGTAGATGCTCACGACGTTCAGGCGGTAGAACAGGTCCTCGCGGAAGTTGTTCCGGGCGACTTCCTCTTCCAGGTCGACGTTGGTCGCGGCGATGACGCGCACGTCCACCTTCACGACCTGCGTGTCGCCGACGCGCTCAAACTCCCGCTCCTGAAGCACGCGCAGCAGCTTCACCTGCAGCTGAGGCTCCATCGTGCCGATCTCGTCGAGGAAGATCGTGCCGCCGTCGGCCGCCTCGAACCGGCCCATCTTGTCCTTGATCGCCCCGGTGAAGCTCCCCTTCACGTGGCCGAAGAGTTCGCTCTCAAGCAGCGTGCCGGTGAGTGCACCGCAGTTGACGCGGATGAACGGCTTTTCGTGCCGCGGGCTGTTGTAGTGAATCGCCTTGGCGATCATCTCCTTGCCGGTGCCGGTCTCGCCGAGCAGCAGCACGGTTGCCCGGCTGTTGGCGACCTGGCCGACGACGCTGAAGACGTCGTGCATGGCCGGGCTGTCGCCGATGATGTTGTCGAACTTGAACCGGTCGCGGACCTGGCTGCGAAGCTGCAGGTTTTCGGAGACCAGCTCCTCTTTCTCGGCGAGGACCATCCGGTGAATCTGAATCGCCTGGGCGAGGAACGCGGCGATCGTCTCGACGAGCTGGGCGTCGGCCTGGAGCTGGGCCTCGCTCGTCAGCACCTTGTCCATGGACAATGCGCCTGCGCAGCGGCCTTCGATGAGCACCGGGACACAGATGAAGCTCACCGGCTGGTCGCGGTCGACGTAATCGAGCCGGCCGGTGCGGTTCAGAAAGTCCGGGTCGGTGCGAACGTCGGGGATGACGCGCTGCCGGCCCGTCGCCACCACGTTGCCGGTGATGCCCTCGCCCAGGGCAAAGCGGTTGCGATCGACCTCCTCACGGGAGAGGCCCGAGGCGGCAAGCGTGCGGAGCCGGCCTGTCGATTCGTCCAGCAGCACGAGCGTGCCCCGCTGCATGTCCAGCCGGCGTGCCAGCACGTCCATGATTTTGCTGAAGGCCTCACGCAGTTCGAGCGTACTGGAGAAGACCGAGCCGATCTCACGCAGGACGGCGAGCCCATCGTCCCCGTCAGCCACGGCTGCTGAAAGTTTCGGCGTTGAAGCGGCAGTCATGCCGGAAAGTTAGCGACGCGCAACGCGACACGCAACGGTAAGCCAGCTTTCGTGCTTAGATAATACGCGATTCAACCAAACAAACCCCTTCTTTCGCCTAATGAATCGTCATAACCGTTTTACACATAGGAGTATACGGACTGGTATGATGCCAGTTTTGTCGGCAGTTTGTGTTGACCGCCGAGGAGCGTCGGGCCCGTCTGCGGGTGACCTTCTGGCGGGACCGGTTAAGCTGCCGGCGTGAAATTCACCGCACTTCCCAGCCCGATGATGCAGGCGGGCATCGCCGGCTACTCCGACCGGGCGATGCGCCTCGTCGCTCGCCGACGCGGCTGCCCCTATGCCATGACCGAGGCGCTGCTCGACCGCATCATGCTCGACGGCGGGCAGGGCCTCAAAAAAAGCATTGATATCAACGACGAGGACCACCCGGTCGCCGGGCAGGTCATGGGGTCGGAGCCGGCGGACATGGCCGCCGCCGCCGCCATCCTCGCCGACGCCGGATACGACGTCATCGACCTGAACTTCGCCTGCCCGGTCAAGAAAGTGAAGAACAAAGCCCGCGGCGGCTGGATGCTCAAGGACCTGCCCCGCGGCACGGCCATTCTCCGCGCCTGCCGCGACCGCCTGGGCGACCACCCCATCACCGTCAGCCTCCGCCGGAGCTTTGACGACACCCCAGAGGCACAGGACGTCTTCTGGCAGACCCTCGAGGCCGCGACGAGCGTCGGCGTCGCCGCCGTCCGCGTGCACGGGCGGACGGTGGAGCAGAAGTACGCCGGCCGGGCGAAGTGGCCGGCCATCGCCGAGGTAAAACGCCGCCACCCGGACCTGTTCCTCTTCGGCTCCGGCGACGTTTTCGAGCCCAGCGACGTGGTGAGCATGCTGCAGGAGACTGGCTGCGACGCCGTGTGGGTGGCCCGCGGCGCGATCGGCAACCCCTGGATCTTCCGAGACGCACAAAAACTGCTCGCGATGCCAGCCGACGAGGACGGCAGCTACCGCGAGCTGCTCGATCCGCCGACGATCGAGGAGCAGCGGGATGCGCTGCAGGAGCACTTTGCGCTATCGCAGGAGATTCACGGGGAGCAACTGGCCGGGCGACGGATGCGGAAGATGGGCATCAAGTACAGCCGCTTCCACCCGGAGCACGCGCAGGTGAAGAAGGCGTTTATCGACGTCTCGAGCCGGCGGGACTGGCAGCGGGCGATCGACGCCTGGTACCTGTCCGGGGGCCCGGGCGTCTGGCCGGCGGCCGACGCCGCCGACGAGGTCAACAGCGACCCGAGCCTGCAAGCCTGCGACAGTTGAGGCCGAGTTACCCCCACCGAGCCGACACAGCCGTCACAGAGAGAGTTCCCGCCAGGCCCGGGCCGTGATTGGCAGCGGCGTCCGCCTTGCCCGGGGTGAAGAAGGGGTCGATGTCTTGTGGGTGGATCATCAACGTCTTCAAAGCAGGGGGAACCGACACGGCGTCGCGGCGCTTCAGGCAGTATTGATTTTCACGCTGCTGGTCGGGGTGGTCACGTTCGGCGTGGAGTTCGGGCGGCTAACGGTCGCCCGGCAGGAGCTCCAAGGCGCCGCCGACGCCGCGGCACGGGCCGCGGCAGCGATGGTTCACGAGAATGTTCCGGGTGCCCGCTCGGCTGCCAGGCACATCGCCCAGCAGGCACTGGCCGCCGGCACGGCAGTGGAGTTGAGCGACGCGGACATCGTCCCGGGCCGGTGGGACTCCAACGCCCGGACATTCACGCCGACGTTGACCAGCCCGAACGCGGTCCGGGTGACGGTCTCGCGCACGGCCGGGGGTGGCAACGCCGTCCCGTCCGGGCTGGCGGGGGTTTTCGGGATCAACGGTTTCGACGTGACGCGCACGGCCGTGGCCGTACGCTTGTACAACGCCGGGTACGGGCTGGTCGGGCTCGACGGCATCGAGATGGACGGCACGGTCGACATTGACAGCTACGACTCGGCGGTGGAGAGCCCGGTAACCAACGGCTCGGGCCGACGCACCGGCCATGCCGCCTCCAACGGTACCATCACCGTCCGTGGGCAGACGGAAATCTGGGGCGACCTGTACCACGGCCCGTCCGGCGGCGTGAAGCTCATCGGCAAGCCGCGTATCAGCGGCAGGATCATCCCGCTGGACAACGAAGTCGTCCTGCCCGACCCCCAACTGCCGGACACGTATACGACCCTCGGCAACGTGAACGTCACGTCGGGCACCTACACGCTCTCGGCCGGGAAGTACGTGGTGAACAAGTTCAAGCTCTCCGGCTCGGCGAGGCTCAGGCTGACCGGGCCGGTGGAGATCTACGCCAACGACGAGATCGACCTGGGTGCCCGCGTCGAGACGTACCAGAACCGCCCCCGCAACTTCAAGCTCACCGCCATGAGCGACGAAGACGTGAAACTCAGCGGCTACGACCGGAACATGATGGTCGACCTGTACGCCCCGTACAGCGACATCACCCTCGGCGCGAAACTGGACGTTTACGGACGCATCGTCGGCAAGAGCATCGATTTTGTCGACGGCAGCGACATTTCCGTGGACGAGGACCTGACCCGCGGGCAGTCGTCGGTCGGGTCCAAGCCGGTGATCGTTACGGTGCAGTAGCCGCAAGGCCGCCGACAGCAAACCTGCCTGAGCAGACCCTCACGCCGGGCCGGTAAACTGGCTGGCCAGAAGCGTGAGCGTCAGCATCGCGCCGTTGAACAACGCGTGCAGCAGAATGACGCCCCATAGGCTGCCCGTGCGCTCGTAGACGTAGCCGAGCACGAGCGATAGCACGAAGATCGCAGCCCACGAGTAGTACGGGTGAATCACGGCAAACAGCAGGCTCGTGACGACGATCCCGACGGCGCGGGCCGTGACGCCGGGGCCCGTACTGACGCCATGTCCGGTTTCGTCCTCGGCGTCTTCGTGCGGCGGGCCGCCGGGCCTTCCGGCCGCCTCGTGCGCCTCGTGCGCCTCGTGCGCCTCGTGCACCTGTGTCCTGGCACGGAGGTAGGCTTCGCGCCCCGGTGCCCCCGGCGGCGGCGGGATGCTGCCGGGTGTGCCGACGCCGCCGCCGGCACTGCTGCTGTAGGCCATTCGCTCGGCGATCGTCGGCTGCTCGCCGCGGGCCGCCAGCACGGGGTCGAACCCGCCCCCCTGCACTGGCATGCCGACCGGCCGGCTGCCTTGCCCGGCGCCCTCGTCCCGGCCGAACCACCGGGCCGCCACGTGCACAAAGCCCGTCTGCAGAAGTCCGCGGAAGATCAACTCCTCGACGAGCGGCGCGCCCACGGCCGCGGCCAGGAATGCGATCGCCACGAGCGCCAGTCCGTCCTCGCGCCGAAGGATGTCCAGCAGCGGGTGGCTGTCCGGCTCGATGCCCACGATCTTGAATGCCAGCCCGCTCAGGATGCCCGCCGTCATGGCCAGCGGCAGCCCCGCCACCACGCCGAGCAAGCCGGCCAACGCCCCCTGCCCAAGCCGCCCGCCACGAAGCCCAAGCCGCCGGAGCATCGGCCTGGCGAGCAGTGCGATCGCCCCGAGGCCGATGCCGAAGGTGATGAACTGCGCCGTGGTCGCCGCGAGGTAGATGGGTACGGGGTGCTTCTCGCTGGCGTCGGGCGCCAGCTCGCCACCTGCGGCGATGACGAAGACCGGTGCCAGCACGAACTGCAGCAGCATGAGCAGGCCGAAGGCGAGAAACCCGCCCAAGACGAGTGGCCAGCCGAGGCCGCCCGGCGGCCGCCTGGCCGGCCCGAGCAGACTCTGCCGGCGGTACGCGCCCGTCAGGAAGATGACCAACCCCGCCACGCCCAGCAGTGCCGACACCATAATCGCCGCCCCGACGGCCATCTGCTGCACGCTCACCTCGACGGGCGCGGGAGTTGGGGCAGGGGCGGCGGCCGAAGCCGTGGCCGCCTGGGCGAAGTTCAGCATCACCGCCGGCCACGGCACGTGCCCGGCCGCGAGGCTTGTTGACATCATGAGGTCGGCATCTAGCATCGCACTGGTTTGTACCTGCAACGCCGCGTCGGGCATAACCGGCGAAGCCGGCGTTCTGCCCCCTTGCCCGAGCCGATCACGATGTCGAACATCCTCGACCGCATTCTGGAGCATAAGCACGTCGAGGTCGCCGAGCGAAAGGCCCGGCTCCCCGAAGAGGAGCTTCGCGCCCGTGCGCGGGACATGGCCAAGCCCCGTAATTTCTTCCAGGCCGTGTCGCACAAGCCGACCAAGGCGATGAACCTCATCGCCGAGGTCAAGAAGGCCAGCCCGTCGGCCGGCGTCATCCGCGAGGACTTCGACCCCGTGGCCATCGCCCGCACCTACGCCGAGGCCGGGGCCGACGCGATCAGTGTGCTGACGGACGAGCGTTTCTTCCACGGCAGCCTCGACGACCTTCGTGCCGTCCGCGACGCGGTAAACCTGCCGGTGCTGCGTAAGGATTTCGTCGTTGACGCCTACCAGATTTGGGAAGCCCGCGCCGCCGGCGCGGATGCAGTCCTGCTGATCGCCGAGGCGCTACGCACCAACGAGCTGATCGACCTGCAGATCCTGGCCACGGAGCTGACGATGACGTGCCTCATCGAGGTCCACGACATGATGAGCCTGATGCGCGTGCGCGACAGCGTCATCGGTGTGCCGATGAAGGGGTACAGCCTCCTGGGCATCAACAACCGCGACCTGACGACGTTCAACGTCGACCTGGGCACGACACTCCGCATGGCCGAGCTTGTGGAGAACAAGGAAGTGCTCGTGACCGAGAGCGGCATCACCCGGCGTGACGACGTGCTGAAGCTCGCCGAGGCCGGCGTGCGGGCGGCGCTGGTGGGCGAGAGCCTCATGCGGTCCGGCGACGTGGCCGGGGCCGTCCGCGAGATGTTCGCGCCGATCGACAAGGCCTGACTCGCTAACCCCGCCCCGCTACCCTCGACTGGCCGCGAACAGCGCGAACGCCAGCCACGCCACCAGCAGCACGGCGCCTTCCCACCGGCGGATCTGGAACGTGTCCGTCACCGCCAGGGGCAGCAGCAGCACCGCCATCCCCAGCGCCACCGCCAGATCGACGCCGCCGCCGGCCGGCAACGCCGTGGGGGAGACCGTCGCCGTCAGCCCCCAGACGAACATCAGGTTGAACAGGTTCGAGCCGACGATGTTGCCCACGGCAATGTCGCTCTGCCCCCGGCGGGCGGCCACCAGGCACGTCACCAGCTCCGGCAGGCTCGTGCCCACCGCCACGATCGTCAGCCCAATGACCACCTGCGGCACGCCCATCGCCTCGGCTAGCCGCGTCGCCGACGTCACCGCCATCTGCCCGCCGACCACCAGCGCCACCAGCCCCACCAGCACGAACAGGATCGCCCTGCCCAGCCCCTCGGCGGGCGCAGCGCCCGCGGACCCCTCCGAACGAACGCCCGGCTCGGCGATCTCCTCGGCCAGCAGCTTCCGATCGTCTTCACTGCGGACGACGTCCAGCACCGTGTAGTAGCCGAAGACGCAAAACAGCAGCAGCAGCACGACGCCGTCGCCGCGGGAGAAGCCCGCCCCGTCGAGGCCGAGCGCGAGCCCGACGGCCGACGCCAGGATCAGCATCGGGATCTCGCGGACGATGAGCGTCCGGTGGACCGTCAGCGGGCGGATGAGCACCGTCAGGCCCAGCAGCAGGCCGATGTTGGCGATGTTCGACCCGACGACGTTGCCGAAGGCGATGCCGCCGGTGCCGTCCAACGCGGCGGCAAAGCTGACGACCAGTTCCGGCGCGCTGGTGCCGAAGGCGACGACCGTCAAGCCAATGACGACCTCGCCGACGCCGAACCTCCTCGCCAGCGCCGAGGCGCCGCGGACGAGCCAGTCACCGCCGAAGACGAGCAACGCCAGCCCGCCGGCCAGCAGGAGCAGGTTGAGGAGCATGTTGTGGAGCGTAGAGGACCGACCGCCGGGCGAGGACGATCAAAATGGACCGGCCGAACGACGACGAGCCGCGAATCTCAAGCGCCCGAGCGGCCCAGGTACTCGCCGGTGGCGGTGTTGATCTTGAGCACCTCGCCGATGCCGATGAACGGCGGGACCTTGACCGTCAGGCCGGTCTCCATCTCCGCGTCCTTCATCTGGTTGGTGGCCGTGGCACCTTTTATGCCCGGTGCGGTGTCTTTCACGGTCAGGTCGACGCTCTTGGGCAGTTCGTAGCTGACGACCTTGCCCTCGTGGAACATCGCGGTGATCTGCGTGTTGGGCTTGAGGTAGCCGATGTCCTTGCCCAGCACGTCGTCGGCCAGCGGGAACTGCTCGTACGACTCCATATCCATGAAGTGGTGGCCGGTGGGGTCGGAGTAGAGGTACTCGACGGTGCGTCGGTCGAGGGTGGCCGTCTCGATGTCATCCGTCGCGCCGACGCGCTTGTCTTGGATGGTGCCCTTGAGCACGTCGCGCATCTTGAACTGCACGCGGGCGCGGAGGTTGCCGGGGGTGGAATGGTCGGCGTCCGTCACGACGTACAGCGTGTTGTCGATGATGACGGCCTGGCCTTTTCGAATGTCGCTGGCTCGCATGATGTCCTTCTGGAGATCGACCGGGCAGTAACGCCGCACCTCGGCGGCGGCCGTGTGGACCCGCATTCCAACCCGGCTGGCGAAAGTCTATCTGCCCGACCCGCCGATTGCACGCCCGTCCCGGGGCCCGCGTCACAGCCGTTTGACGCCGACCAGCAGCCTGGACGCGCCACCACCGCGCACTGAGCCAGCGCCCAGCTTTATCAGGAAACGCACAGAAGCTTTGCAGGGCGCTTTTTGCAGGAAGCTACTGTCTGATCCGGACAGGGGTCCAAGAAGCACACAAGGAGAGAATCAATGCAAAAAACCAGCAAACACATCGTGGCCGCCTCGGCCGTTCTGACCGCCGCACTCGCCTGTACCACGGCCCACGCCGTGGTCATTGCCGACTTCCAGGTGATCACCGAGGCGAACTACACCTCCGACTCGAGCATCAACGGCCGGGCGTTCATCGGCGGCGACCTCAACGGCAGCCCGAGTATCGCCCAATCGCTCACGCAGCCGCTGGGGACAGTCGGGCTGTACGTCGGCGGCAACATCAACGGAACGCCCAACGTTAACGGCGACGCCGTCGTGACCGGCACCGGGACCGTCAACTTCAACCCGCCCTTCTCCAGCGGCGGTGGGCAGCTCTTCAACGGCCCCATCCCGACGGACGTCATCCCCGAGGTCAGCCTGATCTCCGACACGCTGGCAGACCTCTCGGCCAACAGCAGCGTGTCGCAGAGCGGCCAGACCTTCACCTTCAACGCCGCACCCGATGCCAACGGCGTCGCCGTGTTCGACGTCGGCGAAGCCGTGCTCGAAACCCAGAACGGCAACCTGCAGTTGAACGCCAACAACGCCGACCTCGTCGTGATCAATGTCGCCGGGACCGCGATCGATCAGGCCGGCGGGGTCAACATCAACTTCCCGAACAGCGCCGGGGCATTTGTCATCTTCAACTTCGTCGATGCCACCACGCTGAACATCAGTTCGTCCTTCCGCGGCTCGATCGTCGCTCCCCTTGCAACCGTCACCGGCGACGCGAGCAACGTCGGCTCGCTGGCGGCGTTTCAGGTCGACAGCAACGGCCAGCAGACGCTGCCGAGCTTCGGCTTCGCCACCGCGCCCGAAGGGCCCGACGCCGAGGTGGCACTCGTG
>JBHJOM010000017.1:0-56505 GCA_050329715.1 Phycisphaerae bacterium
GGCTCGCGGGCGGGGTCGGCGGCGTCGATGAAGAAGTGGTTCAGGTAGAGGTCGCGGTGGTGGAGGCCGGCGTGGTGGAGGCGGGCGGCGACGGCGGCGGTGCCGGGGAGTATGGCGGCGAAGTCGCCGCCGGCGGCGAGGAACTTCTCGGCCGGGCGGTGGCCGGCGAGGTCGTCGGTGATGAGAAAGCTCCGGCCGTCGGGCAGCGTGCCGTGGGCGACGAGGTCCGGCGTTCGGATGCCGGCCTGGCGGAGGAGGTGCAGGCCGCGAACTTCCGCATTTGCTTGTTTTGCGTACTTTGCGGGGTAGCGCTTCACGTGCCAGCGGTGCAGGCGGCCGTCTGTATCGGTGAAGTCGAGTGTGGCGTTCTGGCGGTCGGGCAGGTCGCGCCAGACGGTGACGTCCGGGTGGGTGAAGACGGCTTCCGCATCAAGGCCGACGAGGCGAATCAGCGGCTGGTAGGGCGGGGCGGCGTTCACGCGGAGGGGTGGCTTGTGGTGACGGCGGCGTCCGACGCGGGCGCGTCTTCGAGGCGCAATTGGTGGCGGGCCATCTGGTAGTAGTGCCCGCGGCGTTCGACGAGTTGCGTGTGGGTGCCTTCCTCCACAAGTTGCCCCTCATGCATGACGAAGATGCGATCGCAGTCGAGCACGGTGCTCAGGCGGTGGCTCACGACGATGACGGTCCGCTTCCCCTTGAGCGAGAGGAGCGTGCGGTTGATCTGCTCCTCGGTCGTGGCGTCCAGGGCGCTGGTGGGCTCGTCGAGGACGAGGATGGGTGCGTTGGTGAGCAGCGCGCGGGCGATGGCGATGCGCTGCCGCTGGCCGCCGGAGAGGTTGGTGCCCTGCTCGGAGACCATGGCGTCATACGCGTCGTCGAGGTTGAGGATGAATTCGTGCGCGCCGGCGAGTTTGGCGGCCTGTTCGATGTCGGCGTCGGAGGCGTCCGGGCGGCCGTAGGCGATGTTCTCGGCGATGGTGGCCGGGAGGATCGGGTTCTCCTGGAGCACGAGGGCGATGTGGTGTCGGACGTCGGCCAGTTTGACGTCGCGCAGGTCTTGGCCGTCGAGGGCGAGTCGGCCTTCGTCGGGGTCGTAGAAGCGGGGGAGCAGGTTGAGCAGGGTCGTCTTGCCGACGCCGGAGGAGCCGACGAAGGCGACGAACGACCCGGGCGCGATGTCGACGCTTACGTCGCGCAGGACCGGCTTACCGGGCTGGTAGCTGAAGGAGATGTGCTCCAGCGCGAAGCGGCGCGGCTGTACGGGCAGGTGGATGGCTCCGGGCTTGTCCTGGATGATGGGGTCCTGGTCGAGAACGTGGATGACGCGCTCGACGCCGGCGGCCCCGGCCTGCAGGCCCGCGCCGCTGCCGGTGAGCTTGTTGAGCGGGTCGTAAAGCTGGCCGAGGTAGGTGAGGAAGAGGAAGAGCGAGCCGGCTGCGAAGGCGTTGGGGTCGTTCGGGTCGCTGGTCATCACGAAGTACCCGCCGACCGCGAAGATCGCCGCCGAGCCGACAGTTAAAATCACGCCGAGCACCAGCCAGTAGAGGATCTCCTGCCAGTGTAGCTTGAGGCTGGCATCGACGTAGCTGCGCACGGTTCGGCCGAAGCGGCTTGACTCGTCCGTCTGCCGGTTGAACGCCTGCACCAGACCGATCGTCGAAAGGCTTCGCTGAATTTGCGTGGTGAGTGAGGCGTCGGCCTCCTTCTGGTTGATGTTGAATCGCTTAAGCCGTTCACCCCACCGCGTGATGGTGAGGTAAAGCGCCGGCACGACGACCAGCGCGATGAGCGTCAGGCGCCACTCCATGTTCACCATCGCCACCAGCATAAAGACGAGCGTCAGCACGTTGACGAGGGCTCCGGTGAAGACGTTGAGGATGCCCTGGAAGCCGTGGGTGTCGTAGCTGAGGCGGTAGATCGCATCGCCCTGCGGCTGGGAACGGTGGTACTTGAGGGAGAGCGCCTGCAGCTTCTGGAAGAGGGCCTCCTGCACGCGCGTCCGACCGAGGTAGCCGATGGTGATGCTCAGTTGGGTCTGCCAGCTTCGCAGTACTTCACCCGCCAGGCGCAGCACGAGCATTGAGGCGGCGAGCATCAGCACAGTGTTGAGCGTCAGCTCGCGCGGCACCCATGCGAAAGGCCGGTAGACCCAGCTGTTGCTCGTCTTGCCCTCGGCGATGTTGATGAAGATCGCGATGGTGACGGGCCAGAGGATGCCCACCAGCGTCATCAATGCGATGAGCACCAGGGAGAGGATGATCTTGCCCAGGTCCGGGCGGAAGAAGGCCAGGGCACGACGGTAGAGCTTCAAGGCGTGGCCTCCGCGACGTTGTGGCCGGTGCGGTCCGGGTCGGCGGGTGTTGCTTCAGCCGTGGCTTGCGCGCTTTCTGCGGCATGCTTCTGGCGCTCGTCGAGCACGGGCGTGAAGCCGGCCGCCTTGGCGGCTTTGTCGATCATGCCCAGCACCGGCGAAACCACCCGGTAGCGGTGCAGCAGGTAAATGGTCCAGAGCGCGACGGGGATGAGCACCGCCGGCCGGCCGTAGGGCCACAGCATGAACGCCAGCACCGCCGAGAGAATGACGCTGGCGCTCATCAGCACGCGCAGGAAGGTGGTCATGCGGCTTTCAAGGCGCACCTTGCTCATCATGCCCGCCGCCCAGTGCTCACTGACGGTGGTGAGGCGGATCTTCACGTAGCGGCTGGCGTAGAGTTCCAGGTCCCAGTTGTGCCAGCCGGAATCGACGCGTCGGCGGAGGCGGGCGTCCTTGGCTTCGTCGGCGACGGCGGTCGCCAGGTCGATGCGGGAGCGCTCCTGTGAGAAGTAGCGGAGGCAGCGGCTCTCGGCCGGGTCGCGCGGGAGGGGGCCGACGACTTTGTACCCGTGGGCCGCCTCGTGCAGTTCCTTGGCACGCAGGCGGTAGGTGTAGCGAGCCCAGCCGCGTGCGATGGGCTGCCGCCAGTGCAGGTAGGCCACGAGCAGGCGGGAGCGTATGCCGCCGCGGCGGGGCAGCTTGGCCTGGGCACTGGCGACGAGGGCGAGCAACGGCGGCAGGGCGAGCATGCCGACGGCGACTAACAGCAGCGGCCGGGCCGCGAAGCCCAGCAGTGCGGTGAAGAGGGCGAGCAGATGCCACTCCACGCTCATGAGCATCATGGCGAGCATGCTGGCCGGGCGGCGGTAGATGGTCTG
Organism: Phycisphaerae bacterium; assembly: GCA_050329715.1. Classification (GTDB taxonomy): domain Bacteria; phylum Planctomycetota; class Phycisphaerae; order Tepidisphaerales; family Tepidisphaeraceae; genus DAIOTR01. The sequence goes on from JBHJOM010000017.1 coordinate 3,193, forward strand.
AAAGAGGCCGGTGCCGAAGACGCCGTGGTAGATGACGTCGCGCCCGACCTTCACGCCGATAAGTTCGTGCCCGCCGTAGATTCGCCCGCGCCAGTGGCTTGCGCCGAGTTGGTTGAAATGGTCCGGGTGCTTGAACTTGAGCATGGCCTCGGCGTTGCCGTAGCCGCGTTGCTGCTTGAGGTAGGCATTGACGGTGTTGCGTCGGTAGTGCCAGACCTGGGCGGCCGGGGCAAAGCCGATGCTCCCGCCGCGGTGCTGCAGCCGCCAGATGAAGTCCACATCATCGCCGGCTGAGCGGAACTGCGGGTCGAAGCCGTCGATCTCGAGAGCCGCCCAGCGGTAGAAGGCCATGTTGCACCCCGGCACGTGCTCGGCGGTGGTGTCGTCGATCATCACGTGCGTCGGCCCGCCGGGGGAGACGCCCACGCAGTCGGCGACCCACGAGCCTTCGTCCGGAATGAGGTTCGGCCCCCCGATGCCCACATGACCGCTGCGCACCAGGCCAAGGGCCAGGTAGTACAGCCAGTCTTCATCCGCTTCGCAGTCGCTGTCGGTGTAGGCGACGATGTCGCCGGTAGCGGCATGCAGGCCGACGTTGCGGGCGTGCGACAGGCCGTGGTTCGTCTGCTTGATGTTGATGACCCACGGAAAGCGGGCAACGATGGCCTGCGTGCTGTCCGTGCTGCCGTCGTCGACGAAGACGACTTCAAAGTCCGGGTACCGCAGCCGCTCCATGCTCTTCAGGCAGCTCTCGACGGTGCTGGCACCGTTGTAGCTACAGATGATGACGCTCACCTTCGGGAGCTTGTCGTCGGCGGTTTGCGGGGCACGCTCAAAGACCTGCCGCACGGCCTCGAAGCTCGGCTTCTCGCTGCGATCGCGCCGGACCAGGCCGAACTTCCAGTCTTCAATCCGCCAGCCCTGCGTGTACCAGTCGTCGGTGAAGGCGAAGACGAACGCCCCGGCCACGCCGGCCTCGTAGGCGACCTTCAGCTGCCCGGCCAGCAGGTTCGCCTGGTGCTGCTCGTCGCCTTCCTGGTGCGTGTCCAAGCCGTACTCGGTCAGGACGAGCGGCTTGGCGTCCGCGGCCAGTTGCAGGCGGGTGAGGTAACGCCGCATCGCGTCCGGGTCGTGCAGATAAACGTTGAAGCTGACGAAGTCGATCTCGCGCGGCTGGAGGTACTCCGTCGGCGGGTAGTTGGCGAAGGTGACAAGGCAGCCGGGTGCCTCGGCCTTGACGATCATCGCCAGTTCGTCGATGAAGTCCTCTACGGGCCCGTGGCCGACGTAGCGGACGATGTCCGCCGGGATCTCGTTCACCAGGCTGATGGCGAACACCGCCGGGTGGTTGCCCACCTCGCGGGCGGCCGTGCGGACGACATCCCGCGCGCCGACTTCGAGCGTCGGATCGTCCGTCCAGACCATGTTCTTCGCCCAGGCGACGTCCACCAGCAGCTTGAGCCCGGCCTCCTGCACGGCCTGCAGGAACCAGGCGGGCGGAAGGTGGTAGATGCGCAGGGTGTTGGCACCGAGGCGCTTCATCTGGGCAAAGTCGCGCTGTGCCTGGTCCGGCTCGGGGAAGACCTCGCCGGCGGCATTCGGCTCGAAGGGGCCGTAGGTGACGCCTTTGACCGTGAACTTCTCGTCGCCGAGGCGAAAGAACTTGCCGTCGCGGCGGACGCGCAGGGGCTCGTCCCGCCCGACACGTTGCCGGCCGGCGTGGGGTACCACTTGAAGGGGCTTTAAGTCCTGTGGGAGAGCGGACATTCGAAGCGGGGATACTACCAGAGTCGCGGCCGGATGCGTCGCCGGAAAGTCGATGTCGTGATACGACGGGCTGTAGCTCGTCAGCAAGTTGACGCCGCCGCCTTGCTCAACCAGACTTGGCCGCCATGGACGTGTCGCCCGACGCCGTGATCGAGACTTTCGAAGCCGCCACCGAAGAGAACCGGCTCTCGTCGACGCGCCACGGGCAGGTGACGACGCTGCCGGACACCGGCGAAGTCTGGATGACCGGTGACCTGCACGACCACCGCGCCAACTTCCGCAAGCTCGTCGCCGCCGCCGACCTGGGCAACAACCCGGACCGACACCTGATCCTCCACGAGCTCATCCACGGCGAGCACGTCGACGCCACCGGCGCCGAGCACAGTTGGTGGATGCTCTGGCAGGCGGCCGAGCTGAAGTGCGATTTCCCCGAGCAGGTGCACTTCCTCTTTGCCAACCACGACCTGGCACAGATCCATGGCGAGGGGATCATGAAGGCGGGGCAGAGCGTCTGCGAGGCGTTCAACAAGGGCGTGAAGGCGGATTTCGGGGACAAGCGGGGCATGGCGCAGGTCGCGATGACCGAGTTTCTGCTTAGCCTGCCGCTGGCGGTGCGGTGCCCCAACGGGCTGTTCTTCTGCCACAGCCTCCCGTCCGGCGAACAGATTGATGGTTTCGACTACGACGTGTTCGAGCGCGAGGAACTGACGAGCAGCGACTACACCCGCCGCACCGGGCCGGTGTACCAGCTCATCTGGGGCCGCAACCAGCCGCCCGAGGCGGCGGCGGCCTTCGCCGACAGGGTGGAGGCGGGCATCGTCGTGACCGGTCACCAGCCGCAGGATACGGGGCACGGCGTCAACGGGGAGCGGCACCTGATCCTCGCGTCGGACCACAACCAGGGTGTCTTCCTGCCACTGAAGCTCGACGAGACGTACACGATGAAGCAACTGGTCGGCCGACTGAAGAAGTTCATCGCGGTGGAGGCATGGTGAGACGGCCGGGAACCTCAAGCCGATGGCAAGGCTCGCGGCATAGAGGGCGGCGGGCGGCGGCGTCGTATATTGCTAACAATCGCGCGGTAGAGTGCGTTTCCGCGGCATCGCAGCGCCGGACAGGCTTAAGGCCTCATTAAGCTTCTATTTTCCCTAGCTTGACCGCGGTTTCCGTGGTAACCCTTTTGACACAATGGCCTTAGCAACTCATGGGGTGACCAGCATGTCCACGGTGACCAAGAAGGAACTGATCGACCGAATCGCGGAGCAGACGCAGCAGAAGCGCGTCCACGTGAAGAAGGTCGTGCAGCTGTTTCTCGAAGAGATTCAAACCGAGTTGGGCAAGGGGAACCGCCTGGAGTTCCGCGACTTCGGCGTCTTCGAGACCAAGGTCCGCAAGGCCCGCAAGGCGCAGAACCCCAAGACGCTCGAACCCGTCACCGTGCCCGAGAAGCGGACCGTGAAGTTCAAGGTCGGCCGCATGATGAAGAAGCGGCTCGACGAAGTCAGCGCCGCCGCCGCCCGGAAGCACGAGAAAGCCTCCAAGGCCATGAAGGTCTAGCCGGCCGACGCCTTGCCCGCCGCACCTGCGCCCGCTTCGCGAAGCTGCCTCAGCACGTACCACGGCATCCACAGGCCGCACCGCGCCGTCACCACGACCACCGTCGCCAGCACCACGCCACGCAACCCCATCGGCCCGGCCAGCAGGACGGACAACCCCACGTTCGCCACCCCGGCCACCAGCACGCTCACCGCCAGCGCCTTGACCCGCCCCATCCCGATCAGCACGCTCCGACCCACCGCCGAGGAACCGCCCACCACCGTGTGCACCAGCACCAGCGGCAGCACCGCCAGTGTCCCGGCCGGCACCTCGCCCAGCCACGCCGTCAGGAGCCAGGGCGCGATGAACCACGTGAATACAGCAAACACAGCCAGCAGTCCGAGCGAAGCGAACGTCCCGACGACGTACTGTTTGCGGAGGGCCGCCACGTCGTTGAACGCCGAAGCCCGGGCCGCGTACGGCAGCAGGACCGTCGCGAGCCCGGTCACGAGCAACAGAAGGGCGGCATCGATCTGCACGGCCGGCCCGTACGCCGCCACGGCAAGCGGGCCCACCATGCGGTTGAGGATGATGTAATCGATCGGGGCGTAGAGAAAGTCGGCGACGTTGGCGAGCGTGACCCAGCCGCCGAAGGCCAGGAGCCCGCCCACGGTCCGCCAGCAGAAGTGTCGGCCTCGCCTCAGCGGCCACGTGGAGATGACCCTAAAAGCGACCGCACGGCCGATGACAAGCATGATCGACGTCGTCACGTACGTCGCGCCGACGCCACCGAGATTTCCCGGCGGATCGATAAGAAGCCACAGCGCCCATGCCAGGTCGGCCAGCAGGAGAAGTGCGGCGTCGAGCGCAAAGAGCTTCCTCGCGTGCAGCACGGCCGCGGGGATGTCGCTGGCCACTCTCAGCGCCAGGCCAATTCCGAACAAGGCGGCGAAAAGCCCGAACTCCGGCGCCTGCTCGCCCGTGGCGACGAAGATATGCCCCGCGACCGCGGCGAAGGCTACGGCAATGATGACGCCGAGCGATAGCGTGGCGAGAGCCAACTGCATCGCGCTGACGATCGCAACGACGGCCGGGTCGATCGACGGGGGTTGCGTCTCATAGTCGAGAACGCGGCCGGGGCGAACCGCCGACGCTGTCGCCGCCGACTCGGCGTCCGCGCGAAGCACCGCCCGCAACAACGCCGGCGCGACACCGAGCGTCACATGGTTCAGCACGCCCAGCGTCCCGCGCACCAGCACGAGAACCGCGAACGCCTCGGCCCCGAGTTGCCGGTAGACCACCGCGCTCACCGCCGCCCAGCTGGCGACCTTGGTGAAGCTGGCGGCGTAGCCGGCGGCCAGGTCGCGGCGGAAGGTGGTCGGCGGGGTCGGCATGCGACGCGTGAATGAGCCAGTTAAGCCGCAGGCCGCAGGCCGCGCTTCGGGCGTCCGGCGCGCCCCGTCCTTAACCCACACGCCGCATCACATCACCAGCGACGAGCCCATGCCGCCCATCGCGCCCATGCCGGCGGGGGACTGCTGCGGCTGGCCGGCACCCTGCGCCTCGGCCACGGGGCGTTGCCACGCCTGGCTCACCTTGCGGAGCATGTCCGACAGGTCCGCCTGGGCGATGGAGAAGTTCTTCACCTTCAGGTTGCTGGCCAGCCGGCTCTGCAGCGCCTCGAGCGTCTGCCGGACGGACGGGTCGACGGCCTGCCCGGTCTGCTCGGCCATCAGGACGCGCTCCAGGTGGCTGTCAAAGTCCTTGAGAAGCCGACTGGCCTCCGGGTCGTCGGCCAGGGCCTGCTGGGCCTTCTGGTACTTGTCGAGTGCCGGGTGCTTGGCGACCTCGTCGCCGAGCTTGCGTGCTGCCTCGAGGATGTTCTGCATCTCGTCTGCCATCGTTGCTAGCCTTTCAGGTGTCGGGCCGGGGCCGCGTGCCGCCGGGCGTCTTGTGTTCGATTCGTGGCCGTATACTAGGGGCCGTCGATGCCTGACCCAAATGCACAAACCCCACCCCAGGCCGTTCCACTCGCCGGCACGCCGCCACGGGCTGCGCCGCGACCAGGCTCGCCGCCGCGCCACCACCGGCAGGCGTTGCTCCCGCAGGTGGGCGAGGCGGGGCAGGCACGGCTGGCCGGGTGCCGGGTGCTCGTCGTCGGCGTCGGGGCGCTCGGCGGCACGCTGGCCGAGCAACTGCTGCGGGCCGGCGTCGGCTCACTCACGCTGCTGGACCGCGACGTCGTCGAGGAGACCAACCTCCAGCGGCAGGTGCTCTTCGCCGAAGCGGACGTCGGCCGGCCCAAGGCCCTGGCGGCCGTCGAGCGGCTCACGCGAATCGACGGCCACGCCGCACTGACGCCGCTGGCCCGCGACCTGGACGCCCATAACGCCGAGGCGATCCTGCGCGACGCCCGCCCGCACCTGATCCTCGACGGCACCGACAACGCCCAGACCCGTTACCTGATCAACGACCTGGCCGTGAAGCACCAACTGCCGTGGGTCTACGGCGGGTGCGTGGGCACGGAGGGGCGTGTCGCGGCGTTTCGGCCGGGCGGGTGCTGCCTGCGGTGCCTCTTCCCAACGCCGCCGGCACCGGGCGAACTGGCCACATGCGACACGGCCGGCGTGCTCGGCCCGGCCGCGGGCGTCGTCGCCTGCCTTCAAGCCGTCGAAGCCCTCAAGCTGCTGCTGGACGACACGTCGGCCGCCTCCACCCTGCAGAGGCTGGACCTCTGGACGTCCCGGTGGCACGGCCTGAGCCTGGTCGAGGCACGCCGGCCGGACTGCCCCTGCTGCGGCCGCGGCGAGTACGCCTTCCTGAACGACCCGACGCCGACGGACCGAACCCTCTGCGGGCGGGATGCGGTGCAGGTGCGGCTCCGCGGCACGCCGGACTTGGCTGCGCTGGCGGCCCGGCTTCAGGCGGCAGGGCTGGCGAGTACGACGATGAACGGGGTCACCGACAGCGGGCCCCAGCTGGTGCAGGTCCGGCCGGCGGACGGCGGTTCGGTGCGGCTGAGCGTCTTCGCGGACGGGCGGGTAATCGTGCACGGGACGAGCCGAGCGGCCGAGGCGCGAGGGTGGGTGGATCGACTTATCGGCAATTAATCCATAGGGTACTAGACGATAGGGGTTTCATTGGGTAGATTTCGGGCAGTTTCGGGGGTAGGCTTGCAGCATGAACGCCCAACTCGTGGAAAATTCGTCGCAGTCCGCGGTCGGTTCGCGTCCGGTGCTGGTGGTGCCGATGAGCATCCGCCGGCAGATGTCGCTGGCCGTAGAGAGCGTTTACCCGGAGGAGGCGGTCGGGATTTTGTACGGCCGAATCTCCGCCGCGGGTGACCGTCGGCTTGTGGAACGGGTGGAACACGCCTTTAACGAGGCCCCGGCCCGTATCCGCCACAACCACTACGAGATCTCGCCTGACCGCATGCTGCTCGCCCAGAAGACGGCCGAGGAGCGCGGCGAGGAGATCCTGGGCTTCTTCCACTCCCACCCGGACGCCGCACCGCGCCCCAGCGACCTGGACCTGGCCCGAGCCTGGCCCGGGTACAGCTACCTGATCGTCGGCGTCACCGGCGGGCAGGCCGAGGAAATCAAGGCCTACATGCTCGACGAAAAGCGTTTCGAGATGCTGCAGCAGCCCCTGGAGCTTGACGACGCGTAACTGATTCCCCTGTAAGCCTTTACGGAGCCCTTCGATGCCCCTCAAGCCCCACGGCCGCTGGTACAACAACATCACGGAAACCATTGCCGGCACCCCGCTGGTCAAGATCAACCGCCTCGTCCCCGAGGGCGGCGCTACCGTGCTGGCCAAGTGTGAGTTCTTCAACCCGCTGGCCAGCGTCAAAGACCGCATCGGCCTGGCCATGATCGAAACCGCCGAGCGCGACGGGCATCTCAAACCCGGGTCCGTCATCGTCGAGCCGACCAGCGGCAACACGGGCATCGCGCTGGCGTTCGTCGCGGCCGCCAAGGGGTACCGCTGCATCCTGACCATGCCCGAGAGCATGAGCATCGAACGCCGACGCCTGCTGAAGCACTTGGGTGCCGAGCTGGTGCTGACGCCCGCCGAGAAGGGCATGAAGGGTGCCATCGCCGAGGCCGAGCGCGTCGCCGCCGAAGTCCCGCAGAGCTTCATCCCGCAGCAGTTCAAGAACGTGGCCAACCCGGACATTCACCAGAAGACGACCGCCGAGGAAATCTGGCAGGACACCAACGGGCAGGTCGATTTCATTGTCGCAGGTGTCGGTACAGGCGGGACGATCACCGGCGTGTCGGAGGTCATCAAGCCGCGAAAGCCCGATTTCAAGGCCATCGCCGTCGAGCCCAAGGACAGCCCGGTCATCACGCAGACGCGAAACAACGCCGAGGTGAAGCCCGGCCCGCACAAGATTCAGGGCATTGGTGCCGGCTTCGTGCCGGACAACCTGCACCTGAACATCGTCGATGAGGTCATCCAGGTGAGCAACGACGACGCCTTCGCCTGGGGGCGACGCCTCGCGAAGGAAGAGGGCATCCTCGGCGGCATCAGCAGTGGCGGGAACATCTGCGCCGCGGCACAGGTCGCGGCCCGGCCGGAGAACAAGGGCAAGTTGATCGTCACGATCATGTGCTCCTTCGGCGAGCGGTACCTCTCTACGCCCTTGTTCGAAGAGGTGTGAAGCGGCGTAGCGTGCCCCGGACGTGCCCCCGAAGTGCCCCGGCCACCGGACCCCCAGCCGCGATGTACCGCCCCCGGCGTGCAACGGCAGACCAAGATGACCAACACTTCAACGACCACTGGCGCGGAACGGTTACCGGCGATGCCTGGCATGATCGGTAGTTGGCGGTTCGGCGAGGTGCCCGGCGAGCCGCGCGTGTCCGAGGGTACGCCGCAGCGGCACGCGCTGCTCGAGGTGGGCGGGCCGGTGCCGCGGGTCGAGGGTGCGCCGCTGGGCGGCTACGCCGTGCGGTTCGACCGGGGCAGCCACCTGCAGATTCCGTACGAGCATACGGGTGACCTGAACATCAGCGGCCGGCGGGCACAGGTCTCGATCTTCGCCGTGGTGCGCATGAACACGACGGAGAAGCGCGGCGGCTCCGTTGCGGGCATGTGGTCCGAGGGCAAGGGCAAAGGCGACGACACGGGCACACGGCAGTACGCGCTACTGCTGGACATGCCCACGTACGGCGGACCCAAGCAGGTGACGCCGCATGTCTCGTCCGAGGGCGGCGCCAGCCGACGGGCGGACGGCTCGATGCTGCCCTGGTGCGGCGACTACGCCGCCACGCCGAAGCGATACCCGATGGGCCGTTGGTGCTCGCTGGGCATGACCTACGACGGCGACTGGCTGCGGGCCTACCTCGACGGCGTGGCCGAGCCCCGAACGCTCGACCCGGAGGCCGACCACCGGGACGACCCGTACTTCACCCGCGAAGGCCCAGGCGACGGCGGGCGCGGGATGAACCCCTACTTTCACGGCCGGGGCATCTTCTGCTACGACCCTGCCCTTCACGCCGCCACGAAGCGGCCGCCCTCGCCGTTCGAGGTCGGGGCCCGTGAAGTCCACGGCAAGGCCGGCAGCGAGCCGCTGGAAGGGGACTTGGCCGCACTGGTCGTCTTCAACCGGTGCCTTTCGCCCGAGGACATGCTGTCGCTGCACGTCGCCGCCGGGCTCTGAGGTGACGGAGACACGCCGTTGCGCATCGTCCGCCGCCGGTGGACCGAACGTGAATGACGTCGTCTGCCTGATGCCGTACAGTGACCGCTTGTTTGTCGATCTCCACTGTCACTCGACCTGCAGCGACGGCACGCTGCCACCACGGGTGCTCGCCCGCCGGGCGAAGCAGGCGGGACTCAGCGCGTTCGTGCTGACGGACCACGACACCGCCGCCGGCTGCGCCGAGGCCGCCGCCGTCGCCGCCGAGTTGGGCATCGACTTCCTCCCGGGCATCGAGCTTTCCTGCGACTACCCGCGGCCCGGCACGCTTCACCTGCTGGGTTACGGCATCGACCCGGCCTCGCCGAGCCTCGCCGACCTCTCCCGCCGCATGGTGGCCGGGCGGAACGAGCGGAACGAACGCATCGTGACCGCGTTGCAGAAGCTGGGCGTCCGCATCGACATGGACGAGGTGCGGCAGGTGGCCAAGGGCGAGGTCATCGGCCGGCCGCACATCGCCGAGGCGCTGCTCCGCAAGCGCATCGTGAGCCACCGGGGCGAGGCGTTCACCCGATACCTGGGCAACGGCGGGCTGGCGTTCGAGGACCGGGACCAGCTCACGCCCGCGCAGGCCATCGCCGCGGTCCACGCCGCCGGCGGGCTGGCGGTGGTGGCACACCCGTTTCAATTGCGAAAAGAGAACTACGCACAACTCCGCGGCGCGATCAAGCACCTGGCGGACCAGGGGCTCGACGGCATCGAGACGCTCCACTCCGACCACCGCGACAGCCTCGTGGCCGAGCTCGAAGAGATCGCCCGGGAGCTGGGGCTTCTCGTCACCGGCGGCAGTGATTTCCACGGCTCGAACAAGCCGCACATCAAGCTGGGCCGGGCGGGACGCCGGCGGATTCCGCGGGAGCGTTACGACGCGCTGAAAGCCGCACTGGCGGCGCGAGGCGCATCAAAGTCGGCCTGAAGGCGGGCCTGACGAACCGCCTGACGACTCGCCCATCGCGCGACGGGCGGAGCACTCGCCGTGCTGGCGGGGTCTGCTAAACTCCGCGGCATGGAACGCAAGCGCAGCAGCATCGTCACCGAGGGCCCGCAGCGGGCGCCGCATCGTAGTTACTTCCGGGCCATGGGGCTGACGGACGAGGAGATTCACCGGCCATGGGTCGGCGTCGACGCCACGTGGAACGAGGCCACCCCGTGCAACATCACGCTCGACCGCCAGGCCGTCGCCGTGGCCGAGGGCGTCAACGAGGCCGGCGGCACGCCGCGGAAGTTTCACACCATCAGCGTCTCAGACGGCATTGCCATGGGGCACGAGGGGATGAAGGCGTCGCTCGTCTCGCGCGAGATCATCGTCGATTCCGTCGAGGCGATGATGCATGCCCACGGCTACGACGCGCTGGTGGGCATTGCGGGTTGTGACAAGAGCCTGCCGGGGCTGCTGATGGCAATGGGCCGGCTGAACGTGCCCAGTGTCTTCATCTACGGCGGCACGATCATGCCCGGCAAGCACAAGGGGCGCGACATCACCGTGCAGGAGGTCTTCGAGGCCGTCGGCAGCCACGCGGCCGGGAAGATCGACGACGTCGAGCTGCGCGAAATCGAGTGCGCCGCCTGCCCCGGCGCCGGCAGTTGCGGCGGGCAGTTCACCGCCAACACCATGGCCCTGGTGGCCGAGGGGCTGGGCATGGCCCTGCCCGGCAGCGGTTCCCCCCCGGCCGTGGACGAGGAGCGCGACCTGGTCTGTGCCGCCAGCGGCCGGCAGGTCATGAAGCTCTTCGAGCAGGGGCTTACGCCGCGCGACATCATGACGAAGCGGGCCTTCGAGAACGCCATCGCCGTGGCCGCGGCCACCGGCGGCTCCACCAACATCGCGCTGCACCTGCCGGCCATCGCCCACGAGTGCGGCGTGGAGCTGACCCTCGACGACATCAACGCCATCAGCCACCGCACCCCCATCATCGCGGACTTGAAGCCGTTCGGTAAGTACACCGCATACGACGTCTACCGCATCGGCGGCAACCCGGTCATCCTCAAGGTGCTGCTGGAGGAGGGCCTGCTCCACGGCGACCTGCCGACCGTCACCGGCCGGACCATGGCCCAGAACCTCGCCGACGTGACCCTGCCCTACGGGCAGGACGTCGTACTGCCTGTTTCCAAAGCGCTTGACATGCACGGTGGTCTGCACGTGCTGCGTGGGAACTTCGCGCCCGAGGGTTGCGTCATCAAGACGGCCGGCGTGAAGCGGCGGCAGCACAAAGGCCCGGCCAAATGCTTCAACTGCGAGGAGGACGCGATGGCGGCCGTGCAGGCGGGCAAGGTCGTCGCCGGCGACTGCGTCGTCATTCGTTACGAAGGCCCCAAGGGCGGCCCGGGCATGCGGGAGATGCTGGGCGTGACGGCCGCGATCGTCGGGCAGGGGCTGGGGTACGACGTCTGCCTGATGACCGACGGCCGGTTCAGCGGCGCGACCCGCGGCCTGATGGTCGGGCACGTCGGCCCGGAGGCGATGGTCGGCGGGCCGATCGGGCTGGTGGCCGACGGCGACGTCATCGAGATCGACGTCGACCGCGGGCTCATCCAGGTGCACGTGAGCGACGAGGAACTGCAGATGCGCCGCGAAACGTTCCGCCCGATCGAACCGCGCTACACCAGCGGCTTCCTGGCAAAGTACGCGGCGCTGGTCGGCCCGGCGTGCGACGGCGCGGTGACGCACGCGGGGGGTTGACTTGCCCGGTGGCGTTTACTTCCACACGGCGACGCCGGCCGGGTCGAGGCGGCGTTGGCCCACCAGAAACGTCGCGTCCGCCGGAGCCGGCACGTCGACGGCCGCCATGCCGTAGTTAAGCGTGATCGTCACCGCACCACGGCGGACCTGCCGCACGTGCGGTGGCATCTCTGTCGCCGGCAGCCCGGCCGCCTCGGCGGTGCGACGCATCAGCGCGCGGGTCAGCGTGCCTTCGTCGTACACGCCGCAGTAGGTCACGCTGCCGCTGCCGTGGCTCCGCGTCGTCACGGCGGAGGCGCCTTTGTAGAACTGGTCGGCGTGGCGGGCCAGAACCTCGGTGCCGGCCTCGGCGGTGATCTGCTCCGCCCAGGCGCTCCAGCGGTGGTCGGTGCCGTCGAACGTCACGAGGCCCACGTTCCCGTCGGGCAGCGCGTCGTAGGCTTCGATGCGCCCGCCGATGAGGTCGAGGATCGGCTCGGCCCGCGGGCCGGTGAAGAAGTGGCCGTCGCGGTCCTGCCAGCCGGTCCGGCAGGTCAGTACCAGGTGCCCGCCACGCTCAACAAACGTCTTGAGTATGTCGATGGTATCAGAATCCACCATCTGCAGGCCCGGCACCACCAGCACCTTCACGCTTTCGGGAATCGCCTTGCCCGGTTGCAGCACGCACGTGCCCAGCCCGCAGCACGCGGCCGCCTGGTGCCACTGCACCGCGAGGTTCACGTAGTTCCACCCCTTGGCCTGCTGGTGGGTGGCGTATGCCCAGATGTGCTCGAAGTCGAAGAGGATGCCGACGGGTGTCTCGAACGCGTCGGCCCCGGCCAGCGGTTCGTAATCCGAGGCGGGCTTCTTGCCGAGCGCCTCTTCCACGAGTGCGGCTTCGCGGGCCGTCTGGCGGAACTGCTCCCCGCCGGGGGTGGGGGTGACGCCGTCATGGCCGAGCAGGCCGTCGTGCCACATTTCGATGCCGAACGTCGGCTGCTTGAGGCGGTAGACGTTGATGAACTCGCAGCCGTGCGCGATCGCCGTCCACAGCCACAGGCGGATGGCGCCGGGGTAGGGCATCATCGGCACGCCGGACCAGTTCAGCTGGCCCGGCTGCACTTCCATCAGTGCCCACCGGCCGGTGTAGCTGCGCATGAGGTCGTGAACGAACTGCACGCCGCCGGGGTCGGCCAGGCGGTAGCGTTCGTCGGCGTGGGGGCCGCCCCAGCCGGTGGCGGGGTAGCTGTCCCAACTGTAGAGCGAGAGGCTCTCGTGCAGGTCTGCGGGGTTCACGTCCTGGTGGAAGGGCATGAAGTTGGTGGTGATGAACCGCCCGCCGACGACCGGCCGAAGGATGTCCGCCTGCACCTTCGTGAACTTCGCCCACGCGGCGGACCAGAACCGGCTCGCGTCCAGGTGGTGGTGGGGGTTGGCGTAGTTGGCGTCCCGGCCGACGGGCAGGAGGATCTCGGCGAAGTCCGTGTACTGCTGGCACCAGAAGGCGTTGCCCCAGCGGTGGTTCAGCGCGTCGATGTCGCCGTACTTTTCCTGCAGCCATTGGCGAAAGGCGGCGTGGGAATGCTCCGACTGGTCGAAGGCGAAGCCGTCGCCGGCCAGTTCGTTGTCGATCTGCCAACCGACGATCGATGGGTGGTCGGCGTAGTGGTCGGCCATGGCCTGGGTGATGCGGGCCGCGGCTTCGAGCATGGCGGGGCTGGTGGGGGAGTAGTGCCGCCGGCCGCCGTGCCGGCCGCGGGAGCCGTCGGCGCGCGTCGGCAGGATTTCGGGGTGGTCGCGGCTCAGCCAGCTCGGCGGGGCGGCGGTCGGGGTGCACATCACGACGTCCAGCCCGCGGGCCGAGGCCAGGTCCATCGCCTCGTCGAGCCAGCCGAAGTCGAAGTTGCCCTCTTCCGGCTCGAGCGCGTTCCAGGCGAACTCGGCGAAGTGCGTCTGCTTCAGGCCGAGGGCGACCAGCGCGTCCAGGTCGCGTTCCCACTGGTCGCGGGGCCATTGCTCGGGGTAGTAGTAGCTGCCGATCTTCATGGGTGGCGACGTTACGAGCCGGCGGGCATGTCAGCAAGGCGGCGGTTTTCCGGCTCGTCCAGCGGCGTCTCTGCAAGCGGCTCCTCGCCGTGGTCGGTGAGGCGGTAGCCCGGGCCCTCGAGCCATTGCCGCACCTGCAGCACCCGCAGCAACGCGTAGCTGAGGGTGGCCCAGGCCAGCCCCAGGCTCCAGCCGCCCAGCACGTCGCTCGGCCAGTGGACGGAGAGGTAGATGCGCGAAAAGCCGACAAGAAGCGTGAGCAGCAACGCCGCGACGATGAAAAACGCCTTGATGCGCCACCGACGGGTCACCTGGCTCAGCAACCCGCCGAGCGTGACGTAGACGACCGCCGAGAGGGCGGCGTGGCCGCTGGGGAAGCTGGCGGTGGCCGTGGCCGGCTGGCCGGCGAAGACGGGGCGGTCGCGGTCGAAGCTCCCCTTGAGCACGTACACCAGCAGCGAGCCGAGCACGACGGAGGTGACGACGTAGAGCATCATCTTCGGCCGGCGGGAGATGAGCAGAAACACGGCCGTGGCGAGCACGGCCATCACCAGCACGGCATTCGAGCCGAGCGCGGTAATGTCGCGGAACGTCTCCACGAGCCAGACCGGGCGGTAGGTGTCGCGGATCGTCTCCAGCAGCATGGTGTCGACCATGCGGGTCTCGTTATCGGCCACCTCGTCGGCCAGGGCGACGAAGCCCCACGCGCCGGCAGAGACGATGACCATCGCCGCCAGAAGCCAGCCGAGGTTGCCCTTGAGGCGATGTAAAACGTCTGCTGCACGCATCCTGTTGAGCGTAAGGCACTTGCGGCGAAGAGGCAGCGGTGATCTTTCTCGGGGGGAGGAGGCTTGGCGTCGTTGGTGCGGGAGCTTTATGCCACAGGTGAGGAACAAGGCAGGCAGGTACCTGCGAAAATCTTTCTGTCGCCTGAAGAGTTTCCTGATTCACTTTCCCGGCGGGGACGATATGAATTGTGCAGCGGCGGCATGGCACCTGGAACGGCCCCGGCATTGTGCCCGGTTTTGTCACCCCAGCCCGTGCTTCCCGATAGAACAAGGGTCCCTCCCCATATGCAATGCGCGTCTCTTCGCGCTTGGGGACTGCAGCCGGTTGAGCTTGCTCATCGGCCCATCTTCAACGCTTCGTTGTCGGGTCTCACCCACCCGCTTTCCGACTACAGCTTCAGCCAGGTGTTCACCTGGCGGAACAGCCTCAACCTCGCCTGGGCGGTGCTGCAGGACCACCTGTGCGTCTTCGCCAACGGCACGGAGCTGAGCCTGCTGCTCCCGCCGCTGGCACCGCCGGGCACGCCGGGCATCAACCGCGCGCTCGACGAGGCCTTTGCCGTCATGGCCGACTACAACGCCGCCGCCGGCTTCGAGGAAGTTCCCGGGCGGGTGGAGTACGTTTCGGACGAGTTTGTTTCGCGGATGAACCTCACCGGCCTGGACGTCGCGCCGATGGCCGCGGACTACGTCTACAGCAGCCGGGACATGATCGACCTGGCCGGCGGCGCGTTCAAAAGCAAGCGCCAGGAGCGCAACCGCTTCATGCGCGACAACGCCCACCGCACCGAGCGGTTCGACCCCGCCAAGCACACCGAAGGCTGCCTGGCGCTGCTGGCCCGCTGGAAGCAGATCCAGGACGCCGGGCACGAAGGCGAGGCACGCGTCAACACGATGAAGCGGCAGAAGGAGTCCGTCGCCGCCGAGACGAGCGTGCTCGAGGCCGCCTCCCTTGGCCTGTCCGGGCTGGTCGTTTACGTGGGCGAGGGCAGCCAGGAGCGGCTGGCCGGGTTCACCTTCGGCGAGGCCCTCGGCCAGACGATGGCGAACATCACCATCGAGAAGGTCGACCTGACGATTTCGGGCATCGCGCAGTTCATTTTCAGCGAATTCTGCGGCCAGTGCTGGGCGGAACGCCCCGAGATCAACGCCGGCGACGACTGGGGCCTGCCCACCCTCGCCTGGACGAAGCAGAGCTACCGCCCCATCCGCCTGCAGAGCAAGTACGCCGTCACGCAACCGGCGCCGGTGCGGGTCAGCTTCGCCGGCTCGGGCCTGACAGGCTCGGGCTTTGCCGCCGGGCCGCAGACACGCCGCCTGGTGCCCACCGTGGAGAACGGCATGATCATCCGCGCCGCCCAACTGGCCGACCTGCCGGCCGCTTTGGCATTGGAAGACTCCTGCTTCGACGCCCACCGGCTGGGCAAGCGGCAGCTGCGTTACCTGCAGAAGTCCCGCTCGGCGACGTTCGTCGTCGCCGAGAAGGACGGGGCGATCGTCGGCGACGGTATCGCACTGACCCGCAAAACGAAGCAGGGCAAGGTCACCGGGCGGCTATACACGCTGAGCGTCAATGCCTCGGCCCGCGGGCAGGGCGTCGGGCGGCTGCTCACCGAGCGGCTGCTGGCCGAGCTGGAGACCGCAGGAGCCGGGCGGGTCTTCCTCGAGGTGGAAGCCGGCAACGCCGCGGCGATCGGGCTGTACGAGAAGCTGGGCTTCCGCGGCATCGGCAAGCTGCCGGGCTACTACGGCCCCGGGCGGGACGGCCTGCACATGATGCGCGGCCCGACCCCCGAACCGACCCGCACCCGCCGGAGCAAGGCAAACGCCACCAAGGCCTGAGCCGAAGCCTGGGCCGAAACCGGTACACTCCGGCCGATGCCGACGGAGGTGACGGTTGCATGTTCGGGTGACGCAACGTTCAGCGCGTGCGGCCGCTACCGGTACAGCCTCAGCCGCCGGCTTTATGAGCAGCCCGGCGGCGGGCCGACGGTGCTGTTCGTGATGCTCAACCCGAGTACCGCCGACGCCCGCCGGGACGATGCGACCGTCCGCCGGTGCATCGGCTTTGCCCGGGCCGGCGGCTTCGCGGAGTTGGCGGTGGTGAACCTGTTCGCGCTGTGCGCGACGAGCCCGGCGGCGGTTCGACAGGCGGCGGCGGCGTCGCCCCGGCTGGCGGTGGGCCGGGGCAACGATGGGCACATCCGCCGGGCGGCGGCGGGGGCCGCAACCATCATTTGCGCGTGGGGCGTTCACGGCCGGCTTCTCGGCCGCGGCCAGGCCGTGCTGGACCTGCTGCTTCAAGCCGGCCACCGCCCGGCGTGCCTGGGCACAACCGCCGGGGGCTTTCCGCGCCACCCGCTGTACGTGCCGGCGTCGGCGGTGCCCGCACCGTTCATGCCGCAGGACGGGCGGCCGGCAGCAGCCCGTTGACAGGCGCGCAAGCCCACCGCCGGCGACCGTGTCGGGGCTACCGGGCGTGTGGCGCATCGGGTAGAACACGGGGACATGTCCGACACACAAGAGGGAATCGACCTGGCCACGCGCGGCCGGCGTTTTGAGTTGCTGGAAGGGTGGCTGCCGCCGCTGTTGCTCGTCGCCGCCGGGGGGTTGGCGACGGCCTCGTTCATGCCGATGGCGTTGGCCTCGGATTTCGCCGCGGTGCTCATCGGGTTTTACCTGCTGCTGGCGGCGGCGTTCGCGCTGGTGACACTGCCGGCCGCCGCGTCGGGGTTGGACGTGCTGGCGACGGTCTTCCGCATCCCGACGTTCCCGGTGCTTCGGCTGCGGCTGGCGGCGGTGTTCGTATGCCCGGCGGCGGGGGCGGTCATCGGCTACAGCGGAGACCCGGGGCTCGTCCCGGCGTTGTGGGGGTTGCTGGCGGGGCTGCTCGTCGGGGCGGGGGCGTTCTGGGTGCTGTTCCCGTTCCAGCCGAAGCGCATGGCCGCGGCGTACGGCGTGACGGGGCTCTGGTGGCTCGTGGCGTTTTCGCTGAGCAGCCTTGTCATCGGCGGCACGTGCGTGGCGGTGACGTTCATCATCGCGGCCGGCCGGGAGTCGACCTACGTCGCCCCGGTGGCCGACGCCGACCCGACCGACCCCGCCGCCACACAGCCGGCCACGCAGCCCACGACCCGGCCGGCAACGGGCCAGAGCGGCCTGCCCTCACCCACGGCCATCGTGCCGGAGATCGCCGACCTGCGTGGCCCCACAAGCGTCGACGCCGTGCCCGAACCTGTGCCCGACCCTGTGACCGACCCCGATTCCGATCCTGATCTCGCCGCCGACACCGGCACGGCCCGGGGCGTCCCCGACGCCGTCGCCTCGACCGAGGACGTCCCCGGTACGTCAACCGACCCGACCGCTGACGGCATGCCGGATACCGCCACAGGCGTCGCACCGGCGCCTGTAACCCCTACGCTCGAAACCCCGACCACCGAGCCGCCGCCGGCGACCCGGGTCGCGTTCAACGCCGCATTCGTCGCCTCGGCCGAGGCGTTCGCGGTCGAAGGCACGCTGCTCCCGCCGCTGGGTTCTTCGCCGTGGGCGGTTCGCGTGGTCGAGACGGAAGGCGTGTACATGGTTCATCGCGTGGACCTGAGGGACCCTACGGCGGAGCAGCCGTCGCTGCGGTTCGTGAACGTGCCGGCGGGTGTGAACGGCTTTGCCGTCGGTCCGGACGGGTTGGTGGTCGCCGCCGTCGTGCAGGGGCTGCGCCGCGAGTTGATCGTCCGCCGGTTTGCAGACGGAGGTTCGGTCCGCGAGTTCCTCGTCCCGGCCGACGTGGACAGTGAGATGGTCGGCCTGATTCCAGACGGCCGGCCCGGCCGAGATGCGTCCCAGCCGGTCGTCGTCCTTCGCACCGAGGACGGCCGGGCGGCACGGTACGGCCTCTACTACACGTCCGACGGTACGGTCTTCGAGTTCGCGGCTTCGCCGTCGGCCGGCTACCCGAACGTCGCCTTCGGGCCGGACAGTGAGCGGGCGTTCGTCCTCTTCGACACCGTCGGCACGGCCGGGATGGGCGTCGGTTACCACACCACCTTCGACCGCCGGAATGACCCGAACCGTGCCGCGGCGCTGGGCATCGACCCGGCCATCGGCGCTACGTTCGGCGGGCTGGCCGTCGCGCCGGAGTCCCGGCAGGTGGCGGTTCTCGTGCGGGTGGGGCAACTGGCCTTCGTGCTGCCGGTGAACGTCCCGCGGCTGGACAAGCCGCGCGAGGTGCAACTCCCGCCGGGCGTCGTCCCGCTCGTACGGCCGTTCGAGCAGGGCAACCTGCTGTGGCTCGCCGAGCCCAACGCCTGGCTGCTCTACGGCACAACGTTGATCGACCCGCGCGACGCGCGGGTACTCGGCGAACTGGGGCTGGAAGGTGTCGGGAGGCCTTACGAAGCGGGCCAGGGGCGGCTGCTCTTTGAACCTGCGCTGCCAGGAGGCGACTGGGTCGTCGTGAACCTTAAGCCCGACGCCTGACGACCGGCTGCCAGCATCTGCCGCCGACTGCGCCGGCTCACCCGTGCATTATGCCGCCGCGCCAAGGCGTTTGCGGACGACATCCGCCCGGGCGGCACGGCGTTCGTCGCCGTCGAGCTTTTTGCCCAGGAAACGCTGCAGGTGGGCCGGCTGCGTGGTGATGACCAGCTCGTTGATCGTCGCCAGGTCGATGTCCTTCACCCGGCCGAGGTTTACGCCCATGCGGAGCTGGCTCAGGTGGAAGAGCACCTCCTCGCTGGAGAGCAGCCGGGCGTTGCGAAGCAGGCCAAGGGCGCGGAACACCTTGTCGTCCAGGGCGGTGGTGCGCTCGTTGAGCAGCGTTCGGCGGGCGTGGTGCTCGTAGTCGATGATCTTGGGGATCACGCGGTGCTTGAAGTCGTCGATGATCTCTTCTTCGTGCTTGCCGAGCGTGGTCTGGTTGCTGACCTGGTAAAAGTCGCCGGTGGCCTCGGTGCCCTCGCCGTAGAGGCCTCGGACGGCCAGCTTCATGTCCTTGGCGGCGCGGAACACTTTCTCGATCTCGCCGGTGAGCTTCAAGGCAGGGAGGTGGAGCATCACGGAGAAGCGGATGCCGGTGCCGACGTTGGTGGGGCAGGCGGTGAGGTAGCCGAAGCGGGGATGGAAGGCGAATTCGAGCGACTCTTCGAGCTCGTCGTCGATGAGGTTGATCTGCTCCCACGCCTCGTCAAGCTGCAGGCCGCTGCGGAGCACCTGGATGCGGAGGTGGTCCTCTTCATTGACCATGATGGCCAGGTTTTCTTCAGAGCTGACGGCCACGCCGCGGGCCCCCTCGGCCTGAGACTGGTGGCGGCTGATAAGGTGGCGTTCGACGAGCAATTGCCGGTCGACCTCGGGGGCCTCGGCGAGGTCGACGTAGAGCATCTCGTCGGCCAAGTGGGTCGCCAGGATCGTGTCGCGGACGCGGCGTTCGATCTCGGCGCGTTCCCGGCGGGTGCAGCGGCTCAGGAACTTCTGCCCGGCCAGGTTGCGAGCCAGCCGGATGCGGGAACTGATGACGACCTCACTCATCGGCCCGCTGCCACGGAGCCATTCGCCGGCACGCTGCGTGAGGTCAGTTAGCTTGATCTGCTTCATGGAGGTTCTCGCGAGACGGTCTTCCGTGACAATCGAAAAGGCAACGAAAATCAGGCCTTTTTCGGCTTACGTCGGCTGCCGACCGCCTGCGATTCGGCCTGTTTGATCTTGTCTCGAATCGCCGCGGCCGTTTCGTAGTCCTCCCGCTCGACGGCGTCCGCCAGATCCCGCCGAAGCCGAATCAGGTCGTGCTGGACACGCTTGGCCGGCACGCCCACGCCGCCGCGACGCTGCGGCACCTTGCCGACGTGATGCGTCGCGCCCTCGTGGGCACGCTGAAGCAGCGGCGCAAGCTCACGCTCGAAAACGTCGTAATCATTGGGGCAACCCAGCAGGCCGCTCTGGCGGAACTCCGCCCAGGTGAGCCCGCAGTTCTCGCAGGCCGCGGCCTGCTGCTGGATGCCGCTGTGCGTGGCCATCACGAAGTTGGTCAGCAGCTCGTTGATGGGCGTGTGCTGGCTCTTCACGGCCATGCCCTCTTCCTGGAGCTTGGGGCAATCGGCGCAAAGGTGTTTTTCGACCTGTTTGCCGTTCTTGATTTCGGTCAGGTGTACGGTTTTTGGCTTTTTGCAGTCGTCACAGCCCACCAGGACCTCCCGTGAGATAAACAGCCTAGGAACGAAGCAACTGTATGAGTGCCAGCAGGTTGAATCAACGCGGATCCGCCGGGGGGCGGCCCGGAATGTAGGTCGCCTGGCAGCCGGCGGCCTCCTCGACGCGCACCCGGCCCAGCCGCACGTGCTCTGGCAAGACCAGCCGCTCGGCGATCGTCAGTGCAACCAGTTCCGCCGACGGGTTTCTCTCGGAAAACTCAGGCAAATCGTTCAAATTGGCATTGTGCATCGGCGCGACCACCGCCTGCAGAGACGACTCCAGCTGGTGGAAGTCCATCACCGTGCCCATCGCGTCCAGGTCGTCGGCCTCCACCTGCACCTCGACACGCCAGTTGTGCCCGTGCAGCGGCTCGAGCGAGCCGTCCGGCAGGCGAAGGGCGTGGGCAGCACTGAAGACCGTACTGATGCGGATGCTGAACATGCCAGACTACCGTAGGCTACCGGAAACAGCCGGGAGCGAAGCGACCGCCCGTACCGCGACCACTTCGCTCCCGACAGCGTTTTCAAAGGGTTTTAGACGCGTTACAGCACGTCATCGAGCATCCTGTCCGCGGCGGCGTCGAGCTTTTCGTCGGTCAGGTAAGTGCCCGCCTCGATCTGGGCACGGATGTCATTGACCTTGTCCGTCCGGACGTCGTTGGCCTTGAGCGATGCCAGGGCACCGGCAGCGCCGGAAAGCTCCAGGCGGTCGGCGGCGCGGGCGGGCTTGGCGACGTCCGAGGCGGCGGCGGCCTCGGCGGGCTTGGCCGTCTGCTGGGTACGCTGGACGTTATACGTGGGGTTCAAACCATTGATCTGACTCATGCGACTCCTGCCTTTCTGACCGTAAAGGCGGCACCGATTTGCCGCTGCCTTTGCCACAGCCAACTCCGGCTGCAACGCGGGCCTAGTTTGCTATCGACCACCCGTCGCGCAGAACTTGAACGAATCCGGTCCGATAACACATTTTGTAACCGCTTTCAGTACAGGCACTTACGACAACAGGCCCGATAATCCCGAATTTTCTGCCGCCCAGTCGGCGACATCTGCCGCCTCACCGGATCACGCTCCGGCCGCCCAGGATCGCCTCGGCCAGGCGCCTGGCCATCTGCGGGTTGTCAAAGACCATCGACTCCAGAAACCGCAGGTTCTGCTGGGGGCCCTGCAGGTACTCGCCCAGGCTCGCGCCCCAGGCCGTGCGGAAGCCTCGAAGCTCGTCCTGCGGGTGTTCCGATTTCAGGGCTTTTTGAAGGGTTTTTGACGCAAAAACCGCCGACCACGCCCCCGGGTAAAGGTCCTCGCCGCTGCTGCTGTAAAACCCCCCGGCCGGGCCGATGCACAGCGTGCGGTCGCCCACGCCTTCCCGCTGCAGCGCCCCGGCCGCGTCGAACTGGCTCATCATCACCCCCGCACCCGCCTTCGGCAGGCGGTTCAGCACACCCTGTTTGTGCAATAAGTGCAGGAAATGCTGCAAAACCGCCTCGGGATCGTGCCGGCCGGCGGCCTCGGCGGGCACGTCCACGCTGGCCACGGCCAACCCGCCGGCCTGCAGCAGCCGGCCTGTGAAAAGTTGCTTCATCAGGTCCAGGGCGATCGGCACCATCCGTCCGTGCGCGGTGGCGGTCCGGGTCGTCTCGACGTCGGCCGGGTCGAGCATCACGCTCGCCCGCCGCGTCCGGGACAGGTGCGGTTCGTCCAGATTGAGCTGCTTTGCGACCTCAAAATGCACCGCATTTGCCAGAATCAGCAAACGAATCCGCAGCTTTGTCCCCCCAATTCGCACCGAAAGTCCAGTTTCGTCCACTGAATCGAGGGCAAAGTCCCCGCTCGCCGGCCGGGCGACCCCGGCCGCAACAGCAAGGGCCCGGCACCCGTCGCGCACCGCCTCCGCCGAGACCGCCCGCGCCCCGACCGAACCCGCCGAAGTCTCGAGCTCGTACGCCGCCGACCGCCCCGGCTCCGCCAGGTAGAGCAGCCCGGCCACCGGCTCGCCGCCGACCCGGCCCGCCAGCCCCGCCAGCCGCGCGTCCAGCCTGAAAAACTGCTCGTTAAGCAACGCCAGCCCCGAGCCGTCCACCCCCTCTGACACCGCCGCCTTCGGGTCCGACGCGCTGATGCACCTCACCCCCGCAGACGCCAGCAGCAACCCCAGCACGTGCCCGGCCGGGTGCTCACCCCAGATCAACACGTCCGCGTCGGTCATGGGCCCACTCCGGCAGGTGCAAAGCCAGTCAACTATGAAACCGACGACTATAAACGGGCGGCCACAAAGCGGGCGACTATAATTCCCGATACGACGACGACAACGGCGAGTACGACAACGGCGAGTACGACAACGGCGGCGCAAGCAACTATGAAAGCCGCGGCAATAAAGTCCGCCTCAGTTACACGGGCTCGGCCCGGCCCGGCCGGCTCGGCAGGCCCGCCCGGCTCGGTCATTGGCCCAAGCCTGCCCCCGCCCGCTTCTACTGCCCGCCGGCGGGTGCCTCGCCGATGCCCGTGATCCGCAGTTCCAGGTCCGGCAGGGGGCCGTTGGGCATCACCGGCCTGGCGAGTTCGTCGGCCGGCTTCAGGCTCGGGCCGGGCACCACGCCCATCGAGCGGAGTGCGTCGGCGGTCTGGGTGTCCGTCGGGTCGAGGCTGTAGGCCCGGCCGAGGACGGCGCGGGCGCGGTCGTGCTGCTGCAGGGTCCGCAGGTACATGCCGTGGCTCCTGGCCAGCGATGCGTCGTTGGGTGCCATGGCCGCCCCGCGGTCGTAGGCTTCCAGTGCAGACTCCGCGTCGCCGCGGGCGGCGTGCGTGCGGGCCAGCAGCAGGTAGGCCTGCGGGTCGTCGGTTCGGCGGGCGCGGCTCACGAGGTTGTCGATGAGCTGGTCCGCCTGCGGGTGGCGGGCCACCGCCTTGGCGTAGGCGTCGGTCACCTGGTCGCGAAACGCGGTGTCTTCGCGGCCTTCGCTGGTCAGCCGCATCACGTCCAGCGCGGTGCCGTAGCTTTGCAGGGCCTGGGAGTCCATGCCCATTTTTTCGTAGGTCAGGCCCAGGTAGTAGTGGCTCGGGTAGTCGTGCGGCCGCTGCCGCACGGCGTTGCGAAACGCCCCGGCCGCGTCCGTGTACTGCCCGGACTCGTAAAACGAGATGCCCTGCGCCCGAGACTGCTTCCCGTAGGTCATCACCTCGGCACACCCCGAGCCGACGACGAGCGTCGCCCCCGACGTACCTGTCAAGGCGAGCACACACAACCAGTTGGACAACTTTCGGCACGACATGTTGGCTACCTCCTGTAGCGAGTGAATTCGCCCGTCCAGGGCGTGAAGTCCACAAGCTATCCGCCGGGCCGGATGATGCAAGAATTGCCGACTTTTAAGCCGACGATTTTTCTTCCCCTTTCCCGAACCCGACCCCTCCGCACCGCACAGAACCCCCGATGACACGACACGGGTTGATCGCAATAGCTTCAGTCCCCATCGTCCACGGTCTGCCCCTCACCCTCACCCTCACCCTCGGCGACTGCGGCGACTGCGGCGACTGCGGCGAGCGTGGCGAGGTGGTAGGCCACGGGGGCGATCGTCTGGTGGATGGTGTACTCGTTCGACGCGGGGAACTTGAACACGTCGAAGTAAGCTTCGGTCGTCGGCCAGTCCGGCACCGGGGGGTGGACGGCGCCGGCTTCGTCTAGGCGTTTGAGTGTCCAGTACTTGGTGCCATACTCGCGGGTGTCCAGCGGGCCGTAGACGGTGATGCCCGGCGGCGCCGGCTGTGCGGTAACGCGGCTGTCAAAGTGCAGCGGGTTCTGCGGGTAGCGGTGGCCGATGCCCGTCGTCATCGAGAGGTTGGCCGGGTTGGCCCCCATGACGAACTGTGCCTGGCGGACGAGCGTCGCGCGGTGCGAATCGTCGCCGGTGAGGTAGTAGGCCCGTGCGACGCTGGGCGTGTCCGGCGCGGTGACGCGGCCCCAGCCGACCCACGCGTTGGGCTCGCTCGCCCAGGCGAAGCCGCTGGTGCGGGTCATGGCCCCTCGCTGCCCGGCCTCGCGGAGAGTGGCCGACAAGGCGGCCTGCCGGACGGCGGCGTCCGTCGGCCGCTTCGTCATGACGTAGCTGAAGGCGGCGTCGCGCTGGTCGTGGCTTTCCCACGCCCAGGGCAGGCCCTCGGGCCGGTCGCCGGCGAAGACGGTCGTCTCCAGGAACAGTTCGTGCCAGTGGGCCTCGCCGGTCAGCCGGTAGAGCTCGACCGCGGCGGCGTTCTTCGCGTCGCGGACCTCGTAGCGGAAAGCGTCGCGCAGGTCGGCGTCGCGACGCTGCAACTCGGCCAGTGCCCAGGTCGTGGCGTTGACCGCGCTCTCGGCGAAGAGGAGGCTGCGAGAATCGTCGTGGGCGTTCAGGACGCGGGCGGCCTGTGCGGCCACGGCGGCGTACTGGAGGCTGCTCAGCGGGTCGGGGGCAAAGACCGCGATCGGCAGGGACTCCTGCCAGCTCGCCTCGCCCTGGACGGGGTGCTCGGTCGACTCGATCCCGCCGCTGACGGCACCGTCGGCCCGCTGGAGCCGCCGGTACACATCCAGCCCGAAGATCGCCTCGTCGATGACGTCGGGCAGGTCGTTGTCGCTCTCGGGCAGGTTGAGGTTCAGTTCGGCGGCGAAGGCCGGGTAAAGCTCGGCCAGTTCGAGCAGCAGCCGGGAGGCCGACAGGTGCTGCACGCGACGGTCCCAGTCGCCGGCGTCCATGTAGCCGCCAAAGGCCTGGGGGACGTGCTCGTCGGTGAGGGTCTCGACGATGCGGGTGAAGACGGCCGCCTGCCCGTCCGGCTGACCCTCCCACAGGGGGTAGAGCGTGGTGCCCGCCTGAAGGACGGGCGTGTCGTCCGGGTGCATCGGCCGGGGGCGGTTAAAGGTCGTGTACGGCGGCCGAAGTTGTATACCGCTGCGGTGGTGGTAAAGGCCCCGCAGCGCGATGAAGGCCGGCTCGCGGTAGACGTCCGTGCCGATGGTGAAGGGCAGTGAACTGCCGAGCGTATCGACGACGAGTCGGTAGGTCCCGGGCCGGGTCAGTTCGGAGAAGTCGCAGGCGTAGACGTTCACGCGGTTGTAGTTTCGGCCGCGGGTTTCTCCGGTTTCGTCCTCGGCGGCGAGGCGAAGCTTCGTGGTGCCGGTGGCGTGTGCCTGGCCCGTCTGGTCGTCGACGACCTGCCAGCCGAGCCCCTCGCGGACGTGCGGCGACGGGCCGCCGTCCCCCGTCCAGTGGGAGACGAAGCCGAGCTTCACCGGGTCCGTCGGTGCGAAGCCGACGTGTGTGATGTGGACGGCCTCGCCGTGCATGGCGTGCGGGGCGTAGGTGAAGGCGACGGGCTCGATCCCGAGGCCCGGGAAGCGAAGCTCGTACGCGCCGCCGGGCGAAAGCTCGTGCGGGAACGTGAGGTAGATGACGTGCTCCGACGGGAACCGCCAATGCCACCAGGCGACCTCGGCGACGTCGCGCGGCTTGGATTTTCTTGCGACACTGACGGGCTGCTGATGGTCGCTCGGGTCCTGCGGGCCGATGAGTTGGTACGACGCCGGCTCGTCCGCGGCGGCGAGGTTCATCGGCTTGCCGACGAGCTCGTCGAACGGCTTGATGGTGCTGCGGTCGCGGCCGACGAGCGCGCCGATGACCTGGCCGTCTCTTTCAAGCAGGACGGCCCCGCCATTCTCGAGCACGCGGTCGCCCGGCTGGGACGCGTACGGCTCCTGTCCACGCGGGAGACGCGCCTGTGCGTGAACGTGAACGGCGAGCACCGCCGGCCCGGCCGGGCCGACGCGGACGACGCGCGGCGCATCATCCGGGCCGAAAGGTCGTTCGCCCGCGGCCGCTATGCTGCACGACAACACCAATGACAGGCAGAGGATCCACCGCATCATCATTCTCTCCAGTTCAAATGTGACTCGGGTGTGCCGAAGTATGGTTTCAATTCGGGAATTCGAGCCGGAAGTTCTGGCCGGTTAGTGCGCCGGACCAGAAGTGCGTGCCGTTGAACGCGCCGATCCGGTCGTCGGCGACGTGCCCGTCGGCGAAGAGCACGTTCGTGGCCGTGTCGCCGCGGTGCCGATAGCGGATGTTCTGATCGTGGCCCACGCCGTCACGGTTCATGCCGACGTTGATCGGGTCCGCGTCGTCGGTGGTCCAGTCGACCTTCACGAACGCGCGGCCGTCGAAGTAGATGTACCAGTCGTCGAGGCGCTCGGCGACGCTCGGCCCCGGCGTGGCGGTGGGGTTCGGTGCGGCCTGGGACGCGTCGAAGATGAGAGCGATCTCGCTGGAACGCTGAATCCTGGAAAGCCGGTACGGCTTGAGGTAGTCGGTCGGTGTGGGCGTGTACCGGTCCGGGGTGTTGCTTCGGGGCATGAGCCGCGGGTGGCTCATCAGGTGCGGCTGCGGCAGGTCCCGGTCGGCGGTGGGGCACCGGAAAATGTCCCGGAGCCGCTGGTCGAGGTAGTCCTGCCCGTCGGCGGCCTGGCGGTTGTCAGCGGTGTCGCCCAGCATTGACTGAATCTTCAACGGCCAGTCGTACTGGAGGGCGTAGTCATTCGTGACGCCGTCCGCCCCGCCCGGCCAGAAGCCGTAGGGCAACGACCCGCGCGACTCACCGGCGTAGAGAACAAGGCCCTGCCCGACCGTCCGCAGGTTCGACTGGCAGGCCACCTGGTTCGCCGCCTCGCGGGCCGCCGACAGCGTGGGCAACAGGATGGATATGAGCAACGCGATCACCCCGATAACGACCAACAGCTCTACCAGTGTGAACCCCGTCGGTTTGCAAGTGTTCCGTTTCATAGATCAACTCCTTCGCCGGTAAGGCGCGCTGGCCAGAAGCACTACCGTGCGTCTGCGGTTCCGGTGCCGAGTTGCTCCAGAACCATGGCATAGTCGCGGTCGCTGTAGTTGCCCTTGACCTCGATCACGACGACCGTGGCAAGGTCGAATGTGTCATCCCCTTTATCGGCTTGAACGGTCGCCTCAGTGACGGTGACTTCGGATGCGACGGTGGCATTCCCCTCGGCATACGTGGGGAAGTGCCAGTTGTTGAACTTGAATGACTTGGTCGTCCCGTCGGCGTCGCGAAGGATGACGTGGGTGAAGGCGGCCGACTGGTTGTTGAAACCCTGACCGCGTCGGGCCGTTAGTAAAAGCCGGTCGTCGCCGCGTGCCGACAGGTCGGCCGGGGGCTTGAGGTTGACGATCAGTCCGCCCTTGTCGCTGCCGGTGACGTGTAGTGCGCCGTCGGCCCCCGGTTTCGCCTCGGACCAGCCGCCGTGGGTGAAGGCGGGGGTCGTACCGAACTCCACAACCGTGACCACGGGCGCTTCGTCCGCCAACACGGCTGCGAGGCAGGTCGGTGCGAGGAACGCGGCGGCCAGGAGCATGCTGAATCGGATCAAGACGTTCTCCTTCGTCCAGGCCGGCCGCCGCCTCGAGAAGGTCGAGGCGGCGGCGGCGAGTTTGGCGGGTCAGGCGCGACGACGACGCCCGGCTGCGAGCAGCGGAAGCAGAAGTGCCGTCGAAGCAGGCTCAGGAATGACGACGTCGAACGTGACGCCGGTGATGCCCACCCGGTCCGAGCGTCCCTGCAGCCAGACCTCGATGACGTCGCCGGCGGCGTAGTCGGTCACGTCGAACATCATGACCGTCTCGCCGAAGTCGCCGGCGAAGTTCTCGACGAAACCGGTGTTGCTCGTGGCGGACTGAACGCGCGTAAAGTCGGCGACTGCGAACGTGTCATTGACCAGCAGCAGGCCGAGCCGCATCGTCGCCAGCGGGTTACCGGCCCCGGGCGTGTTCGCACCGACGACAAAGTTCATCACGTTGCCGGCGACCCCGGTCGGGCCGTTCCCGAAGGTGTTACGCACGGCGAAGCCCACGCCCAGGTCACCGGTGCCCGTCGGGTCGTCGATGAAGCCGTAGAAGCCGGCACTAACGCCCGCGGCGGCGGCACCGTTGAGCACAAGCGAGCCGTCGGAAACGGTCATGTCCCCCGGCAGGCTGGCCAGCGTCGTCATGCCGGCCGGGTTCGACGCGGTCGCCCCCGCGCCGCTCATCGTAAAGGCGAAGTTCGGCGTAGCCGGGTAGGAACTAACGAAGGTGCCACCGACCGGCGTCGTCGCGAACGCGATGTAGCCGGAGGACCCGTAGACGTTGTCGCCGTCGAGGTCGAGTGTCTTGGTGTAACCCGGCGTGCGCCACTGCAACGCCTCTTCGTTGTCGAACGTCTGACCGGCGAACGTCACCGTTGCGGCCAGCGCGGGAAGCCCCGCGCCAAAGGTCACGGCGAATGCGGCCATTGCCGCGTAGTTCTTGCGATGCATCGGAATCCTCCAGAAGTATGCGGGCAAGCACGAGTGACCGCTTGCCGGGTCAGGTATTGAGCTTCCGGGCCGTCTTCCCCGGGAGCCACTCACCGCGTACGACGCGGCTTGGATTGTCTGAATCAGGTTCATGAAGCGCTCGAAGCATCATCTCGGCCGCGAGCTTGCCCAGGCCGTAGCGGTCGAAGCTGACGCGGCTGAGCGCGGGCCACATCGAGCCCAGGTCGTGCGAGTCGTCACAGCAGCACAGGCCAAAGTCGCGCGGTGCGGTCATGCCGTCCTCGGCCACGCGGTGGGCGAACCAACGTGCCTGGTAGGCCTGAGGTGCGATCACGCCGACGTCAGGCCGAAGAGTCCGCATCAGGCTCGGCGCAGCGCGCTCGCTCACCGGGTCGCCGTAGGTCATGCGGTGGGTACGCAGCGGCACGTCGGCCTCTGCGGCCACCTCGCTGACGCCGGCCAGGCGGTCGATGTGGCTGTAGGACGGCAGCAACTGCCGGAAGTAGTTCTGCTTCACGGCCGGGCGTTCGTCCCACGGCCACAGGTCGAGGAAAACCAACTCCCGGTAGCCGAGCTTGATGAGATTCTGCGCGCAGAGTCGCCCGCTACGCCGCTCGTCCCGTCGCAGGTGCCCCTGATCGGCCCAGTTGCCCGACTCGACCCACACGACGTGGGGTACGGCCGCGGCGATCGGATCGACGAGTTCGACGGGTATCTCGGACAGCACGAGCATGCCGTCGAGCATCTGTTCGCGCAGTGCACGGCTCGCCGACAGCCCGCCGGCGTCGGCCGAGGGCCGCACTGAGGCCTTCTTCAGCGGTCGCTCGCTCCGAGAGAGGTCATGGGCACGAATCAGGCTCACGACGAGCCCGGCCGCTTCCAGGCTCTGATTGATGCCCATGATCGTCTCGAACAGCGCGGGGTGGGTGAGCGGATCATCCGAATCGTTCCGGATAAGTACCCCGATCTGCCACGTCCGCCGGCTCCGCATCGCCCGAGCTGCGGCGTTCGGCCGATAACCCAGCTCGTCGGCGATCGCCCGGATTCGGGCCGCGTTGGAACGGGATGAAGGACGGTTTTCCTTCAACTTTCCGTTCAGAACGCTGCTGACCGTCCCCACAGAGACGTTGGCTTCACGGGCTATCTCACGGAGCGTTGCCAACCGACCACCTCGTTTCCTGTAACGTTATTGAAAATAGCCCGCAGATTCCTTCGCGTCAAGCGCAATCGTGCCCGACGCGGGTCGATCGGTGGTCGTTGAAGGTCAAGGGGAAGACGAGGCACGGAGGCACGAAGCGTCAGAGGGGCGTCAGGCAGCGAGCGTCACCCGAAGGCTCGCCTGCTGTCTGTACCCCTGCTGCCTCCCCTGCTCCCTGCTACTGCACCCTGGTACTGACCCGCGCCGCATCACCCCGGGCGGACCAGGGCACGCCAGGCGGCGGGGCTGGTGCCGTAGGTGCGGGCGAAGGCTTTGCACAGGTGGTTGGCGTCCGCGAAGCCGCACCGGCCGGCCACGGACTTCAACGGGGCGTCGGTGGTTTGCAGCAGGCGGCGGGCGGCCTGCAGGCGCAGTTGCCGCGCGTACGCCGCGGGCGTTTGCCCGGTGAGGCGGCGGAAGCGGTGGCTGAAGGCCGAGCGGCTCGGCTCCCCCGCGGCCGCGGCGAGGGCGGCGACGTCCGGGGCGGCGGCGCTCGTACCGCTGCCGCCACCAGTAACCGCGCCGCTGCCGGCCAGCGCGTTCATCGTCTCGCGTCGCACCAGCGCCAGCAGCCGGCGGGCCTCGGCGCGTTCGGGCACACTCGCCAGGTGGCGGTCGGCCTGCAGGACCAGCTCGAACAGGTGCCGCTCGCGCGTCGTCGGGTCGGGGTCGTGTTCGAGGGCGGCGGCGTAGAGCACACGCATCGCCGTGACCAGCCCGGCGTTCGGCGGCACGTCCCACACGCACCCGGCCCGCGCGACCGCCTGCTCCAGCCGCTGCAGGACGTACGCGTGATGCACGATGACCCAGAAGAAGCCCCACCGGCCAGACGTCGGCGGGAGGCTGTAGCAGTGGTCCGACGGGACGAGGGCGACGAAGAGCGAGCCGGGCAGCAGGCGTCGGCCGCCGGCGGGCGTCTCGAATAGGCCCTCGCCGTCGAGCGTGTACTGCAGCACGGCCATCGGCCTGCGGACGCCGCGACGCAGGCCGTGCCAGCGGTAGCTGGTGTCGTGGCGGGTCTCGTGGCCGGCGTAGAGTTCGAGTTCCGGCGACAGCGCGGGCAGGTGGGCCACCGCCGTCGGCGTCCTCGCCCGCCCGGCGGACGTGCCCGTGGGCACCTCGGCCCGCGAGCGTGCCCGCGCGAGCGACCGGGTGAGTGTCACAAATCGACTATCCATCGCACGGTCAGACTATTGCAGGGGACCGACGTCTGCCAGCACAATTCACGCATCGACAGTTGAACCCCGGGGCGAACGGAACTTCGCCAGGAACGCAGAAGGAAACGACCATGATCAAGATCGCCATGACCGGTGCCGGCTCGATCGGCTTCACGCGAAAACTCGTCCGCGACGTGCTGGGCGTGCCGGAGCTTGCCGACACGCACTTTGCACTCCACGACGTGTCACAACACAACCTGCAGATGGTGGAGCAGCTCGTCCGGCGGGACATCGAGCACAACCGCCTGCCGGCCAGGGTCACCGCATCCACCGACCGCCGAGAGGCCTTCAAGGACGCAAGTTATGTGCTGTGCACCATCCGCCAGGGCGGGCTGGAGGCGTTCGAGACGGACATCAGCATTCCGCTCAAGTACGGCATCGACCAGTGCGTCGGGGACACGCTCTGTGCCGGCGGCATCATGTACGCGCAGCGCACCGTCCATGAGCTTCTGGCAATTTGCAACGACATCAAGGCGGTGGCGAAGCCCGGGGCGCTGTTCCTCAACTACGCAAACCCCATGGCCATGAACACATGGGCCTGCAACGCCTACGGCGGCGTGAAGACCGTCGGCCTGTGCCACGGCGTACAGGGGGCCCACTGGCAGGTCGTGCAGTGCACGCAGATGTGGGCGCGCCAGCAGGGCCTGCTGGCCGAGGAGAAGGCGCTCACGAAGCACGACGTGCAGACCGTCTTCGCCGGCATCAACCACCAGACATGGTGCGTGCAGGCGACGTGGCGCGACGAGGCCGGCGGCACGCACGACATGATCCCGCTGCTGCCGGACCTGTTCGCAAGTCACCCGACGTTCCAGCGGACGGAGAAGGTGCGTGTCGATGTGCTCAAGCGGTTCGGCTTCTACAGCACCGAAAGCAACGGCCACCTGAGCGAGTACGTGCCCTGGTACCGCAAGCGACTGGCCACCGAAGCCGGCCCGGCCGAGGCCGAACGCTGGCTCGACTTAAGCACATGGATCAATGGCGAGACCGGCGGCTACCTGCGCGTCTGCACGGAAGGGCGGAACTGGTTCGAGAGTGATTTCCCCAAGTGGCTGGCGGAGGAGCCGCCGGCCATCGGGCAGGACAAGCGCAGTGAGGAGCACGGCAGTTGGATCATCGAAGGGCTGGAGACCGGCCGGGTCTACCGCGGGCACTTCAACGTGATGAACCGCGGGCACATTCGCAACCTGCCGGACGGCTGCTGCATTGAGATCCCCGGGTACGTGGACCGGACGGGCATCCAGTTGCCGGTGGTGGGCGAGTTGCCGCCGGCCTGTGCCGCGACGTGCTCGGCGAGCGTGCGCGTGCAGCAGATGGCGATGGAGGCGGCCATTCGCGGCGACGCGATGCTGCTGAAGCAAGCGATGCTGCACGACCCGCTGACGGCCGCGGTGTGCGACCCGGAAGAGATCTGGCAGATGACCGACGAGATGCTGGTGGCGCAGGCCCAGTGGCTGCCGCAGTTCATGGCGAGCGGTGCGGTTGCGGCGGCGGAAAAGAACCTGGCCGCCCACGCGGCGGCCGGGACGCGCGTCCGGCTGCGTGAGGGCTTTCAGGGTGCGGCGCGGATCGAGACGCGCTCGGTGGAGCAGTTGCGGGCTTCGAGCGACGCGAGTGTGCTGGACGCCGACAAAGCCCAGAAAGCACGTGCCGCTGCGACGGCGTGAGGCTGACGCGGGGTGGCCAAAGGCCCGCACCCGTCGCGTCACGGCTGCTGCGGGTCGCGGGCCACGGCCGGCGTGCTTGCGCCACCACCTGTGCCGCCGGCGAGTTGTCGGCCGCCGGCGAAGGCCTTGCGCACCAGCGTGCCCGCGTCGTCCAGCAGCGAGTAGGCGACGGGCGTGACCAGCAGCGTCAGCAGCAGAGAAAGGCTCTGCCCGCCGATGACGACGACGGCCACCGCACGCCGTTCCTCTGCGCCGGGGCCGGTGCCGAGCCACAGCGGCAGCATGCCTGCCACGAGCGAGAGCGTCGTCATCAGGATCGGGCGGAGGCGGTCGCGGTTGCCCTGGATGATGGCGTCGAACCGCTCGTACCCCTCCCGCCGCAGGTGGTTGATGTGGTCGATCTGAAGGATGGAGTTCTTCTTCACCACGCCGAACAGCACCAGGATGCCCAACGCCGAGTATAGGTTGAGTTGCTCGCCCGCCAGCAGCAGGCTCAAGAGGGCGAACGGCACCGCAAGCGGGAGCGAGAGCAGGATGGTGATCGGGTGCACCAGGTGTTCGTACTGGCTGGGCAGGATCATGTACATGAAGACGACCGACAGCGCGAACGCCAGCAGGAACTCGGTGTACGTGCGTTCAAACTCCCGGCCGGCGCCGCGCACGCTCACGCTGTAGGCGGGGGGCGTGTTCATCTGCTCGAACGCGGCGACGAGTGCATCGGTCCGTTCGGCAAGGCTGTACCCCGGTGCGACGCTGCCGCGTACGCGTGCGATGCGGCTTCGGTCGAGGCGGTCGATGCGGCTGGCGGTGGTTGTTTCTTCGATGCTCGCAAGCCCGCGTAGCTCCACGGGCCGGCCGTCGCGGCTGGCCAGCAGCAGGTTGCTGACCTGGGTCTCGTTGCGTCGGTCCTCGGGGCGGAGGCGGAGGCGTACGTCGTAGTTTTCGTTGGTGGCCGGGTCGCGGTACTGGCTGATGTCCTCGTCGCCGCCGACGAGCAGGCGTACGGCGGTGCCGATGTCGCGCGGGCTGATGCCCAGGTCGGCGGCGCGTTCCCGGTCGAGGTTGATGCGGAGTTCAGGCTGGTTGAGTTCGAGCGTGACGTCCAGGTTCTGGATGCCGCCGATGGCTTGTGCGCGGGTGCTCAGCTCGTCGGCGTAGGTGGCGAGATTATCGAGATTGGGCCCGGAAATGGCGAAATCGATGTCGAAGTTCCCGCCGCCGATGCGGAAGCCGCCGTAGTCGCGTACGCGCACTTGGAAGCCGGAGTTTCGGTACTTGCCCATTGCTCGGCGGACCTCGTCCATCACGTCGGTCTGCGTATAGTTGCCCTGCCAGGCGGCTTTGACGTCGCCGCGGAAGAGGCCGGCGAAGAACCGCTCGACACTCGGGTAGCGTTCGGAGTGTGGCGCGAGGCTGATGTGGGCGTCGCCGCTGTTCACGCCGCCGAGCCAGCCGCCGCCGGCGTCGACGAGGACGCTCTCGATGCGGTCGATCTTTGCCAGGTCCTCCTCGATGGCGAGCATGACGGCGTTCATCTGCTCGAAGGTGGTGCCCTGCGGGCCTTCTACGTCGAGGCGGAACTCGGCCTGGTCGACGCCCTGTGGCAGGAAGCCAAGCTGCACGTACTGCAGGAGGACGTAACTGCTGGCCATGACGCACAGTGCCACGCCGGCGGTGATGACGCGGTGCTTCATCACCCACACGAGCATCCAGGTGTACGCGCGGTCGATGTAGCCGTAGAAGCCGCGGCGGCTGGCCGGGCCGCCGGCGTCTGCGGCCTCTTTGGTCATCTGCTCGCGGCGGAACATGCGTGCCGCGAGTGTCGGGGTGAGGATGAAGCTCACCAGCAGGCTGACCATGACCGCCACCGCCGCGGTGATGCCGAACTGGTAGAGAAACCGCCCGGAAATACTGCTCATAAAGCTGACCGGCACGAAGATGACCGCCAGCGAGAGCGTGGTGGCCAGCACGGCCGGTGCGATCTCCAGCGTGCCCTGCCGGGCCGCCTCCATGGGCGAAAGCTGCTTCTCCTCGACGAACCGGAAGATGTTTTCGAGCACGACGATCGCGTCGTCGATGACGATGCCGACCATCAGCACCAGTGCCAGCATCGTGACGCTGTTGAGCGTGAAATCGAGCACCCACATCATGGCGAAGGTCGCGATGACGGACGCGGGAATTGCCACGCCGGCGATGACGGTGCTCCGCCAGCTCCGCGTGAAGAAGAGCACGACGCAGCAGGCCAGAATGCTGCCGAGCACCAGGTGGATGTTGATCTCGTGGAGCGCGGTGTAGATGTACGACGACTGGTCGCGGATGGGCAGCATGGTGACGCCGGGCGGCAGTTGGGCCTGCACACGCTCGGCGGCGGCCTTGACGCCTTCGATCACTTCGATGGTGTTCGCGCCGCTCTGCCGGCGGACTTCCAGCTTCACGGCGGGCCGGCCGTCGAGCCGGGAGACGGACCGCTGCTCCGCCGTGCCGTCGGTCACGGTGGCGACGTCGCGTACGCGGACCGGCGCGCCGTTGACCCGTGCCACCACCACGTTGCCGAAGGCCTCGGCATCGCTCAGGCGGCCCATCGTCCGCAGCGACCGCTCCTGCTCCGGCCCGGAGAGGTTGCCGCCGGGCACGTCGCTGTTGGCCTGCACAATGGCGTCGCGCACCGCCGTGACGGGCAGCTTGTAGGCCGCGAGCCGCTCGGCGTCGATCTCCACGTTCATCGTCCGCTGCGTCTCGCCGCGGAGCGACACCTCGCCGACGCCGGGAGACCGCTCCAGCTGTACTTTCACGAGTTTGTCGGCGATTTCCGTCAGTTCCCGCAGCGTCCTGTCGCCGGAGAGCACATACTCGATGACCGGCTCGTCGTCGTTGTCGAACTTGCTGATGACCGGCGGCGTGGCGTCGTCCGGCAGGTTACGGACCACGGCGGCGACCTTGTCGCGCACGTCCTGGGCGGCGGTATCGATGTCGCGGTTCAGCTCGAACTGAGCGATGATCACCGCGTTGCCGTTGCCGACGATCGCGCGAAGCTCGTCGATGCCGGCGACCGTATTGACCGCCTCTTCGAGCGGCTTGGCGAGTTCCTCCTCGGCCTCCTCCGGGCTCGCGCCCGGTAGGCTCGTTCGCACGCTGACCGTCGGAAGGTCCACACTCGGGAAGCGGTCCACGCCGAGGTTGAAGTAAGCGGCCGAGCCCACCACCATCAGCGCCAGGACGATCATCGCGGCGAAGACGGGGCGGTCGATGAATGTGTCGATGAACTTCTTCATGTGTACCTTCGGGCCGGTAGCCGGGCCACCACAAGGTGACGCCGTGGTGCCGTGGTCGTGAATCAGATCGGGTCGGGCGGCTGGCCTTCGAGCCACTCCCGAAGCCGGCCGGTGGCGCGTAGCAATTCCAGCCGGAAAATCTGCCTGTTGAACGCCTCACTCGTCAGCAGCAGTTGCGCCTCCAGCAAGGCCTCCTGTGCCGCCACCCGCTCCAGGTTCGTGGCAATGCCGGCCCGGTAGCTCTCCTCCGCCTGGCGGAGTGCCTGCTCGGCAGCGGCCAACTGGGTGCGCGCCTCTGCGAGGCGCTCGTCGCTGATACTGGCCGCGGCGTAGGCCTGGCGTACTTCCACCGCAATCGAACGCCGCAACAACTGCGAAAGCAAAACGGACTCGCGAAAGAAACTCCACGCCTCGCGCACGTCCGCACGGATGCGGCCAGCAGCGAAAATCGGAATGTTTGCCTGAAAAAACGCCTCCCAGTCCCGCTCCGTCGGCTCACTTTCGCGGTAGAGAAATGTCGTGAAATCCACGGCGACGCTCGGGTAGTACTGGCCGACGGCGACCTCCACCTGGCTGCGGGCGGCCTGCGTCGCGGCCAATGCGGCGGCCAGGTCGGCGCGGTTGGCCTCGGCGGCTTCCAGCAGCGCCGGCAGCGGCGGCAGGGCATCGGGCAGCACGTCCGCGGGGCTTTCAAGCAATGCGGCGTCGTACAGCGGCGTGCCCACCAGTTGGGTCAGCGCGGCCCGAAGCTGCGTCACCTCGCGCTGCGCTGCCAGGAGCTGGCTGCGCGTCGCCGAACGCTGGGCGGCGATCTGTGCCTCGGCCAGCGGGCTGGCCAGCCCGGCGGCCACGCGGCCACGGGCCTCCCGCAGCCGCTCGGCCTGCGTGGTCAGGCTCGCTTCGAGCACCTGCACCGCCTGCTCACTCTGCAAAACCTGAAAGTAGGCCCGGGCCACGTCCAGCAGCAGCGTCTCTTGCAACGCCAGCAGATCCCCCCGCGCCGCTTCGATCTGCTGCGTATCACGCAGGTAGGCGTTTACGCGGCGGAAGCCGTCAAAGAGCGTCCAGGAAAGCTCGGCCGTCACGTCCACGCGGGAGAGGTCCTCGGAGCCGCCGCGGTCGTCGGCGGTCTCGTCCTCCACACCCGTGTCGGGCTCAAGGCCGTCGCCACCACTCCCGCCGCCGCCGGCCTTCTCGCGGATGGACCAGGCCGGCACCAGGTCAAGCGTCGGCAGGAAGGCGGCCACGGCCCGCTTGCGGTTGATGACCTCGCGGAGGTACCGCTCCCCCTGTGCCGCAAGGCTTTCGTTCTGTGCGTTGGCCAGCAGCATTGCCTCGCGTAGCGAAACGGGTGCACCGGCGGCGATGGCGTCTGCGGTCTCGCGGGCGCGGGCGGCGGCGTCCGGGTCGGCGTCCAGCACGCTGCGGTAGATGGCGACCTCCGCATCCTGATCGACCGCGCAGCCGGCGAGCCCCGCCAGCCGGGGGCAGGAGCAGCGACAGACGCAAGCGTCTTGGCCCGGGGCGTGGCGTCTTCATGAAACCTTCCTCCGGATGCCGCCACCGATGACGCGGACCAGGTGCTCGCACAGCGTGTCCGTCGAGACGCGTGCCGGGCCGAACTTGAGCGTCGCGCGGACCGCGGCCGGCAGGAACTGTGCGGTAAGGTCCGGCCGGGGGTCTTCAAACTCTCCCGAGGCCACGCCACGCCGGATGACCTGCTCGATGAGGCGGGCCAGTTCCTTCCGCCGGGCGACGTGCTCGGGGCGGGGTGCGGCCTCGTCGGCGCTTCGCATGAGCGAGAAGGCGTGCGGGTAGGCCTTGGCCCACGCGACGAGCTCGCCGACGAGTGCCGTAAAGGTTCCCCACGCGTCCTTGTGGCGGCCGGGGCTCATGTGGCTCGACAGGCGGGCCAGCAGCCGGTCGAAGCCGTCGAGCACGACACAGCGGTAAAGGTCCTGCTTGCAGTCGAAGTAGAGGTAGACGGTCCCCTTGCCCACGTGCGCCTCGGCGGCCACGTCATCGAGGCGTACCTCGTGGTAGGGCCGTTCGGCAAACAGCCGGGCGGCGGTCGTTAAGATGGCCTCACGCTTGTTTTCGTCCAACTTCTGCAAGAGCGTGTCCCGGGCAAAAGGTTGTAATCGGATGCCGCGAATCCGGCACGGCGGAGATTACGATAACCAGGGTGTACAGTACTGACGAGTCAGTATTCGATAGCCCGCTCCCGCCGGATTCATCCGAGGACCGCCATGACGCAACGCCCCAGGCCCACGCCCCAACACAACAAGCGGGTTCCCCGCCGATTGCAGTCCGTGCCGCGTGCTGCGTACGCGGGCTGCTTGCTCGGCATGCTGTTTCTGGTTGCGGGCGTGAGCGGCTGCGGCGAGAGCGAGGCCGCCGACGCCGGCCGGGGCGGCCAGGGTGCCGGGGCCGAAGCGCCGGCGGTTGAGTTGCAGACGGCACCGGTCACCGCCGTGACCATTCCAAGAACGGTCGAGGTCACGGGCACCCTGCAGCCCGAGGCACGGACCGTCGTATCGGCACAGGCGGCGGGGCGTGTGCAGGAGGTTCTGGTCGACCTCGGTGATCGCGTCGAGCCCGGCGCATTGCTCGCACGGATCGACCCGACGGACTACGAGCTGACCGTCGCCCAGCGCGAGGCAGCCTTGATGGAGGCACTCTCCGACCTGGGCCTGAGTGAACTGCCCGGCGACGACTTTGACGTGACGAACGTCGCGACGGTACGCCGGTCGCGCCTTCAGGCGGAGAACGCACAGGCCCGGTTCAGGCGGGCGACGTCGCTCTTCGAGCAGGAGCCGCCGTTAATCAGCGAGCAGGAGTACGCCGACCTGCAGACCGCCGCCGACGTGGCCCAGCAGGACTACCAGGTGGCCCGCCTCGAGGCGATGTCCACATTGGCGTCGGCCCGCACGCGTGAGCGCGAGCTATTTATTGCCCGGCGGAACCTGGCGCAGACCGAACTGCGAGCGCCACAGGCCGGCGGGCCCCAGACGACCTACGCCGTGGCACGCCGCATGGCCGAGAGCGGGCAGCTGGCCTCTCAGGGGCAGGAGATGTTCGACCTGGTGATCGACCGGCCGTTGCGGTTCCGCGGCGCTGCGCCGGAGCGTTTCGGAAGCGACGTGCAGCAGGGCCAGAACATGACGTTGAGCGTGGGCGGGGTGAGCGAAGAAGTGGCCGGTACAGTCAGCCGTATCAGCCCTGTGATCGACGAAGCGAGCCGCACGTTCGAGCTGGAAGTGGCGGTGCCGAATGACGACGGACTGCTGCGGCCCGGGGGTTTCGCGCGGGCGAACGTGCGCGTGGGAACGACGGCGGCACACCGCGTTCCGGCGGCGGCCGTGGTGAGCTTCGCCGGGACGGACCGCGTGTTCCTCGTCGCCGAAGGCAAGGCGCAGCAGCGCCGTGTGACGGTGATCCAGCGCGAGGGCGAGGAAGCGGTGGTGAGCGGCGGGTTGAGCGTGAATGACCGGGTCGCGGTGAGCCAGACGGCCCGGCTGACCGACGGAACGGCGGTGACGTCGGTGACGGTGGCCCGGGCCGCGGCCGGCGAATGACAGCCGCGGGCTGCTAGCCGGCAGCGTACGCCGGCTTCGATGCCGCCCGGGTCAATCCACGTCGGGGGCGTCCAGGTCAAGTCCGTTGCCGCTGAAGCGCTTGTTGTGGACGTTCAGGCCGGCGGTCATGTAGCTGCCGTCGGGGTTGACGCCGTAGCCCATGTCGGTGACGGCGGCGGCTTCGACGTGCCCGTCGGCGAAGCTGAAGTTGGCCTTGCCACCGTGGCGTGCCTCCGGGCCGCTGCGGTGTTCCGGGGCGCGGTTCTTGTTGTCGCAGAAGTCGCCGGTGGCGGTCATTCGCGGCGGGTCCATGCTCCAGCCGTGGTTGCCGACGGCAAAGAGGTCGCCCGTGCCGTCGTCGCGGTAGCCGGTCCGCTGGTCGCGCGGCTTGCCCGCGGCCGTGCCGAGGCTGTCGGCGGCCAGGACGGTTTCGGACGCGTTGATTCGGCTGATTTTCACCGGGAAGTTGATGAAGTGCGTCTTGGCGTCGTTCATCCGGCTGTTGCCCAGGAACTGGTAGTTGTACCCGTAGGTGTAATTGCGATTATTGGTACGTTCAGGGGCTTCGGGACAGAGGAACACCTCGTTGTCGACGTGCTTGGTGTTGTCGTCGGCCGGGTCGGTGCTGGGGGTGTCGTAGGCATACACGCCCGACTGCGCACCGAGCGTGATGAACCACCTCGGGCGGTAATGCATGCCGTTGCCGACGTCGTAGTTGTTGCCGGCGGGGTTGGCGGTCTTGCCCATGCGGCCCGGCACGCTCACGCCGGTGCCGTTGTGGCCGTATATGAACCAGCCGACGGCGATCTGCCGCATGTTGCTGGCGCAGATGCTCGTCTTGGCGGCGGCGTGTGCCCCGGCCAGTGAGGGCAGAAGGATAACTACGAGTAGTGCAATGATACCCATGACAACCAGTAGCTCCACGAGCGTGAAACCACGGCGGACGAGGTGGCTTGCGGCGGGCGATGGACGAAGGCGGCAGGCGGGCGTGTATTGCATGGCCGAAGGTGATAGCACGGGCCTTTGTCTCGCCTGCAATCTTTGCATGCGGCTGACTTGTAAGCGTCATCGGGTGATAATCAGGCGGTGAAAACGCCAGCGTGTGAACAAAACCCAGGAACCCGTACGCCGGCGGCAGGTCGTGCGGTGTCGCTGCGCGGGCGGTGGTCGCTGCACGCGGCGGGGCTGCTGCTGGCCGTGGCGTTGCTCGGGGCGGCGGGGGTGGTGAGCGTGTGGGTCACGCGGGCGGACTACTCCGCGGCGAAGGCTGCGCAGGCGGAGCTTCGCATGCTGTACGAGGCCGGCGCGCACGCCCGGGCGGCCGAGGGGTTGCTCCTGAGCGGCCCGGCCTCCCGCCCGGCGGCCGTGCGCGAGCTGCAGGCCGCCCGAGACCGCCTGAAGCTCGCCGACCCGCCGGCAGACGAGGCGCTGCTGGCGAGCTTTACGGCCGCGGCCGACCGGGCGGAGGCGGCGCGGAGTGCGTACCAGGCCCGCGAGGCACTGGCCGCGACCCGGGCGGCGGTGGTGCACGTGGCGCGAGCCGGCGACGAGGTTCGGCGGCGGCTTGGTGCGGCGGAGCGGTCGGCGGAGGCGTCCTGGCGGCAGTCATTGTTATTGATGGCGTTGGCAGGCATGTTGGCTTCCGGGGTGGTCGCGGGGGTGTTGGTGCGGCAGTACGGGCAGGTGGCCGGGCCGGTCAGGCGGCTGCACGAGGCCGTCCGCCGGTTCGCCGGGGGGGAGCAGTCGGCGCGGGTGGCGGCGAGCCGGGACCTGGCGGCGACGGCGGAGTTCGCCCGGCTGGCGGCGGACTTCAACGCGATGGCCGACGAGCTGTGCCGGCTGCAGGCCTCGCTCGAGCAGAACCTGGCGACGCGGACGGAGCAACTGGTCGACTCGCAGCGGCTGGCGGGGCTCGGGTTCCTGGCGGCGGGGCTGGCGCATGAGATCAACAACCCGCTGGCGGCGATGGCCGGGCACGCCGAACTGGCCGAACGCAAGCTGTTGCGGGGTGAGGTGGACCCGGCCGGGACACGCCATGCGCTGGCGGTGGTTCGCGAGGAGGCGGCGCGGGTGAAGGCGCTGACGGGCATGCTGCTGGACCTGGCGCGGCCCGCGGCGCGGGTGCTGGAGAGGGTGGATGTCGTCGAGGTGGCGAACGCGGTGCATTGGCTGGTGAAGGGACTGCCGATTTCGGCGAAGCGGAGGGTGGTGGTGGAGGTCGGGCCGGACGTGCCGCGGGTACAGGGCCGGCCCGAGGAACTGCGCCAGGCCCTGCTGAACTTGCTGCTGAACGCGTGCCACGCGACCCGGCCGGGTGGGCAGGTGATGCTCGGCGTTCGCGCCAGGCCCGGCCCCGACGGGCAGGGCGCGGGTGTGCTGCTGGAGGTGACGGACGACGGCCGGGGCATGACGCCGGAAGTGCTGGACCACGCGTTCGACCCGTTCTTCTCGGCCCGGCGGCCCCAGAGCGAAGCGGGCACGGACGACCCCGCGCCCCGCGGCACGGGGCTTGGGCTGACGGTGACGCACGCCATCGTCACGCGTCACGGCGGGCAGATTCGCGCGGCGAGCCCGGGGCCGGGGCGGGGGAGTTGCGTGACGATCTGGCTGCCGGCCGCGGGGGTCGAGGTTGCTTCGCAAGAGGGTGTCGAGCATGCCACCGCCCCGTGAGACGAGCCCGCCGGACGCCGAGCCGCTGGACGTGCTGATCGTCGAAGATGAGCCACGTTTACGGGAGTTTTTGCTCCAGGCGGCGGCGGAACTGCAGATGACCGCCGAGGCCGTGGGCACCGGCGAAGCGGCGGTGAAGCGCTTCGGCGAGCGTCCCGCGGCGGTGCTGCTGCTGGACCTGAACCTGCCCGGCATCGACGGGTACGAGACGCTCGCCCGCGTGCGTCGGTCGAGCCCATCGGTGGCGGCGGTGGTGCTGACGGCCTTCGGCGATTTGCCGGCCGCCCAGCAGGCGCTGAGGCAGGACGTGACCGACCTGCTGACCAAGCCGTGCACGCTCGGCGAGCTGGAGCAGGCGCTTTGCAGGGCGTTGGGCAGGTCGCGGCGTCGGCCTGTGGTCGATGTCACCGGGGGAGAAGACGGCGACGCGGACGAGGCGGACGACGCCCGGCCGATGGCGGACGTGGAGCGGGAGCACATCCTGGAGACGCTCCGCCGGCACGACGGCAACCGGACGGCCACGGCCCGCGCGCTGGGCATCAGCCTGCGGACGCTGCAGTACCGCCTGCGCAGCTACCGCGAGGAAGGCCACGGGACGGACGTCGCCTGAGAGGTTCGGCCTGTGAGAACGCCCTGTTTGCTGGTAAAAACGGGGCGTGCTCAGCTACTTCAAGTTCCGTCAGGACCTGTTCGGCCCCGTGCCCGCCAAGGACGTCTACACGAAGCGGCCCGCCGGGCGGGGCTGGCCGGAGGAGTGCCCGCCGATCCGGGCGGCCAACGGCTTCGGCTTTGACATCCTGGCGAACTTCGACGTCACCTTCACCTACGACGGCCAGGGCTGGTCTGCCGCGCCGGACGTCGTCCTCGAGAGCGATTTCGACTGGTCCGCCGATGAGGAAACCGAAGGCCGCCCGCTCGTGCAGCAGTACGCCTGGTTCTGGGAGCGCGGGCAGAAGTTGCCGCATGTGATCACGGATGATGTGTACGAGGTCATCAAGCACCAGGTGAAGCTCAGCAGCTTCCTGTTTATGGGGACGGACCCGAACGAGCTGCTGCTCATCGGCGAGTTGCCCAACCAGCGCGGTAAGCCGTGGCGGGCGGTCGATGCGCTGGTGGATACCGACTGGTACCCGGCCAGCTACCCGTGGCACGCCGTGCTGGAGCTTGACCCCGCCGCGGGGAGCGTGCACCTTACTCGCGGCGAGCCGGTCTGCCGCGTGGTGCCCGTGCGGCGGGACACGTACTTCGCCCAGCAGATGACGCCGGAGCAGTTCGACACGTTCTTCACCCGCGGCCAGCGTTGGCTGAGCACGCACGGCAAGCCGAACCCGGAGGACGCGCACCACCTGGACATCACGCGGACGTACGTGAAGCAGCAGGTCCGCAGCCGGTTCGTGTCGATGGACTGACGAGACCGTGCCGCCGGCACGTTCGATAAACACGCCTTTTTACTGGGGTTTCTTATGATTCGACAGAAGTTGCGAGCGTTGTTGTTCTCCGTGTCGCTGGCCGCGGCGCTACCGCTGGTGTTGCCGACGGCGGCCCA
This sequence comes from Phycisphaerae bacterium, assembly GCA_050329715.1. Classification (GTDB taxonomy): domain Bacteria; phylum Planctomycetota; class Phycisphaerae; order Tepidisphaerales; family Tepidisphaeraceae; genus DAIOTR01. Next base: position 47,355 of record JBHJOM010000017.1, read on the forward strand.
CGCCGAGGCCGGGCCCGTGGAGCGGGTGACGACGGCGGTGCCGTTCCCGCGCGGCCTGCAGATGGTGGACGGCGATTTGGTGGTGCTGGCCCGCGGGCGAGTGCGGGGTTCCGGCGGCGTCTCGGCGGAGGTGGAGGACCGGGCCGGCACGCTGTTCGTCGTCGACCCGACGGTGAGCCAGCCGGCCGACGAGCCGGAGGTGTCGCCGGCCGTGCGGAACAACGCCCGCGTGCTTGCCGAGCCGACCGACCCGCCGTTCATGCTCTGGGACCGCACGAGCAACCCGCCGGAGGCGGACACGCGGACCGACAGGCCGTACTGCGTCCTCCGGTACCACGCGGCCAGCCGGAGCCTGTTCATCTGCGGCTTTTCGGGCATCGACATGCCGCCCCGGCCGGGCGCGGCCAGCTTCAGCAAGAACGCAACCGACTCCGTGCTCCGGTACGACCTGCGTACCGGCAAGTGGAGCGAGCTGGAGCGGCACCAGGCCGGCACTTGGGACTACCCGCACCACGACCCGGCGACGAACGACCCGCCGCACGGCCTGCTCAAGGGTCCGGATAACCTGCTGGTCGTGGGCGACTGGCTCTACGCCGTGGCCAAGGACAACAGCGCGCTGGTGCGGTACGACCTTCGGCCGTACATCGACAACCCCGACGCGCCGCCGCCGGCCGGCGAGGTTGTTTTCGGCGAGACGCTGAATGTAAATGGCCTTGGCGAGCAGGCGTACAGCGGGCACAGCATGCTGGCCGAGCGGGACGGCTGGCTGTACGTCGGCTACCGCACCAGCAGTGTGATCGTGCGCGTTCGGCTCACTGAGGACGGGCAGGTGCAGACGCCGGTCGAGGCGCAACTGGTCGCGGAGTTCACGCCGTTCGACCCGAAGACGCGGGAGACGGCCGACCTGACGGACATGGACTTTGACAAGCAGGGAAGGCTGTACGTCGTCAGCGCGCAGCCCGCGGCCGTCTACCGCTTCACGCCGGACCCGGCCAACGTCTTCGACGGCCGGCGCGACACGGGCGCTGCGCCGTGGCTGCCACTGGCCGAGCGCCTCGGGCGGGACACCAAGTCGGAGAACGTTCTCATCCACGACGGCCATGTGTACGTGACGACCGGCGACGGCTACGCCTACCAGGCCAAGGCGGACGGCACGGTCTACCGGGCGGAGATTCTCGATTGAGGTGAGCCTCGCGTCCCGCCGCGTGGTTCACCCGCCGTCTACGTAGTTGCGGGCTTGTATTGCGGGCGGGTGTTGCGGGGCGGGCGTGGCCTTACACGCCGTCTGTTACGGGGCGTGGGGCGGGGGCGTCCGGCGTCGGCGGGGTGTGGTGGTGGGCTCGGCCCGGCAGCATGTCGCTTACATAGATTGCCACGGCCGCCCAGATGAAGCCGAACGCCACCCACTGCTCCGGCCGCATCGACTCGCCCAGCAGCGTGATCGCGACGATGAATTGAAGTGTCGGGGCCAGGTACTGCATCAGTCCGAGGGTGGAGAGTTTGACCCGCCGCGCCGCCGAGCCGAAGAGCAGCAGCGGGGCCGCCGTGACCACGCCGGAGAGGGCCAGCAGCCCGTGCGTGTACCAGGAGAGGTCCAGTGTCGCGTCGGGCCCGGCCGTCTGGGCCCACAGCAGGTAGCCGGCCGCCACCGGCGAGAGCAGCAGCACCTCCACCGTCAGCCCCACCAGCGACTCGACGCCGCTGAGCTTCCGCAGCAACGCGTATACCGCGAAGCTGAACGCCAGAACCAGGCTCACCCACGGCACGACCCCGGCCATCGACACCATCACCCCCACGCCGACGGCCGCCACGCCGATCGCCACCCACTGCCGCGGCCGAAGCGTCTCCTTCAGCACCACCATGCCCAGCAGCACCGCCACCAGCGGGTTCATGAAGTAACCCAGGCTCGCCTGCGTCGTGTGGCCGCTGAGCACCGCGAAAATGAACGTCAGCCAGTTCACCGCGATCAGCAGCGAGCAGGCGAACAGGTAGCCCATCATGCGGCGGCTGGCCAGGAGCGCCCGCAGCCTCGGCCCCTGGCGCCACGCCAGCACGATGCCCAGCAGCAACGGCACGCTCCAGAGGGCGCGGTGGCACAGGATCGTCAGGGCGGGCACGCCGGCGAGCAGCTTGAAGTACAACGGCACGAAACCCCACAAGGCGTAGCCGCCCAGGCCGAAGAAGACGCCGGATCGGGTTTCGGAGGAAGGCATCAGGCCGAGATGATAGGCGAACCGCGGGGGCCGGCTATCGGCGGCGGTCGGCCGGCCGGCCGACGGGGCGTCGGCGAACCGGGCCGTCGGCGGTAAGCTAACGGCATGGCGGGTTTGAACATCGTCGTCGGGGGGTACATCGTCGGCTTCCCGCTCGGCGGCATGACGTGGCACCACCTCAACTACCTTCTGGGCCTTGCGGACCTGGGCCATTGTGTCACCTTCCTCGAAGACGGCGCGTACCTCCCGCCCATCGACCCCACCACCGGCCACCGCGGCGACCCGACCTACGGGCTGAACTACCTGCGCCGGACCTTCGAAACCTACGGCCTGAACATCCCCTGGCACTACCGCTACGGCACCATCTCGGCGGGGCTCTCGAATCAGGAGATCGACGACACGCTCCGCCGGGCCGACCTGCTCATCTGCGTCTCGGGCGTTACGCCCGTCGAGTACCGCCCGATGCCGCGGCGGTCGCTCGTCATCGACACCGACCCGGTCTACACGCAGCTTCGCATGCGGGACGATGCGGTGTTCCTGGACTACTACCGGCAGTTCACTGCGTGTGCGACATTCGGCATGCTTATCGGCACGCCGAGGTGCCCGCTGCCGACGCACGGGATCGACTGGATCGGCACGTGCCAGCCCGTACACCTGCCGGCCTGGCCGGCCACGCCGCCGCCGCCGCCGGACCGCGCCGCCTTCACCACGCTGGGCCAGTGGGAGCATGCCGCCGAGCGGCACCACGAATTCGAGGGCAAAACCTACAAAAGTGCAAAGGGGGAGGAGTGGCACAAGCTGCTGGACCTCCCGGCCGCCGGCGGGCGGTTCGAGCTGGCCATGGCCCAGGTGCCGGCGGACGTGCAGCAGTTGTTCGAGCGGCACGGCTGGGCGTTTACCGACCCGGCGGCGGCCTCGGCCAGTTGCGCTTCGTTCGCGGCGTTCGTCGGTCAGTCGCTGGCGGAGTTGTCGGTCGCCAAGCAGATCTACGCCGGGCTGCCCAGCGGGTGGTTCAGCGACCGCAGCGCCTGCTACCTGGCCGCCGGCCGGCCGGTGGTGCTCCAGGCGACCGGCTTTGAGCATTGGCTGCCCACCGGCGGCGGGCTGCACGTGTTCGGGTCGGCCGACGAAGCGCGTGTCGCAATCCGGCGGATTCTGCAGGACCCGCAGGGCGAATCGCGTGCGGCACGCGCCGTGGCCGAAGCGAGGCTCGATGCCCGGGCGGTGCTGAGCAGCCTGCTTGAAGCTGCCATGAGCAAAGGCGGGCCCGCCGACTGACGCGACTCGCGCCCGTAGGGCCTGAACCGTCGGGCCTGACCCGTGTGCTGTTGCCTCCAGGTCCGGCCGGCGAATGCAGGGCGGCTTAAATCTCGACGGTTTTACCGTTCCCCTGTATGGCGGCCCGGGGTTAGCCTTTGAAGTCATTATGCAGCGGCCAGAGACAAAGCCGGGGTCGAGTAGCGACGAGAAGATCGGTTCGCCTGTCATGAGTAAAGATGAAATTGAGGCGATGATCCGCCGGGAGCGGGAAATCATGGGCATTCTCAACACCGACAATCCGGACAAGATCATTCACGACCTTCGCAACGTGATGAACGAGTTGACGCTGCTGCGTCGAGCCCTCGATGCCGAGGCCTGACCCTTCGGCTGCGGGCTGGCGTCTGTACGGGCGTCTGTTGCGTCGGCGTCGGCGGTGTATTGGGGGGTATCGTGCGTCTGGTTGTACCGGGGCGTTGCTTTTGCGTCGCTTGCGCGTAGGTTGATTCGCTTTCCAGAGAACGGAGTGCGAATGAGCCTTCTTGCCGGCAAGACCGGGTTGATCCTGAATGTCGCCAACGACCGCAGCATCGCGCTGCACATCGCCCGACAGGCCGCCGACCATGGTGCCACGTGCGGGTTCGGCTACCTGCCGATGCCCAAAATGGAGCGTCGGGCGTCCAAAGCGCTCGAGGAGACCGGCTTCGCCGGCGCGTTCCTCGAGCCGTGCGACGTCGGCAAGGACGAGGACATCGAGACCTTCTTCAAGGCCGCCGGGGAGAAGTTCGGCAAGATTGATTTTCTGGTCCATTCCCTGGCTTTCGCCGACCGGGACTACCTGGCCATCGGCAAGTTCGCCTCCACGCCGCGGCACGTCTTCAGCCAGGCATTGGACATCTCGGCGTACAGCCTCATCGCCATCACGCGGGCCGCGTTGCCGCTGATGCCCAACGGCGGGTCGGTCATCGGCATGACGTACCTCGGCGGCGAGCGGGCCGTGCCCGGGTACAACGTCATGGGCGTGGCCAAGGCCGCCCTGGAGAGCACGGCGCGTTACCTGGCGCTGGAACTGGGCGAGAAGGGCGTGCGCGTCAACACCGTTTCGGCCGGGCCCGTGCGTACGCTCAGCGCGATGGCCGTCGGCGGCATTGATGAAATGTTCCAGCACACCGAGCGCAAGGCCCCGCTCCGCCGGAACATCACCGTGGAGGAAGTCGGCAAGACGGCCGTCTACCTCCTGAGTGACCTGGCCAGCGGCGTCACCGGCGAGAACATCTACGTCGACAGCGGCTTCAACATCGTCGGCATCTGACGCAGGCCGGAGCGGGCGGTGTCGGAGCGGGCGGTGTCGGAACGGGCGGCTCCTGAGCTGGCGGCGTCATCGACGCCGTGGTGGGCCAGGAACGCGTCGACATTGTCCCGGCCCAGGTAGCGGCCCAGCGTCCGCTTGTCCACGCGGGTCAGGTCCACCAGCATCAGGCCGTCGAGCACGTCGCCGAAGGCAGGGTCCACGTTCAGGCCCAGCAGCTGCGCGTTCAGCTTCAAGTATTGCCTTAGTAGCACAGGCATGTGCTTCCGGTCCCGTTCGATCTCTGCGATGAGTTCGTTCACTTCGTCCACGCTGCGGACGACGGTGCCGGCCAGTTGCAGGTCGTGCCTGGCGAAGCGGCCGCGGGCTTTGAGCGGGTGCGTCGGTTCGATCCACCGGCCCAGTTCCGGCAGGTACGTGTGGATCTTCAGGAAGTTGGCCAGCAGCACCCGGCTGAAGCTGGAGTAGCGGTTGGAGATGCTCACCGGGCCGAACAGCAGCTTGTACTTCGGGTTCCGCGCCACGTACTGCCCGATGCCCTTCCACAGCAGCATGAGCGGCGCGAAGTCCCGCTGGTAGGCCTCGGCCACGTAGCTGCGGCCAAGCTCCAGTGCCGGCGTGAGCTGCTGCAGCAGTTGTTGTGACTGGAACCGGAACAGCGTGCTGGTGTAGAGCCCCGCCTGGCCGAGCTGGGGCAGGATCGCGTCCGTCTGCCCCATGCGGTAGCCGCCGGCGATGCGGCCGGCGCGTTTGTCCCACAGCACCAGGTGCAGGTAGTGCCGGTCGAACCTGTCCAGGTCGATCGGCCGGCCCGTGCCTTCGCCGACGGCCCGGAAGGTGATCTCCCGCAGCCGCCCGATCTCTTCGAGCACCGCCGGGGCCTGATCGGCGGACATCATCAGCACGCTGAAGACGTCCGACTCGTACAGCGTCGCCGAAGCCGGCAACGCCGCGACCTGCCCGGCCAGCAACGCCGCAGGCTGCTGCTCGGCGATCGGTTGGTAGCGGGCCAGGGCCTTGGCGGCCTTGCGGTTCGGGGCGGCGGCGGCCGGCGGGGCCCGGCCGATCTGCCCCTTGAGCAGGTACGTCCGCATCCGCAGGTAGGCGGTCATGTCCTCGTCGGACGTGAAGCGGCTCAGCCGGCTCGGCTTGATGACACTGCCGATCCGCAGCCGCACCACGCCGCGTTCACGCACCAGTTCGTGCGGCAGCAGCACGGTGCGCAGCCGCGGGTGGATGAGGCCCAGCAGTTGGAACAGCAGGCTGTTCCGCCCGTCGAAGTAGACGGGCATGACCGGGCTGTTGGTCTTGCGGACGATGCGGGCGACGGTCTGAATCCATTGCGGGTCGGTCACGCCGCCGGAACGCGGGTGCAGGTGGCTCACCTCCCCGGCGGGGAAGACGATGAGCACGCCCTCGTTCTCCAGGTGGCGGATGCACTGCTTGAGCCCGGCGGCGGAACGGCGGGCCGCCTCCCGGCCGCCGAACGGGTCGACGAAGTAATACGTCTCCCGCAGCTCGGGCACCTTGCTGAGCATGAAGTTGGCCATGCCCTTCACGTCCGGCCGGGCACGCAGCAGCAGTTGCGGCAGCACCACCCCTTCGAGCCCGCCGAACGGGTGGTTGGCGACGACGACGAGCCGACCCGTCCTGGGCACGGCGGCGAGCTGGCGGTCGGGCACGTCCACCCGCACGCCCAGGGCGTTCAGCGAGCGGTCGAAGAAGTTGCCGTTGCCCGTCCGCGGCGAATGAATGTGCCGGTAGACGCGGTTCAGCGCCGGGAAGCCGAGCATGAGCTCCGCAGCCCGCCACGTGGCCGTGGCCACGCCGCGGCGGAGGATGCCGTGGTTGGGATTCGAAGGGAAGTCAAACCTGAAAGGCCGAAGGTCGGTATCCGCATGCGTCATAGGCTGCTCCACGTCCGCACGGCCCTTACTCCCTGTTTCCGCTCCCAACAGGGTACCGCCTAGCTTACGAATATTGTTTTTGCGGGGCGCTACCGTTCAGTTTGTTAGACAGACTCGAAGCGGATGACTAAAAAACCCCCGCCATCGACCTGGTCAATGGTGGGGGCATCTAGTTCCGTCGGTGGCTGATGTTCGCCGATCAGGCCCGGCGGCGGCGTACCATCGGCAAAGCCCCCAGTGCCAGCAGGCTCAGGCCAGTGGGCTCGGGGATGTACTCGTAGGTGACCGTCGCGGTGAAGTTGAACGACGGCGGCGAGGTCGTGGAGAACGTCGGCGAGACGGTCGCCGAGTTGGCCGTGTTCACAAAACTCGAAAAGTTGAAAATGACACTGCCCAAACCGATGTAAGGCGAGAGCGACGTCGTGAGCAAGTCACTGTCCGTATCAGTCGATGACGTACCTACGACCGAAATCGCGTCGGGGCCGATAAAGTCGATCGGGCCGCCGTCGTCCGCGGCCACCGGCCCGGAATTGGTCTCGCTCGGCTGGGTGAGAATGAGCAAGGAGGACGGACCCGTCACGAAGATGTTCGAGCCGATCGTAACGCTGGCTTCGCCGGCCTGTGCCGACTGGTTATCCAGCGCGTTGGACCCGCCGAAGGAGTTACCCGTCACTTCAACGGTGACGCTCAGCAGCGTGCCGAGCCCCGGGTCGAACTGCGGCATTGAAAAGGAACCGTTCGAGCCGGCGGTGTAATCCAGCCCGCCATTGTCGAAAAGAATCGGACCGAACGTAACTGTAGCGGCCTGTGCGGCCGTCGCGAGGACGCTTAATGTCGCGGCCGCGCAAAGTGCCTGATTGAACCTGTGCATATCGCCTCCAAGAGGATTCCCGCCCCTGTCCGACCGACCCCAACGGGCCGGCCGCGCAAAGTATCTGCTGACGAAGCAGACAAATGCAATATGGAGGATGAGTCGTAGCGAAACTTTCACCAGGCCTTGACGCTGGCGAGATGAAAAGCCCGTTCGCGCTAGAAAAGCGCTATACGACGGGCATTTACCGACGGCTCTGTTGACGTCAATCCAGCGACGCGCCGGTGGCCTTGGCGACTTCCTGCATGTCCTCGACGACGGGCATGAGGACGGGGATGCCGTTGACGGAGCGGACCTCCTCGGCCTGGCGTTCGGGGTCGCCGGGGATGACGACGCCAGGCGTGCCCGGCTGCGGGCGGGTGCCGCGCATGGTGCGGATGTAGTCGTCCATCTGCTCTTTGTACTCGGCGGTGTCGATGAAGCCGTCGACGCGGGCGGCGCCGAAGAAGTGGCCGATGCCCTTGCCGACGGATTTTTCCGGCACCTCCTGCCGCAACGCGAACGGCGGCGCCCACGGGCCCCAGTTGGCACCCGAGAGGACGCAGCAGCAGATGTCGACCATGCTCGCCAGGCACCAGCCCTTGTGGCCGCCCTGGTCCTTGTAGCTGCCAAGCGGCAGCAGCGCGCCGCCGTCGACCATGCGGTCCGGGTCGACGGTCTCTCGGCCCTGGCGGTCGATCGCCCAGCCGTGGGGGATGTCGTCGCCGCGACGGCGAGCCTGTTCGATCTTGCCGTACGCGGCGGCGCAGGTGGCCATGTCGATGACGATGGGCGGCTCCTCGCCGGCCGGGAAGGCGATGGCCAGCGGGTTGGTGCCGGTCATACGCTGCGCGCCCCACAGGGGTGCCACGAGCTTGGTGGTGTTGGTCATGCTCCAGCAGATCAGGTCGTGAGGCAGGCCCATCATCGCGTAGTAGCCGGCGATGCCGTAGTGGTTCGTGTTGCAGACGGAAATCAGCCCGCTGCCGGCGGCCTTTGCCTTCTCCATGGCGATGCGGTTGGCCCGCGGCCCGACGACCAGCCCGAGCCCGTTGTCGCCGTCGACGGTGCCGGTGCAGGCGGTCTCACGGACGACTTTCAGCGTCGGCGTCGGGTTGATGCGGCCGAGGGTGAGCATGTCGACGTACGTCTTGAGGCGGGCCACGCCGTGGCTGTTGATGCCGCGGAGGTCGGCGGCGATGAGGACGTCGGCGGCCTGGGCCGCATCCTCCTCGGGCACGCCGAAGGTGCCGAAGACGCGCTCGACGAACGAGCGCAACTGCTCGGCGGTGAAGGTGCGTGTCTCAACGCCGCTGGCGAGGTTGGGGTCTTGCCACTGGTACATGCCGGCTCCTGCGTAAGTTGCCCGGTGATGGTAAGGGCGGAGGCGGGGGAACGGAACAGGACGAAGGGGCCCTGCACCACGTGGCTTGCCGTGGGCGTCGAGGTGCCGAGATGACTTTGAACCTTTCGTAAATTTTGCGCTAGGATTCCCCGCAACGGCCTGATAGGACGTCTGACGACAAAAACCAACTAATCGCGCTCGCTACGTTTACACCCCTTTTTGGGAGCGTTTACTCATGCGATGTGCAAACTTTGTCTCGACCGCAGCCTT
>JBHJOM010000018.1:0-6074 GCA_050329715.1 Phycisphaerae bacterium
CCGAGCAGCTTACGCAGCGGCTGGCGGCGATCACGGAGGCCCGGCGTAGCGTGGCGATGGCGGTGGAGCAGGACACGGCCGCCAGTGCCGAGCGGCTGACGGAGATGAAGGCCGAGGCCGCGACATTGGAAACGGAGCTTGCCGCCCGCCGGGAGGCGGTGCTGGCGGAGGCGCGTGCGTCTGTGGCGTCGATGCGTGAGCAGGAGCAGGCGCGGCGTCAGGCTCGGCTGGCGGCGGTTCAGCAGGAGCTGGCCGCGGCCCGGCAGGTGGCCCAGCAGCAGGAGGCCGCCTACTTCGCCGCGGACCAGGCACTGGCCGCCGCCGACCGGCAGCAGGCCGCCGCCGCCGTGGCGGACGAGCGTGTGGCGCGGCTGGAGAAGGAGCTTGCCCAGGTTCGCCAGGAATTGCAGTTGAAGCGTGACAACCAGCCGCTGCACGAGACGCGGCTGGCGAGCCTCATCACGCCGGCGAACCTGCTCGAGCCGGTGGTGGGGGAGGCGGACGACGTCCGCCGCCGCATGATGATCACGGCGGGCACGGCCGGGGGGGTGGCGTTGCTCTTCCTGGTGCTGATCCTGCACACGATCGCCAAGCTGATGCGCGAAACCAGCCGCACGCCCGTGACCGCGGAAGAGACCTCGGCCGCCAACCGCCATTTCGAGCCGCTGCACCACGTGCCCGAGCCGGAAGACGAGCCGGCCGCGGTTCCCTCCTGAGGCTCTGCAACGCCGGCCGTTCGTCAGGCGGGAACCCGACACCATGACCACCCCTCTACTGTTGCCGCTGGTCGTGCTGCTGGGGCTGCCCGGCAGTGGCAAGAGCACCGTAGGCCGGGCGCTGGCCACACTGCCGACGTACATCCACGTCTCCAGCGGCGAGATTTTCCGGGGAATGGACGTCGAATCGGACCTCGGCCGGGACATCAAGCGCCGTATCGACGCCGGCGGGCTCGTGCCGGACGAACTGGCCGTGCAGGCCTGGCTGCAGCACGTGCACGGCCTGGTCTCGGCAGGCGTTTTCGACCCGAAAAGCCAGCACCTGCTCTCCGACGGCATGCCGCGGACGGTCGCCCAGGTGCAACTGCTCCAGGACCATGTGCATGTCTCGGCGGTGCTGTTTATGGACGTTTCCGACGAGCAGGAGCTTGTCGGCCGGCTGCTGGAGCGTGGCGAACAGGGCGGCCGGGCGGACGACCGCGACGTGCATGCCGTGCGTGACCGCATCGCCCTGCACCGCCGGCAGGTGCTGCCCGTGCTGGAGGCGTACCGGCCGGGCCTGTGCCACACGGTGGAGGCCGGCGGCACCCCGGTCCGTACGCTGGCGAACGCCGCAACCGCACTGGCCGGGGTGTTTTAAGGCAGAGTTCACGTCACGAGCTTGCCGCCGCCGCTTGAGCCGGCCCCGGCCGGACGGCCGCTCGCGCAGACCGTGAAGCTCACCAGCGTCGAGACGGCCGTCCACCACGTCCAGGCCAACTCGAGCTCCCGGCCTGTCAGCCAGCCTGTGACCCGGGCCAGCACCCACGGCTGCATGCACGCCCAGGTGGCGACGCCGGCGAGCATCGCGGCGATCACCGACGTGACGTTCCCCCGCCTCGTCAGCAGCCCGCACAGGAAGACGCCCAGCAGGCTCCCGTGCGCAAAGGAGCCGATCCCCAGCACGAAGTCGAGCAGCGTGCTCTCCCGGGCGGCCTTGTAGGCGAAGGCGGCCAGGCACCCCGTGGCTGTCAGCAACGCGCCGACGACCAGCGTCGTGACCAGCGTGCCGCGGCGGGAGAAGTGCCCGGCGGCAAGCGTCGCCTCCTCGTCCGGGTCGTACGGCTCGCCGCGACGCATCTGGCGGATTGGCCGCACCAGATCCGCGGTGAAACTGCTGGCGACGGAGGCGATCGTCGAGTCGAAGCTGCTCATCATCGCGGCGAAGAGGCCCGTCAGCGCCAGGCCGGACATGCCCACCGGGAGGAACTCGACGAGGAACGTGGGGTAGGCCCCCTCGGCGTCGGCGAAGCGTGGCCCCGGCTCGCCGCCCCAGATCTCGGGCCTGTTGAAGACGAACAGCAGCAGCCCGATCGACAGGAACAGCACCTGCGAGACGATGCCCACGCCGTACCCGAAGATGACGGCGAACCCCGCCCGCGCCGGCGTCCGGCAGGTCAGCAGCCGCTGGGTGAAGTTGTGGTCGGTGCCGAAGGTGGCCAGGAAGAAGAGGATGCCGACGAAGGCGGTCACGAGGTTGTACGGGTCGGCCAGGTCGACGTTGAGTCGGCCGATGGAGAGCTTGTTGACCGGCTCGCCGCCGGGTTCGGCCGGCGGGGCGGCGGCCAGATAGCTCCAGATCTCGCCGAAGCTCATCGGGATGGCCCCGAGCAGGTAGACGACGGTGTAGATGCCGCCGCCGAAGATGATCAGCATCTGGAGGACGTCGGTCCAGATGACACTGCGGATGCCGCCCAGCGCCGTGTAGAGCGTGCCGATGCCGCCGATGAGCACGATGGCGATGAGGGTGTCGGCGACGCGCACCTCCCCGCCGCCGAGCACGGCCGCCAGCGCTATGGCGGCGACGAATGTGCCGGCCCCGCTGGACAGCAGCGTGCCGACGAGGAAGACGACGCCCCCGGCCACGCGTGCCGGCCGGCCGAACCGCCGCCCGAGGTACCCGTAAATCGTCAGCGACTTGGCCCGGTAGAACGCCGGTAACAGCAGGGCGGCGATGATGAAGGTGCTGATCCACCCGCCGAAGATGACGGCCAGAAAAGACATGTCGCCGGTGAAGGCGAAGGCCGGGTTACCCACGAAGTCGAGCGCGCCGAACGCCGTGGCCAGCATGGAGAGCCCCACGGCCCACGCCGGCATGCTGCGGTTGGCCAGCACGAACCCGACCTCGTCCCGATCCCCGCGGCGGGCAAACCACGCCGCGAAGCCGACCATCAATGCGAAGTAACCGGCGATGACGAGCCAATCGACCGTGGCCAGCGCCATGGGCAGGTGAAGGGGCATCATGTTCACCGCAGTGGTTTAGATGTCAGGCGCGCGAGCCGTTCGCCGGCAATGGTCAGGTCGACCGTTCCGCGTTCGGTGCGGCCGCCGCGGTGGCCCAGCTCGGGGGCGTGTTCGGCGAAGAACTCGTCGCACCAGAGGCAGTGGTTGCCCAGTTCGGCCGAGCGCTTGAAGCCGTGCTCTTCGCTGAGGCCGAGGTATTCGCCCATGCGCTCCGGGTAGCCGTCGTTGAGGGCACGCCAAGCAGGGTGCTCCCGGCAGCGGTCGAGCATGGCGATGACGTTCTCGTGAAGCGCGTCGCCGATCGGCCGGCAGGTCATCGGGCAGCAGGGGTAGACGTCCGAGAGCTGGAGGCTGATCTCGCAGCCTTCACCCGGGGCGGCGTCATGATTCAGGAAACTCTTCGCGCCCGACCAGTTGCGGCAGAAGTCGTCGGTGGCCCGGGCTCTTGATAAGTTATTCCGGTACGCGCGGCCGCGCGGCCAGAGGGCCCCGATCCATGTACCTTCCGTGGCACCCCACATGCCGTACAAGGGCGGGCGCTGGCCTCTGGGTCGCGTCGAGAGGCCGTCGGTCTTCTCGACGACGCCGCGGGTGGCGAACAGCTCGCGCAGGGCCCCTTCGCGTTCGCGGGTGCTCTTCCTGTGGTACGGGTCCATGCTGGCGATGTCGATGCGCGTCACGCCGTGGTCGAGCATGGCGTCGAGGTGGCCTGCGTCGAGGAAGTCGCCGTTGGTCTGCAGGGCCAGTTCGGTCGCCTCGCCGTAGCGGTCGCGGAGCTCGCGGAGGGTGGCGTAGAGCAACTCCGGCCAGGCGAGCACCTCGCCGCCGGAAAGCATCACGCACCCGAGATGCACCTTTGCCGGGTCGGGGAAGTTGGCGACGCAGCGGCGCATCTCTTCCACGGAAAGCCCTGGCGCTTCGGGGCTCGAATTATTGTAACAATGCGGGCAACGCTGGTTGCAGGCACGGGAGACGACCCAGTAAATGTAATCCATAGATGTGGGGGTTGGTGAATCGATGATCGTTGCGCGGCGATTGTTACTGAGCCGAGGCGACGCGGTTTGATGATGAGCGGCGGCACGTCGTCCCGCCGAGGTGAAGGACCTCCCGAGACAGGCGGTGTCGATGCTGTTCAACCTCGCGGTGTCGCTCCGTCCAGCACACGCGCAACCAAGCCGCCGACTGGGACGTCCTTCAACTCGCCGGAAGTGTACACCTCTGTCAGGTGCCCACCTTGCCGCCTCGCGTCAGGATGACAACCCTTGCTACAACCCGTAGCGCTGTTTGTACGGCTGGAAGTATTGGGGGAAGGCCTGTTGCCAGTCGAGGCCCCACTGGCGTTGGGGGACGGGCTCGTGAAGCGCCTGCAGGTACTCGTCGAGGTTGTTGTAGGTGCGTGTTTCGGCGTGGCCGTCGGCGAAGGCGTAGTTGGCTTCGTAGTCGTCTGTGTCGCCGGGGTCCAGGTCGTAGACGTCGATGCCGCGGGGGGCGTGGTAGTAGCTCTTGTAGTCGAGGAGGGTTACGATCTGGCTTGAAGTCTGGCCGGTCACGCTGGCGAGCTGGCCAGGCTTGAGGCCGGCAATATTGCGGACGGTCCAGTCGCCGCCGCGCCAGCCGTCGTTGCTGCCGGTGAGGGTCCCCCACTCGTGGTACCCCTTGGTGGCCATGTAGAAGTAGTTGGGCCGCCAGAAGTCTGACGAGGTGAAGCCGCGGAGGGGGTCGCCCAGTTCGAGGTAGGCTTCATCGTCGTCAATATCGGCAGAGGGGCACTGCCAGATGTCGCGGCCTTCGCTGAGGTAGGTCTCGAGCACTGCGCCGATGGTCGGCAGCACGTTGGCCCTGCCGGTGACGCCGCCGGGGCCGCCGGTGGTGCTGTAGCCGGGCAGTGGGGTGTAGGCGGGCTGGCCTTTGTAGGCCGGGGAGAGGGGGCTGTCCCCGCCGTTGGAGTACTCGGCGTCGGCGAAGACCTGCCGGTTCTCGACGAGGTAACCGGCTACGGCGGCGTTAACCTGCTTGACGTTGCTGAGGCACGTGGTGATGCGCGCTGCGTTCTGCGCCTTGCCGAGGACGGGCAACAGGATGCTAACGAGCAGCGCGATAATACCAATGACAACCAGAAGCTCCACGAGGGTGAAGCCGGGGCGGATTCGGGGCATTTAAATGGACTCCGGGTGAGACGTTTTCTCGACGGGTGCCGACGGCACACCGGGTTGGGCGCCGGACGGCTACCGGAAGTAAAGCAAAAGGAAAGGTTCGGATGACCCCAAAGGCGGGCCAGGGGAACCCCGAAATCAGGCGAGGTCAGGCGGCGGCAGTTGCCAGGCGGCACGCCCGAAGGCGTGTTCCGGCGGCAGGCACACCCCGGCGTCTCGCGCGAAGGCGATGCGTGCCCGGCACAGTACGCGCTCCAGCAGGCGTGCGAAGCAGGCGTCGGCCGCGGCGATGGCAAGGTCGGCGGGGGTGCTCAGGTCGCGGCGGGCGGGCAGCACGGCCACGACCGGCACGCCGAAGGCCGCACGCAGTTGCTCAAAATCCCGCCCGCACTGCCATTGGACCGTCTCGAGCACCGCGGCATCCGCGGTGTGGAGCCCGATGAGCCAGCAGCCGCCGTTCTGGTCCGGGCCCAGGGCCAGGCGGTGGGTGTTCAGCTCGGCAAAGGCCCGGCGGACGTCCGCGGCACGCAGCCCCGGCACGTCCCGCCCGACGACGACGACGCGGCCATAGCCCGATGCCGTCAGCCGGGCCACCGCGTTGCAAAGCCGGGCGGCAAAGCCGTCACCCTGTTGCCGGTGGGCGTGCACGCCACGCGGAACACCGCGCGGCACGGCCCCAGGTTCCCCGCCGAAGAAGACGTGAACGTCCGCCCCGGTCGTACGCGGCGTAAGTGCCGGCAAAGGCAGAAGCCCGGCGAACCGGCGCGACCAGCCCCGGCGGGCAAGGTCTTGGCGCACGTCGTCGGCAAACACCAGCACGGCGTCACGGCGGGCGGAGATTGTCTCAGTCGGCGTAAACATGGCTCATTTAGACAATTCGAAGCCTACCGCACACCGGATGCCGCACAGAAGTCAAAATTTG
>JBHJOM010000019.1:0-22876 GCA_050329715.1 Phycisphaerae bacterium
CGTGATTCCCGAGCCGACGTCGCTGGCGGTGCTGCCGCTGGCCGGGCTGGTCTTCGGCCGTCGCCGTCGCGGCTGAGCCGAGCGGCCGTGCTCACAGAACGCCACACGCCGCCCGCGCAATAGCGCGGGCGGCGTGTTCGCTTGGGAGTTTGAAGCAGTCGGCCGAATTGCGGAGCGGCTTTCGCCAGCGTGTCCGCCGGGACGCCCACTTACTTCTGGAAGAACTTCTTGACCGTGTGGATCGTACACTGCCGCTGCACGGCGGCGATGCTCTCCAGCAGCGGGATGTCCTTCGGGCACACCTGCACGCAGTTGCCGGCTTTGGAGCAGTTGGAGACGCCGTCGTCGCTCTTCATGAACTCTAGGCGGTCGTCCTTGATGGCGGCACCGGTGGGGTGGTCGTTGAAGAGGCGGACCTGGCTGATGACGGCGGCCCCGACGAAGCCGTTGGTGGGGGTGTACTGCGGGCAGGCCTCCAGGCAGCAGCCGCAGGAGATGCAGCGGGAGAGCGGGTAGCGTTCCTGCTGGAGTTCCTCGGACTGCGCCGGGCCGGGGCCCAGGTCGTAGGTGCCGTCGATGGGCACCCAGGCCTTGGCGCGCTTCAGGTCATTGAAGAGGCGGCTGCGGTCGACCCACAGGTCGCGGACGACGGGGAACTTGGTCATCGCCTCGAGGCGGATGGGCTCCTCAAGTTTGTCCACGAGGGCCGAGCAGCTCTGGCGGACCTTGCCGTTGACGACCATCGTGCACGCGCCGCAGACTTCCTCGAGGCAGCCGGAATCCCAGACGACGGGGGTGGTCTTCTTGCCTTCGATGGTCGTGGGATTCGCGGCGATCCACTGCAGGACCGAGATGATGTTCATGTTCGGCCGGTGGGGGACGGCAAACTCCTCCCACACGGGCTCGGCGTTCGGGCCGTTCTGGCGCTTGACGCGGACGGCGACAGTGCGGGTGCGGGAGGAGGCAGACGGGTTGGCCGAGGCGTTGCGGTCCGACTGGGGTAGCGTTGCTGTCGTCATGGCATGAAAGTTTAGGGGGCGGGCAATCCCCGAACAACAGAGGGGAGGGGGATCAAAGCTTTTGAAATGAGCGGCTAACGGCCGCACCCTGTCCGGGATGCGTTGCCGACCAGGCGCGAAGCGCCGAGTTCGCGGCTAGTTGACCTGCTGTTTGAGCTCCAGGTAACGCTCGTCGTTACGCTGGTCGGACCGGCGTTCGACGCGGCCGGTCGAATCGAGCAGGAGGACCATCGCCGGCGTCTCGGCACCGTTGAAGGTTTCGGCGACGACCCACTGGGTCGTGAAGTCGATGTCCTCCGGGACGGTGCCGCCGACCGCATTGCCGGCCGCACCAATCGGGTCGCCGGCGGGAACCTCGAACGTCGCCGAGTGCAGTCGCCCGCTCTTCCACGCGATGACGTCGATCCTTGCGCGGTTGTTCTGCACGCCGAGGACGAAGAACTGCCGGTCGGAGGGGACTTCGATCGGCTCGGACCACGTGGCCCCCTCGACATCGCTTGCCAGCAGGAGCTTCTCGGCGAGGGCTTCGTTCTCAACGAACTGGAAGATGCCGAACACCGGGTTGAGCAGGTAGTACCGCACCTTGTAGCGATAGGTGGTGCCCGGTTCGACGGTGTCGTCGTAGGCGAAGCCCAACAGCTTGTCCTCTTCCATCTGGCGGGGGTTGAACTGGCCCTGGATGGGGAGCGGCTCGTCGTCGGGCAGCGCCGGTCGCTCCACGAGCGGCCTTTGCTGCTGCTGCGGGTTACCGCGCCCGCCGAATCGCTCGGCGAACCGGCCGCCGGCTTCTTCGGCCTGCTGGCGGGCGAACTCCTGCTCCATACGCCGTTGTTCGGCTTCCTCCTCGGCCTGTATTCGTCGCATCTCAATCTCTGCGCGGCGTTCCTCGGCGGACATGCCGGGGGCACCGCCCCGGCCGCCGGGGGACGTACGGGTACCGGTGGCCGTTCGGCCGCCGGGGTTGAAGCGGTCCTGCTGGGGCGTGGCCAGTGCCTGTGCTGCGGCGGCGGCTGCGGAGGCTGCTTGCTCGGCCTCCTCCCACTCCTGCTCGTAGCCGACGTACCTCGGGCTGTTCGGGTCGTCGCCCAGATTGATCTCGTAGAACCTGGGCCGGAGCAGGTTCAGCGTCAGGCCCTGCCCTCCCTCGCGAACCTGACGGGCAAAGTCCCGCTTCACGGGGAAGGGTGCCGTCTCGACGGGAAGCCGCGGCAGCGGGTCCAGCGCGACCGGCGTCACCACCGTCTGCTCGCCCCACGTGCCGTCCGGCATGCGGGTTTCACGCACGAGCTCGATCTTCACGAACTGCGTCGGCAAGTCCCGCTGGATGTTGGCCTCGTCGAACGCCTTCGCCAGCGGCTCGAGCGGAATCGTGTACCGCACCCGCGCCCAGTGTTTGTCCGTGGGTGCGGTGGCCACCTGGTTCTGGAGCCCGACGGCGAGGGTGTCGTTCACGGCGGCTCGGCCGGTGGCCACGCCCATCGGCTCGGCGGGGGGGAGCGGCTCGGGCAGCTTCGCCACGACCGCGCCGGGCTGCTGCGCGTCTTCCGTCACGTCGATGCCGCCGAGGTTCAGAGACCCGCCCGTCGTCAGGATGGCCAGTTCCGGCTGCTGCGGGCGGGCGGTCAGGCGTTCCTGCACGTTCTCGAACAGCGGCGGGACCGCCTCGATCTGCGAAGGCGATCTGTTCATCTTCGCATTCAGTTGCTGAGCCAGCGTGCGGCGGACGTTCGGATCGACATCGCTCGGCGAAAGCTCGTCCCCGCCCACCGTGACCGTTGCCGGCGGCGAGAGGAAATATGACCAGACCATGAACGCCAGGAACAGCGTGCCCAGCCCCAAAGCCAGCCATTGCACGTGTTGCTCGAGCAGGTCAACGAACTTGTTCATCTGTACGTCCTCTTAGGTGAAAACCCGGCTGATCCCCTTCTCAAACCTCTGCTGCCGACGACGGCCGGCAAGCCACCACGCGGCAACGCCCCGCACGTTTCAGATTCGCGGCATACTCGCCGCGGCGAGCATCTGGCGAATCTCCTCGGGGATGATCGACCGCTCGCGACCGCTCTCGGTCACTTCGTGCATCCACGTCCGCAGGAACAGCGTCTCGCCGATGATGTCCAGCTCGACTACCGGCTCCTCGCCGTAGATGTAACCCTGGTCGAACGCCACGGCCGCATCGACGCTCTGAAGGTTGACGTTCAGCGGGGTGACCATGCGGTTGTCGCCCAGGTGGGCCAGCACTTTCGGCACCGACGAGGCGTCAGTCCGAATCCGAAGACGCCACTGGACCGCGTCGAAGAACGAGTTGCTGGCCCGGCCGGTGGGAGACATCTCAAAGTCACGTGTGATCGGGGCGGCGGCGTTCACCTGCAGGGGCATTTCGGCGGGCATCTCGTCCGGACTCCCGGGCATGCCGGTGCGGCCGCCGCGGTTGTTCCCGTCGGCAGAGCCGTACGGCGAATGAAGGATCTGAAAGTCGATCACGTGTTTCACAAGGGCCTGGGGCACGCTCAGGAATGGCCTGTCGAGGGACGAGGCGTCGTCGGCCCCGGCGGGCAGGTCGGCGATGCCCTTGTTCAACTCCGCGATGCCGTAGGCCAGTTCCTCCTGCACCCAAAGCCAGATCTGTGCGTTGAAGATGTCCGTGTCGTCGGGCTGCACCCCGTCGTTGATCGCCACCTGAATGGCCGGGAACGGCTTGAATGCCATCGGCTCGACGTAGACGGCATGGTTTGCGGCCCGCTCCTTCTGCAACCGCAGCGGTACGGCGGCCTGGCGTCGGGCGATGTTGCCCTCGACTTCCTCGGCATTGGCCGCGGTCGTCTGGCCGGGGATGGTGTAAAGGCGTGTGCTCTCCTCCTCGACGATGCGTTGCATTTCGGCCTCCAGGTCCGCCGCGGCAGGGGGTCTGGTGCCGTTGAGGATCCGTCGGGCGATGGAATCCGGGTGGGTGTTGTCAAAGCGGCTGGGGTATGTGTCGCGGAAGTTGATGGCCGAGACCGAGCCCAACGCGTCCGCCGGTTGACCGGTCAGGACCTGGCGGGTGTTGTTCTTTCCGCGCCTGTTGAGCTCGACGACGTGGTTCAAGGCCTCCTGGCTTTGATTCTCAAGCTGCCGGACTGCGCCTAGCGCCGCCTCGAGTTGCTCGCTGCGGGGGAAGCCGTCCAGCGGCTTGGGCTCGTCGTCCATCGGGTCGATGATGGGGGCGTTCGGCGAGCGGTTCACAGCGCTTTGAATGTCCTGCGCGAGCTTCTTGCTCTGGGCCAGGTTCGCCTCCAGGTCCGCGCGGAGGCTCGGCACCGGCCAGACGTAAATGGCCACCAGCGCCACGACCACCACGCCGACGCACGCCAGCGAGAAGATGTTCTTCTTCGTCGCGTTGATCACTGCTGCCTTGTCCATGGTCACTTCCACGTTGAGAGCATGCCGCGTGTTGCGGCGGGGATGTCTGCGGTCCGAAAGAGCCGCCCTTCACGGCCGACTCCAAAGTGCGTTCGCCCGGCCGCGTGCCTACCCGCGTACGTTATCGCGGGCGTCGGCGTCGGCGTCGTCGGCGGCGGCCTGTTCGGCGTCTTCGTCGATAGCCGGCGGCTCGTAAGGGGCCGGGTCGAGCAGGACGACCACACGGATGGTCAGTGCCTTGTCCTTCTCCATGGGTTCGCCCGTCAGGCGGTCCAGAAGGCGGACTTCCTGGCGGGCCGGCGTGGTGTTTCGGCCGCCCCGGGTGAAGTTCGGCAGCGACTGGCCGCCGCGACCGAAGTCGTCCTGTTCACCGAACCGTCCGGGCTGCTCGTTCGGGTTAAACCGCCCGCCCGTCGGGGACCTTCGGCCAGAGGCGTTGGGCAGCTCGCCTGACTCGATCGCCTCGAGCCTCGCCTTGAGCGCCAAGGCGGCCTCCTGGTTCTTCATCATCTCCTGATAGATGTCCGGCCAGCGGTCAAGGTCGTTGTACCGGACCTGTTCGGCGCGGGCCACGGCGTACATCGGTGCAGGCCGCTGGGCGTCGGGCCGAATGCTCAGCAGCGACGGGATGATCTGCCGGCGGACGACTTCGTTGGCACTCTGCAGCGGCGTGATGATCGTCAGGTCCATGATGTAGCCGCGGGGGGTCTGCCCGGGCCTCACCAGCGGGTTTTCGCCGCCCGGGCCGGTGCCCGACCTGCCGCGCGGCGAGCCGCCGTACTCAGGCGGCAACTCTCCGCCGCGGCCACGCGTGCCGCCGCCGCGACGCTCCCCGGCGAGCCCGCCGGCCGAGGCCGGCGTGAACGACCCGAGACCCGTGTTCGACGACAAAACCTCCGAAAGGTTCGGGCGGTACTCACTGACAATGCTGTGTATGCGGAAGACCTCCCGCTGCCCGCGGTTCGCCTCCGCGGCCTTGACCTGCTCGGCGTTCTCGGCGGCCAGTGCCTCGGCCAAGGCACCGGTCGGCTTCGGCACCGCGGCACTCAGGTCGGCCAACAGGTCCGCCAGAAGGTTCTTCCCGGCCGTCAGGTCCATCACGTTGCGGTACTGCAGCCGCGCCGACTCGCCCTGGCCTTCCACCTTGCTCGTCCACTCGCTGATCAGCCCGTTGGCTTCGGCGAGCACCCGCTGATTCTCCGAGCGGTCCTCGCGGTTCTCCTTCCACGCCATGTCGCTGGCCATGATGGAAACCACCGGCACCGCCGCCGCCGCCACGAACAACGCGGCGGCCGTCGCGAACCACTTGGTCTTGTCCTGCCACATCTTCTCCCGGCGGATGCTGGCCGGAAGCAGACTGGCACTCACCTGCGCCTCGCCCATCGCCTGAAGCGCCAGCCCGTAGCTGCTGTAGCCCGAGAGCAGGTGCTCGCTGAACTTGGCGGCGGCCTTGGCGTCCTCCGGCGCGCCGGCCAGAAGGCTGTCGGGGCGTTGCACCGGCAACTGGATGTTCTGCTGCACATACTTCTGCAGCCCCGGCAGCCGGAACGTGCCGCCGACCGCGATGATCTTGCTGATCTCCTTCTCGCGGTGCGTGCTGCTGTAGAACCCCATCGACCGCTGGATCTCCGAGACCAGGTCGGCAAAGACCGGCCGCATCGCCTGGAAAATCTGCCGGGCGTACTTGCTGCTCTTGGCGTTGCGCTTCAGCTCCTCGGCCTTGGTGAAGCTGACCTTGAACGCCTTGGTGAGCGTCTCGGTGAACTGGTTGCCGCCGATGGGGATGGTGCGGAGCCAGATGCTGTTTTCGTCGGCAATGATAAGGTCGGTATTTTCGGCACCCAGGTCGACGATCATCGCGGTGCCGTCACGCAGCAGGCCGTCGTAGGCGGCGGCGTTGTAAACGGCAAGCGGGCTGGTCTGCACCACCTGCACGTCCAGGTCCACGTCGGTAAAGAAGCTGATGTGGCGGTTCACCAACTCCTTGCGCATGGCGAAGATGCCGACTTCGGTGTCGGGGCTGTCTTCGTCCTGGAAGAGTTGAAAGCTCCACTCGACGTCGTCCAGCGGGAAGGGGATCTGCTGGATGGCCTCAAACTTCACGATCTCAGGAATCTTCTTCTGGTCGACCGGCGGCAGCTTGACGAAGCGAGCGAAGCTGGCCTGCCCGCTGACGCCGACGGCGACCGCGCCGCCACGAGTCTTCTTGCGGGCCGCGAACGTGGTCAGCGCCTGGCGGATGAGGTCTTCCTTGTTATCGCCGGCTTCGGAGAGGACGACTTCATGCTCGACGTAATCGAAGTCATCGACGACGAGTCGCTCGCCGACTTTTGAAAGCCGGACGGCCTTGAGCGCGTGGTTGCCGATGTCAATACCCCAGGCGAAGCGCGGGATGGCCATGTGTAACTCCTAGGTGGCGGGCTGTTGGCCCGATGGCATGTCACAAGTCGGCCGCGGTACGGCCTGTACGACTTCAGTCGCCCGCCCGGTGGCGGTGCCCGGCGGCTCGTCCTTGCTGCTGCCGGGACTTTGGTTGTATCAATACCGCCGCCGTTCCCTGGCAGCAACTGCCAGACACTCACGCGTCGGGCAGCAGAAAGTCGGCGGCAGCTGCCGGACGGCAATGGCCGGACGGCAGGAACCAGTCGGCAAAAACCAGTCGGCAAGAACCTCACGGTGCCTGCCGGGCGTCCGTTCTCCTCGCCGCGGCCGCCGTGCCGCTCTGGCTCGAACGGCTTTGCGCCGGACGCCTTTGGTATAGACGCCGCCGAAGCCCCAAAAGTTCTCGTTCGGCGTCTCCGCCGGGCTCCGACCCCATCAGGTTAACCGATCAAATGCATTGTGACGAGCGTAGTGCCCACCTCGGTAACACCGGACGGACGTTGCCCCCTCAGCACGCCGGCCGGGCCGCACGAGCCACCGGACAGCAAACCAACGGCCGGCCGAGCGTCTTCGCCAAAACCCCAGCCCGCGTCACGGGTGTCGCGCAATCGCGATGACGGTTATCTCGTCCCGGCCGGGCCCGTAGCACCAGAAGACGCGGTACGCCCCCGGCGTTCTGTTCTGCACGTACGCTTCAAAGACCGCCTGCTTTTCGTCGTACGGGTGGATGAGTGAATCGTACTTGTGCGTCTGTGGCCCCGGGTGCCGGGGGTTGCTCAGCAGCTTGTTCAGGCAACCCTGTACCTGTTTGAAAAGCCCCTCGGCCGCCGTGGCTTTCTTCTTCTTATCCCTCTCTCGGGCGTCAAGCGAGGCCTTCGCTCGCTGCCTGATCGCGTCGTAACTGGCCTTCCCCTGGGCCGTCCACCTGAGCGCGTACGCCACCGGTCAGTCCTCCAGCTCGGCGGCGAGGGCAGCGTCGCCGACCACATCCGGCCCGTCGACAAGCTTCCCGGCCCGCGCCTGCCCCAGCCCCTTGCGGACGGCATCAAGCGCCTCGGCGTTGTCGTACAGCCACGCTTCGCTCTCGGGGATCACACGTGCCACCTTCACGAGCACCTCCGTCGCGCTGATCCGCTCGACGATGACGTGCCGGTTGGCGAACTCGGCTCCGAAAGCCACCCGACCCTTGCTGTCGGCGGTCTTCGTCACCGGCCGAACTGCCTCGTCCGACTCCCGGCTTTGCGTTGCTTCTCGCTTCCTGATGCGTGTGGCTGCCATACCGTTTCTTGAAAAAATACGCCTCAACACTAGCTTCTGGACGTCCGGTGGGCAAGTGGGATACGCCCACAAGCACGCGTTTTCCCGTTCAACGCTCAGTCGCTGCATCCCTTCCATGGCGGCCGTGGGCAAGCGTGACATCCCCGGCCGACGGGCCGAGGTCCTGCCGGCACCATGAGCTCTGCCGAACATGAACTGCGGGCCGGGGGGTGGTAAGCGATGATCGATCTGGAAGCACTTGCTGCGCGTGGTACGACACGATGGGATCGGGTGGACACTTGAAGAGCCGGTTCAACCTGCTGCGCCGGTCAATGCGGTCCGCAACGGGTACCCCGAGCGCGAGTTAGCCGCAGGCCGAAGGCCGCGCTTCGCCCGTGGGGCGCAGAAGCGCGGCCTTCGGCTTGATCGCGGGTGTCGCTTGAGTTTGATGAACACGCCACGCATGCGGGGCATCGTCTCTGGCGAGGTAAGCAGTTGCAACGGATCGGCGGCGGCTTTCAAGGTGTCATCGCGAGTGAGCGCAGCGAGTCGAACGATCTCCACGTTTGAACAGGAAGAAGCGCGTTCCCTGGGCATGGACGTGTTGCCGCGGCATGGCGTCTATGTCCAGGGAACGCGCACGGGCTTTGTCGTCTCTGGCGGTCCCTCGACTCGCTGCGCTCGCTCGGGATGACATGGATGTTGCGCACTACTTCGCGAACGGCACCGGTGTATTGCCCGTCCGACACCGCAGATCTCTCTGCGGTCTCCCCATCTCTGCGATCTTTGCGCCTCTGCGGTGTCCCCGACGACCGACATCCGCCGGCTCACGCCGGGTTCTCGTGCAGGGGCATGCCGAAGTCGGGTTTGTCGGCAGTGCCGGTGACCCATTTGTAGACGGCCAGGGTTTGTCGGGCCTTGGCTTCCCAGGTGAAGGACTGGTGGACGCGTCGGACGGCGGCGGCGGATTTTTCGTCGATCTGGCCGGGGTCGGCGACGATCGATTCGAGGGTCGTCCGCAGGTGGGCGATGAGCTGCTCCCGCGGGGCGATGGGCAGGAGCCAGCCGGTGGCGGGGGAGACGAGTTCGCCAAGCCCGCCGTAGTCCGGGACGACGGCCGGCAGGCCCACGGCCATGGCCTCGGGGGCGACGCCGCCGCCGAACTCGCGGATGCTGGGGAAGGTCAGCAGGTCGGCGTCGGCGAGCAGGTCCTGGACCTTGGCGTGCTCGACCCAGCCGGTGAGGGTGACGGCCGGGCCGAGGTTCTCACGCGCGATCTGCCGTTCGATCTCGGCACGCTGCGGGCCCTCGCCGATGATGCGGAGGGTGAGCTTGCCGGCGCGGATGAGCCCGGCCGCGGCGGCCAGGAGCATGTCGCACCCCTTATACGGGACCAGCCGCCCGAGGAAGACCGCCCGGAGCGGCACGGCGGCCGTGCGGGTGCGTCGGCGGTGGAAGCGGGCCGGGTCGATGCCGTTCTCGGGGATGTAGACGGTCTTGGCCCGGGCGCGGGGGGGGAGCTGGGCGTAGGTGTCCCGGCTGGCGACGAGGATGGCGGCGGCCGCCTCGCGGGTCTGGCGGTAACCTGGGTGAAGTTTGTACACGTCGCGGACGTAGCTGAGGTACTCGCGCTCCTGGCGTCGGGCGGCGTCGTAGCCAGCCGGCCAGGGTACGCCGCCGTTGAGCGGGCCCCAGACGAAGGGCACGCCGAGGTGCCTGGACTTAGCCGCGATTCTGCTGGGCAAAGTTGGACTTAGGGGGGTGATTTGGTGGACAATGTCCCACTTTCCCTGCGCAATTTCTGGACCGAACCGCTGCCAAACGAGACGTTCGAAGTACGGCTGCGACAGGGCGGCCAAGGCCATCTTGGTCGTCCACCCCTTGCCGGAACCGCCGCGGATTTTCTCGGCGAGGTCGGAGATCGGGGCGGCGACGGCGCTGGCGTCAAGCGCGGTAAAATCAGCAGTTTCACGCAAGCCGGCGCGCTTCAGGGCGTCCGCATTGAACCACTGCGTGACCAGATGGGCGTCACAAACCCCCGCCAGAGCCCGCTGGTGGCTGTATCCGACGAGCGGGACGCTCACCCACTCCGGGTTGCAATGGGCGGCGAGGTGAAGGATGCGAAGGCTCACGAGGGGTTTATCGGCCGACAGGGCGGTGTGGGGCAACCACGGGAGGGGTTTACGCCAGAATCACCCGGCGAAGGGCGAGGTGCCCGGCGGGGTGACTTCCGCGGTTTTGTTGGCGTTTCGGGGCCTTTCCAGCCCCCGGGGGGTGTGCAGGGCGTCGTCGTACATTTGAAGCATCTGCGGGATCACGGCCTCGAGGCTGTACCGCTCGGTGATGCGTCGCTCGGCCTCGCGGCCAAGGGGGCGGTGGGCGGCTGGGTCGGCCAGCACGTCGCAGGCCTGGCGTGCGAAGGCTTCGGGGTCGAAAAAGTCCGCCAAAAGCCCGTTTTTGCCGTGCTCGATCATCTCCCGCACCGGGGCCGTGTCGCTCGCCAGCACGACGGCCCCGCAGGAAAGGGCGTCCATCATGCTCCAGCTCAGGACGAACGGGACGGTCAGGTAAATGTGCAAATCCGAGCTCGCCAGGACCCGCCCCAGCTCCGGCGGGGGGAGCCGGCCGACGAACTTCATGCGGTCCAGCGGGTAGTCGTCCTGTGCTAAGACCCACTCCTTGAAGGACTTACCGTCGGTGTAGCCCGTGTCGCCGCCGTAGGCCACGCGGTCGGTGCCGACGACGATAAACAGCGTGTCCGGCCGCTGCTGAACGATCCGCTTGGCCGCCTTCATGAAGATGTCGAAGCCCCGCATGCTCTCAAACCCCCGGGAAACGTACGTCACGACGCCGGTGCCCGCCGGGACGTGAACCCCGGCAATCGTGCGGGTTTTGGAGCGGGCGACATCCGACCGGAGCGTCTCGTCGTAACCGTGGTAGGCCTCGCGGTCTACGCCGTCGAAGATCGTCCGGATCAGGCCCTGGTACTCCGACGGGAAGCGGCTTTTCTGGAACCCGGTCGGGGTGTAACCGACTTGGCAGTTCTGCAAATCCAGCAGTATCATGGCATTACGGCAGCGGGAGCGGAGGTACTTGCTGTCGTCCACCGCCCAGGCCAAGTCGGAGCGGAAGTCCATGTCCGACTCGGCGTCGTGCGGGAGGTAGTAGTACTCGAAGAAGTTGACGACGGGCACGTCCGGGTAAAGCTCGCGGAGGAAGAGCGTCGAGCCGAAGCCGGAGTGCCCGACGATGAGGTTCGGCCGGACGTCAGGCCGGCGCTTCAGGGCGGTGTAAACGGCGTCGCAGTGCCAGATGGTGTTCTCGAACGTCCTGCTGCAAAAGTGGTTATGGCGGGTGGCACCGCCGGCCATCTTGTACTGAATCCGCTCGATTCCCCCGGCATTCCCGGGCTGAACCTCCGAAACGAAGGTACAACGGTACCCCCGATGCCTGACCAGGTGCCGGGCAATGTGTCCGAACTGCGCGGGGAAATTCTGATGGACATAGAGAACGTGCATAGTCGGCCTCGGCCGCATGAAGTCTTACCCGAAGCCGTGGCATGTGCAATCGGAACGCGAACGGCACGTCCGGGAACTTGCACATGCCCGGTAATGACGTTGCGGATGGCACTTTCGGAGCAAACCGGCAATTTTTGCGCTCCGGATGTTAACGCGCTAGCCCCGCTTCCCGATGGAACTGGTGTGAACGGCACAATCGACATCAGTCCGCCGGGTGGCGGACGGTCGAACTGAACGCCGCTTCGCAGCAGGAGTGGTCGAAAATGGCAGAGAAACTCAAAGACGTACTTACCACCGGCGAAGTCGCCCGCATTTGCAACGTGGCCCCCCGAACGGTCAGCAAGTGGTTTGATTCCGGCGCCCTCACCGGCTACCGCATCCCCGGCAGCAAGGACCGCCGAATCCCGCTGAACCAGCTCATCAAGTTCATGAAGGAGCACGGCATGCCGCTGGGCGCCCTCAAGACCGGCGCGACCCGCGTACTCATCGTCGACGACGAGCAGGACGTCGTCGAGGTCCTCGAGAAAATCCTCGAAGATGAAGCCAAATACGAGGTTGAAGTCGCCAAAAGCGGCTTCGTCGCAGGCCTCGTCGCCGAGCGGTTCCGCCCCAACGTCATCCTTCTGGACATGCACCTGCGCGACGTCGACGGCCGGGAGGTCTGCAGCCTCATCAAGAAGAACCCCGAGCTGCAACTCACCAAGGTCGTCTCGATGAGCAACCGCATGACCGACGACGAGGCCGCCGGCCTGAAGCGTCAGGGCTTCGACGGCTACCTGAAAAAGCCCTTCCACGTCCGCCAGGTCATTCAGGCGATCGAGGAAGCCACCAGCAACGTGTATTGAGGCCTCCGGGGTGCAAGTCGAAGCGAGTGCCTGCCTCCGTGACCCCGCCGCGACGGCCGACGTACGCCGCCGCGGCGGTTGTTCACCCACAACCCGCACGACTCAGCCGGCCCATGCGCCCCCACCGCGCCAAGCTCCCTAAATTGCCGCCAGCGCGCGGGCCACGCACGCCCGGCAGGGTTTGAACAGTCCCCCAGTCCGCCGCCAACGCCCCCGGCCAATCCCGCCCACATTCACACGCCCGATCACACCCCCGCGCCCCGACGCCGCGCACACGTCCACCTATCGTCACCCGCCGTCCAAAAAGAGCCGCCCCCACGCCACCGGCCGTCCACCGCCAAGCCACCGCAAGTCCAGCGATTGCGCAGTCAGGTCCAGAAAAACCCCGCCGAAGTCCACCACCCCGCCGCCGACCCGCCGCCGGCCCGCCGCCGGCCCGCCGACGACCCGCCGACGACCCGCCGCCGACCATCCGCCGACCATCCGCCGACGCCAAGGGCGAGATGAACAGGTGGCCGGCGGAGAAGCGTGTCACAGAACGCGGGCATCGGCCGAGACGCCCGTTGAAACAACGTTGCTCGCCCCGGCCAAACGCCGCCTTCCTCGCCCCGTATGGGCGGCTCTTTCCTCACCCCTTCGGGGTGAAGACGAGGCACTTGGCCAGTGACAAATCGGAGATGTCCAGAACGGCGAGCGAAGCAAGTCGAACGACCTCCACGCTTGAACAAGATGAAGCGTGTTCCATAGCGACGAATCCATTGCTCCGGCATGGCGTCATAGTTCAGAAAGCGCCGACTTGCATTGTCGTCTCGGGAGGTCCTTCGACGCGCAGCGCTCGCTCATGATGACACCCTGAAGTTCAACTGGATCCGCTGCTGGATCGTCGCGGCGCCGGCCTGCATGCTGAGCTTCAGGGTCGTCGCCGAGGGCGTCGCGACGCTTCAGCGTTGCTACCTCCGGCGGCTCGGGTGCGACCCTGCGCCCGGGCGAGACCCCACCGCCTTCGTGTCACCTGCCGGTGACTTCGACGACGCGTTCGCCCGCCTCGCTCGGTACTGAAAGCGTTCCGTCCACGGCCTGCACGACCGCCGTGATGCGGACGGATTGCCCGGGCTTCAGGCCCACGGATGCCGGCTCGAAGGCGACGGCGAAACCGTCGCGCTTGTCGTGGCTTTCGCCGATCAGGCGCCAGTCGGCGAAGTACCGGACGCGGAACGCGTCGGACGACGTGCCGGCACGCACCGTGACTTCCTGGCCGATACGCAGGGCGTCCTCGGCCAGTTGCAGTCGGACCGTCGGCCGCTCGTGCGGGACCGGCTGGCCGCCCGGGTCGAGCAGGTAGCCTGCGGCGAAGGTCCACCAGATCTGCTCGCTGCTGATCACGAACTCGCTGGCCGCGATCGACCAGCGGTTGTAGACCCGCTGCTCGCCGATCGGCCAGTGCGACTGGACGAGGCCCATCGGCCCCATCGACGGGACGCCCGAGGTGCGCGACCACCGCTCGCTGGCGTTGCTGTGGGCGGGAATGTCGAATCCCTCGCCGGCGAGCCAGGGGGCGCTGTAGCCCGGCACGATCGGATCCTCGTAGGCCGGATGGTTGAACGAGAGCAGGTACCACGAATCCGGGTGGAAGATGGCGTTCTCATGGCGGTGTCCGACACCGGTAAGCCGCGGCCTGCCTTCCTGGTTGCCGCCGAGCATGTAGGCCATCGCCGCGTGCATCTCGTCGAGATACTTCTGCTCGCCCGTGAGGTGATGGGCGACCGCCTGCATCAGGGTGCGCGGCTGCCCCATCAGGCCGCGGCCGAAGTTCTGTATCGGGTCCACGCCGCCGAAGCGGTAGCCGCGGTCGTGGTAGCTGTCTGTCATGCGGTCGGTGCGGTCGATGTAGCTCCGGGCCACCTTTTCATGGAACGGCTCATCATGTGCCGGCAGATGCGGTGCGGCCTGTAGATAGAGCCCGCCGGCCAACTGCCACTGGCTGGGCGAGCGCCAGGTGCTGCCGGGCCCGGGGTGGTTCGCCCACGGGCCTCCCTCGTTGGTTTCCCAGGCTTCGCGGAACATCGCTTCCCATTTCTGGTCGCCGGTCGCCACGAACAGGGCCGCGGCCGCCATGGCCCGATTGAGAGCGGTCCGGTCTTCTGAGCCGCCGGGGCGATCGCTGGCTTCGGCCCACTCGAACGATTCGACGGCTTCGCGGATGAGGTCCGCGCTCTCGGCGTGCTCGGCCCCGCCGGCTCGTCGCGTCATGTGGTTGAGGCTGTAGGCCAGGTAGGCGCTCGTGGCCGCGTAGCCGTAGGTGCCGCCGGGCATTTCGTTGGCCACGAGCTGGGTGCGGGGGTCATCCCAGGAGGGGCCGCCGTGGGTGCCTTCGAAGCCGACGTAGGCGGGCACGCCTCCGGTGCCCAGGCCCTGGTCCATCAAGGCGTGGCGGGCGCGCCGGCCGAAGTCGACAAGCCAGCGTGCTTCATCGAGCAGGTCGGGCAGGCCGCTCTTAGCTTCATCAATCCAGGGGCCGTTGGGGTCTACGCGGTAGCGGTTGCCGACATCACCTTCCTGGAAGTTCTCAGGCTTGAGGTTGTAGAGCAGCATCAACGTCATGGGGATGCTGTAATGCTGGATCGCGTAGTGATCCCAGTCGCCGGCGTCGGCGTACCAGCCCCAGATGCCGGTGACGGGCACATCGAAGCCCTCGGGGACTTTTTTACCGCCGGACGGGTTGCTGTATTTGTTCCACTGGTCGCCGTACATGAACGGCAGGTCGTCCGGATGCTGGCTTCGCCCCATGGTTTTGCCGTACTCGGGCACATCCCGCTCGATGCCCATTCGTTGGAAGAACAGCCCGCGGCTGGCGGCCTGGTAGACCGGGCGATAGGCATTCGTCGCGACGCGGAAGGGGTATGACCGCCCGATGCCCTCCACCACCAGGACGTAGTTCCCCTCACGCTGCAGTTCGGAGAAATCGACCTGGTAGACGTCGGCCATGGTCCAGTTGGTCTTGTAGTGCTTGTGGTCCGGCTCGTCCTTGGGTTTCTGCAAGGTCAGGCCCTGCCCTTCCAGCACGCGCTCGCCTGTCGCCAGATCCTTCACGAACCAGCCGTTGTCCTTGTACGGGGCCAAGTCCAGTGCGCCGTTGAGGTGCTCGAGGCTGTTGAACGTCCCCATCCATTGCGAGAGGTAGCCGAACTTGGGCGCATCGGGCGTGAAGCCCACCTGGGTGACCTGGATGACGGGAGAACGCAAGTCCGCGGCGTCGAACACGAACTCGGCCACGCCGGCGTTGCCGGACAGTTGGCGGGCGTCGAACGTGTAATGCCGGCCCGGCTGCATCGGCTCGGGCAGTTCGGCATAGACGAGAAACTCGCGCACGAACGGCGGCTCCCGGGTCGTGCTGACGAAGCCGGTGCCCTTGCCCTTGTGCCCGACGCGTACGGGGTGCACGGCCTCGGCGAACGCGGGATCGTCCCGGCTGCTGATGCGGTAGGAATCCAGGTGTGCAAGGGCCACCGGCTCCAGCGGACGTTCGATGAACGCCTTGGCGGTCCGGCCCGAGACGTAGCTGCCGTCGGGGTTGACCTGCGGATAGATCACATGCCCTTCCCGCAGATGGAAGGCGACGATGCGATCCGTGACGGGCGTCACGCCCATAAGGTCCGCCTTCTGCGTGTCATGCTTGGGCGGCTCGGGAACAACGGGTGCGATCGTCAGGTCGTCCAGCCAGGCTTTGCCCTCGCCGTGGAATGCGAAAAGGATCCGGCCCTTCTCCGGCATGACGAATTTTTGAGACATCGTGATCCACGTTCCGGGCTTGAAAGCAGGATCGTGCTGATTGAGCAGGAGCCGGGTCTGGTACTGCGTCTTCCCGTTCATCGACAACGTGGCGATCTCCAGCTTCTCCGCCTTGTCGCCTTCGAAGCGGAAGTAGGCCGTGACCTGCACGTTCTGTCCGGCGAAGGGTGCCGCGATGGGCAACTGCACGTTGCCCATCGCTTTCCCGCCTGTGATCTGCAGCCCAAGCGAGGCGCTGCCGGTGTGGGCCACTTCGGTATCCCGGGTGGCGGTGAACCGGTCTTCGCCGGCCTTGCTCCACGGCCTGCCCCAGTCGCCGGGCAATGGGTCTCCCTGCTCCATGTCGATCACCACGGGCTCGAAGAGACCCTCCGTCGCCCGGGGCGGTGTGGAGGCCTGCTGCGCCTCGGCGATCTTGTTTGTCAGGCCGGTTGCCATGCAGAGCAGGGCGGCAAGCACGGTGGTCCTCGCGTAGAGGCAGGATGCATGGAGCATCGGGTCTTTCCTTTCGGTTGAGCAAGATCGACGGCAGTCGCGCTGGGCGATCGCACTGCTTCCCTGGTCGGGTAGGCGACAAGGCCGGGAGGGCGGCAGGGCGGCAGGGTGCGTCCGTCCGGGCTTCACCGTGTTATCCGGACTATGGTTCTTGCAGGAGGATGGACGTCCCGTCCTGCTGGAAGACGCTCCGCCAGTTCGCGCGGTAAAGCCCGCCCTCGTCCAGGCCGGAGGCAGATCCGTCGTACATGACGGCGTTGGCCACGCCGTTGCCGTGCCGCATGTGAACGCCGACTCGGGTTCCACCTACCGGCGCAACGGGCGCAGTTAGACTGCCGCCCGGACGGTGAGACTGTCGCCCCTGAATCTGATGCCAGGTGTCGATGAAGGCAGTAAATCGGGTCGGCGTGTTCATCCCGTGGACCCGGATGAACACCTCGGTGTCGTAGTTAATGACCGAGTTGTTCGAGGCGTCATAGACGACGTGAAGCGTCGTATGTGGCCGGTCCCGGTCGGGCCAGGCGGTGTTTCGGAACGTATTGCCCTGGTTGCCTGTAAACACGACGCCGGGTCCCGGCCGACGCAGCCGGTCGCCGGACATACTCGTCGGCTGGCCATACCCTTGAGAGAGCGGGATGGCCTGATGATTTCGCGCTTCGGGAGGGGCCGAGGGGCAAAGGAAGACGCCCGAGCTCATGCGCACTTCATAGGGAATGTTATCGTTAGACACATAGGGACTGTTATTGTTACGGACCTTCGTGTGCTCCATGTACCCCGCGGTCGCGTAGAGCCCCATCCCCGCCTGCCCTTGTCGCGCGGCGATCGGCGCCCAGCCCTCATGGTCTGCCAGGTACATCTGCTGTACGGTCCCGAGTTGCCGGAGATTCGACAGGCACGTCACCGACAGTGCCGCCTCCCGGGCACGATTCAGCGAGGGCAGAAGAATCGAGATGAGCAGCGCGATGATTGCTATGACGACAAGCAGTTCGACCAGCGTAAAACCTTGTTTACGTGTCATCTTGTACTCCGATCTGCGGCCGCGACGAGGTGCGGATGGAACTCTCAGGGCCGGGCTGGCACGCCAGCCCGGCCCGCGTTACGCGCTGCACTGCCGGTGCCTATCGCCGCCGAGACAGCAGCGTCAGGCCCGCAAAGCCGATCAGCCCGAGCGAGGTCGGCTCGGGGATCGCGGCCACCGTGAGGTTGTCGTAGCTGATGCTGTGTACCGCGCCGGCGGCGGTGCTGGTCTGGAAGCCATAAAATGCGATGCCTGTGCTCTCCGCCGAATCGCGGGCCAGGTCAATCAGGGCATCAGCTCGGCTGGTACCAGCAGCGTTGCGGAGCGTGTCAAAGTTCAGGTCGAAACTGAACGTGTTGACCCCTTGCGTCAGGCTGTAGGTCATAACGCTCGTCGCATTGTCCCCGGTGTCATTGACAGACAGAGACATGCTAAAGGGGTTATCAATATTGACCCCGCTGGCACTGATACTCGTGGGAAGGGCTGCGGAGCTTGTGGCCCTCTCGTCCAACAGGCCTGTGCTGTCGTTGCGAAGCCCGACTGCTCCAAACCGAACCTGAGTGTTGGATAGTACCCAGATGCCGAGTCCATAGACGCCATCTGCATCGGCGGCTCCGGTGGAACCCGTGTAAGCCAGGAATCCGAAACGACTCAGGCTGTCTCTTGAAGTCACATCGGCAGAGATCGTGAACGCACTCTCAGACGTCGAAAAGTCGTCCACCAGAGTCACGCCATGGCCGCCGTTCGCTGCGCCGACCGTAACCCTCGTGTAATCGAGGTTCAACGTTTCTCCGGCGAAGTTGTGCGCCGAACTTCCGTTAAGGTCGGTGTAGGTGCCCTGATCGCCATCATATGCGATCGGGCCGTATGGAATGCTGGCGGCGTGCACGGGTGCGGCCAAAGTCGCCAAGGCGGCCAAAGCTGCCGAGCCGATCAACGATGCGTGGGTGCGAGTGAACATGGGGGCATCCTCCAGAGAAAGGGAAATGAATTCGACGAAGCGTGAGCCGTGAATCGAATCCTCCGCTCGAAACCGTTCAACACGAGCAATGGGCAAAGTGCCTGGAAGCTCGCCGACTCACCTGTGACAAGGTTATCATGCGGTTCGCTTCGGTCAAGCGTTAATTTTCGTCTTGGTGGCCGAAAAAGGGAATTTGTTGGCATTGTTGCACTTGGGGCACGATGAGATAGACTTGTCTCAAGTCGTTCCCAGCCTCTGGAGTTCGTTACCATGCCAAACCTGCAGGATGTCGCCTTGGAAGCCGGTGTGAGCATCTCCACCGTGTCGCGCGTGCTCAACGGCGCAACCCTTTGCGACCGGGTCAGCGGCGACGTGTCCGAACGCGTCCGTGCCGCGGCACGCCGGCTGGGCTACGTCGGCGGCTACCACCGCCGGGCCATTCGCAGCGGCAAGACCGAGACGCTCGGCGTCGTGATCGACCAGACCGGCCCGGCCCCCGAGCCGAACCACCCCTCGGCACTGCTGCAACCGTTCTACGGCGAGGTCATCGCCGGCGTGGAGCAGGCGACCCACGCCGCGGGCTACAACCTCGCCCTGATCGTCCCCAGCCGACAGGAGCGGGCGAACCTCCGCGGACGAAAGCAGCTCGAAGAGAAACGGATCGACGGCCTGGTGTTGCCGCCGTGCAACCGGTCGCCCGAAAACACCCAGACGCTCCGCGAGAGTCCGCTGCTGCCCATCGTCAGCGTCCTGCCGCCGGTGGAGACACGCCTGCCCTGCTTTTTCTACGACATGGAGGACGCCATCACGCAGTTGATCGGCCACCTTCACGGGCTGGGGCACCGCGAACTGCTTTACATCGGCCCCGAAGTCGGCCGGGAGAGCAACGTAACCGCCGAGCAACGGCAGCAGTATTTCTTCGCCGCCGCGTGTCGGCTGGGCATCAAAGGGGACTCCTTTCTGCACGAGAGGCCGCCTCGCGACCCGCACAACCCGACCGACCCCCTCGTCGAGGCGCGCTACCGCGAAGAGGCGGTCCAGCGCTGGCTCAAGCGGCGCGAGAGCGAAGGGACCGGCCGCGGGGTTACGGGGATCGTCTGCTTCAACGACGTCACGGCCGTCAGTGTCTGCCGCGTTCTGGCCCGGCATGGAATCCGCGTGCCGCAGGACATGTCCGTCACCGGCTTCGACAGCCTCCCGCCCGACCACATGCAGACCTCGCTGACCAGCATCGACGCGCGGCTCGTCGATCTGGGCATCCGTGCCGGCCGGCTGGTGGTCGAACTCGCCGAGGGGGGCGAGAAGGCCGTCGCGGCCCACCGCGGCTTCCGCGAGGTGATTCAAGCCCGGCTGGTGGTCCGCGAGAGCACCGGCCCGGCCCCGAGCGATCGGCCAAACGCATGACTTCTCGACTCCTAATCGACCTTACCGTCAGCGCCTGGAGCTCGGCCGGCTCGTACCTGCAGGTCCGCTCGCCGCTGGCGCTTCCCGTCTCCTCAGGGATGGCCTGGCCCGTGCGACTTCAGTCCTGCCGCCGCAGCGTCTGGGGCACCGCCAACGGCTACGGCTGCGGGAAGAGCGACCTGTTCGACCTCCACCTCATCGATGCGCAGGGCGAGCGGCTGCCGTACCGAGCGGTCGCGACGGCCGACGAGCTGCGACTGGAAGCCGAGGCGGGGGGCGAGGCGGGGGGCGCGGCGCGGCTGGTGTTCTGCGGGACCGACGCCATCGCCGTTCGCCTGGAGAATGTGGGCCTCCGCCTCGAGGGCTGCAAGCCGCAGGGCTGGTGGGCCCAACGCGCCGACGGCCGGGTGATGGTCTTCGACGCCATGGCCGGCGGCACCACCGTCGTGAGCTGCAACACCGCGGACCGACTCCAACTCGACCACCGCGTTCACACGAGCGGCTCGGAATCACGCAACGGCGTCGCCAAATCGATCGCGTCGGTCCAGCTCGCGTCGGGCCAACTCGCGCCGGGCGCGGGCACGGTGGAGGCCGTCATCTCATTGCACAGCATCGAGCCGGGCACCGAGACGCCGGGCGTGCCGAACTACGCCGAAGCGCTGCGGAGCAAGCGCACCGAGATCGACGCGTGGATGGCGAAGATGCCGCCTGTCCCCGCGGCGTTCGAGGCGGCCGCCCAGTACGCCTGGCATACCCTCTGGCACCACCGCGTGGGGCCCAGCGGCCTGCTCGAGCGGCCGGCGGTAATCATGGGGCGGCTCTGGATGAACATCACCTGGCCTTGGGACGCGGCCTTCGCGGCACTGGGCGTGGGGTCGGCCGACATCGACCTGGCCTTCGACCAGCTCATGCTGCACTTCGACCACCAGGCCGACAGCGGGCAAATCTGCGACCACCTGCACGACGCCGAGGCCAGCTTCGGCTTCCTAAAGCCGCCGGTACAGGGGCTGATCCTCCGGGACCTCCTCGACACCGCCGGCATCGACGCCTGCCGGCACCGGCTCGGCGAACTCTACGAGCCGATGGGCCGGTGGACCGACTGGTGGTACCGCTTCCGCGACGACGACGCCGACGGCATGTGCCAGTACCACCACGGCAACGACTCCGGCTGGGACAACGCAACGCTCTTCGACCAGGGCATGCCCACCGAGGGCGTCGACCTGGCGGCGTACCTCGTCATCCAGTGCGAGCAACTCGGCCGGTTGGCCACGATCCTCAACAAGCCTGACCAGGCGGCGGCTTGGCAGGCCCGCGCAGACCGCCAACTCGCAACGCTGCTCGAACACGGCGTGCACGAAGGCCAGTTCGTCTCAGTCCGCAGCGGCGACCACCACCACGAACCGACGATGTCGCTCATGCCCTACCTGCCGATTCTGCTCGGCAAGCGGCTGCCAAAACCACTGCTGGAGCATTGCATCGCCGCACTTGAGCCCGACGGCGAGTGGCTAACGGCCTTCGGCCCCGCGACCGAATCGCCCCGGAGTGACAAGTTTCTCAGCGACAGCTACTGGCGGGGGCCGGTCTGGGCACCGCCGACGTGGATGATCTTCCGCGGCCTCGTCGACGCCGGCCGACACGATCACGCCGCCCAGGTTGCGCTACGCTTCTGCCGCAACGTCGCCCGGCAGCCCGGCATGCACGAGAACTACGCCGCCGACGACGGCCGCGGCCTGCGCTGCCCGACCTACGCCTGGACCGCCGCCGTCTTCATTCGCATGGCCGAGTGGCTCCCCGCCCACGCCGAACACCCCGGCATGGCCTCAACCCACCAGCTCGCCAACGCCTGATGTCATTCATGCTAAGACCCGTCTCGTGACGCCCGGCCGGCAGCGGCGAACCCGGCCCGGCGGAACCTACGCCAGGCTCGCGTGCGGCCGGCAGGCGAAACGCGAGGCCAGGAAGGCCGCTCCTCCCGGGAATCACCTTCCGGCCGTTCTGAGCGGCAGGTAGCATGCCACCATGGTCGCCCCGCGCCATTCCCGCCCCGGCCCCGCCGTAAAGCGGTTCACGTACGACCCGTACGGCCGGCACGCCGCCAGGCGAAGCCTCGGCGAGGTCCCGGCGGCGAACCGGTCGCTAGCGACCTACGGCGGCCTGCAGTGGCAACACCTCCGCACCGGGCGAAGCCGGGGCGGCCGGCTGGAGCCGACCAGCGGCCTGTACCACTTCCGAAACCGCGACTACGACGCCGACCTGATGCGCTGGACGAGACAGGACGCGGTGGGGTATGTGGATGGGTCGAGCTTGTACGTGACTGTTCTCAACAACCCACTTTCTCTAAAGGACCCTCAGGGCCTTGCAGCGCAAACGTTGCCAGGTGGGACCGCTGTACCAATCCACATCGCTGATACGATCCTGAAGCTACATGCGCAAGGAATGTCGGCGGCCAAGATTGCAGCGAGCTTCGGAGCCGGCATGGTGACAGCCGCCGCAGTGACAGGCGTCATTGAACGCTCAATCAATGAAGCTCGTGAGCAGTTAACAAAAGCACTAGAACCTATCCCAAAACGTAAGAACCCGTGTTATGATATCCGTCATCATGATGAAGCTCACGGACGAGCAGGTCGATTGGTTCGCCTCGAGGATACCTGATCCGCTCAGGACGCCCAAGGGCGGTCGGCCGCCGGCGGACAAGCGGCGGGTCATCCGCGGCATCTTCTGGGTGCTGGACAACGGGGCCAAGTGGAAGGACCTTCCCCCCGAGTTCGGCAGCAAGAGCACCGTCCACC
>JBHJOM010000020.1:0-31083 GCA_050329715.1 Phycisphaerae bacterium
GTGGGAGGGTGGACGCGCTTGCGTAATCGGGGGATGATCGGGGGTGTGAGCGCTGCCCAAAGTTCATCCTCGCCGCCGCCGAACGTGCTGCTGATTTACACCGACCAGCAGCGGCATGATGCGCTGGGGGCGGCGGGGAACCCGGACATTCTCACGCCGAACCTGGACCGGCTGGCCGGGCGTGGGGTGCGGTTCGCGCGGAATTTCGTGCAGAACCCGGTTTGTATGCCGTCGCGGATCAGCATGCTCACGGGGCGGTATTGCTCGAACCTCGGGATCAGCCACATGGCCGTGCCGGTGCCGTCGGAGACGGACACGTTGCCCGTTTACCTGCGTCGGGCGGGGTACACGACGGCGCAGATCGGCAAGCTGCACTTCCTGCCGCACAGCAACCGCGACCACCGCGACCCGCACCCGGCGTACGGGTTCGACCACCTGGAGGTCTCCGACGAGCCGGGGCCGTACGACGATGCGTACCGCGCGTTCATCCGCCGGACGATGCCCGACCAGCTGGATGCGGTCAGTGCGCACGTCTTCCCGCCGATGGCCAAGGCGTGGCGGGAGATTTTGCTGTTCGACGACGGCGTGAAGCACCCGGCCGACTGGCGTCCGTGGACGACCACCCCCTTCTGCGGCCGGGACGAGGCGACGCACACGGCGTTCGTGGGGCAGCGAACGATCGACTACCTGCAGCAGCACGCCTCGGCCGGGCGGGGCTCGCCGCCCTTCTTCTGCATTGCCGGGTTCTACAGCCCGCACTCGCCGCTGGTGGCGCCGCAGACGTACCTGGACCTGTACGACCCGGCGGCCTTCACGCTGCCCCCGCTGCCGCCGGAGGTGGCGGACGAGGGCGCGTTCACGGAGGCGAACCGCCGTCAGGCGATGCACGGGTACTACGCGATGGTGAGCGAGGTGGACGCGTGGGTCGGGAGTATCCTGGAGACGCTCGAGGAGCAACAGCTGGCGGACAACACGCTGGTGGTCTTCACCTCCGACCACGGGGAGTTCCTCGGCGAACACCTCCGCTGGGGCAAGTGGCACCCGGCCCCCGACTGCGTCAGCCGCGTGCCGATGCTCGTCAGCGGCCCCGGCATCGTGCCGGGCGTGTGCGAAGGGATCACGGAATCCGTCGACTTGGTGCCGACGCTGCTGGAGCGCTGCGGCGTACCCGTGCCGGCCGTGGTGGACGGGCAGAGTTGGGGCAACATGCTGGCCGGGGAGGCCTTCGCCGGGAAGCCGGCCGCGCTGGTGGAGGACCACAACCGCCTGCCGGGCTGGAAGAGCCTGCGGACCGCGACGCACCGGTACATCCTGGACGCGGCCGGGGAGGAGCAGTTGTTCGACCTGAATGCCGAGTTCGGCGAGTACCGCGACGTGCACGCCGACCCGGCGTACGCCGAGTCGCTGCAGGCCATGCGGCATCAGTTGGCGACACGCATGCTGGCCGTGGAAAAACCGCTGTCGCGGGTCTGGCCGTACTGACGGGGCCGTACTTAAGAGGAGCGACCGCTTCAGCCGCCGGCCTGCCGGAGGATCATCCAGCCCAGCCCGGCCACCGCGGCGATGGCCAGCGCGCTCATGATGATGGCCACGAGCAGCAGCGCCGTCTGCCGGCCGCCCTGCTTCTTGAGGGTGCGTTCCATCTCGCGGTTCTGGGCGTCCATCGCGTCCCGCATCTGCTCCAGCACGCTGGTGCTGGCCGCGGAGCTTCGGCTGTAGCTCTGCAGGGTGCTGCCGACGTTGTCGAGGCTGCGGGTCATGCGTTCGTCCGTCTCGCGGATGGCCTCGAAGCGGCCCTGCAGCTCCTGGATCGTCTCGCGCTGGGCGGTGCCGCCCTGCTCCAGCTTGTCGAGCACCTTGCCGATGCCCGCCTGCGTGTCGCCGTGGCGCGACAGCTCCTCGCGGATGGCCTCGAGCTGCTCCTGCCCGGCGTCGGCGTTCTTCTCGAGCAGTTCGGGCAACTGGCT
Organism: Phycisphaerae bacterium; assembly: GCA_050329715.1. Lineage (GTDB taxonomy): Bacteria > Planctomycetota > Phycisphaerae > Tepidisphaerales > Tepidisphaeraceae > DAIOTR01. The sequence continues at coordinate 1,968 of JBHJOM010000020.1, forward strand.
CAGGACCTCGAGCATGCGTGTCTGGCGTTCGGACTGCGTCTCCAGGTTGTCGCGGATGCCGGTCATCAGGTCGTTCAGGTGGCCGATGCCCGCCTGAAGCTGCTGGATGGCCGCATCCCGCTTGGCCCAGGGGCGCAGGAAGCTGCCGGCGGCGGCCAGATCGGTGCCGGACATGTCGGTGCCGGCCATGTCCGGGCCGCCCTCGCCGTTGGCCTCGTGGCGGTGCCCGTCGTGATCGTGATCGGGCCCGACGACGCGGACGTCGTCGCCGTCCGGCTTGGTACGGCGGAAGAGGTTGCCGATTCGATTCAACAGGCCGGTGCTTTCGCTCATGACGTGGGCATCCTTTCCGGAGGGGTGACGAAAATCCAGTGCTCGGCCAAGGTTTTTGACGCGAACTTTGTCCGAATCTACCATCGCAACCGAATGATGCACGCCAAAACCTCCCGATGCGTCGGGAGGCCTCCTTTTCGAGCCTTTTTTCTCCATTCGCATGCCGTCGGGCCCGCGGCGTGGTGCCTGCTGGCGGTGCTGACGTTGGCGCTGATGCTCCTGACGGCAGGCTGCGACCGGGCGTCGCCGTCACCCGTCCCCGCTGGTGCCGACGCCGACACGCCCGGCGTCCGCGTCGTCTCCCTCTCCCCCACCGCGACCGACCTGCTCGTGGCGATGGGCGCCGGCGGCTCGCTCGTCGGCGTGAGCAACTACGACACCGACGCCGCCGTGGCGGACCTGCCCCGCGTGGGGGACTACCAGACGATCGACTGGTCGGCGGTGCTGCGGCTGGCACCGGCCGTCATCTTCGTTCACGCCGCCCCGGACCGCCTGCCGCCGGGCCTCTCGGCCAAGGCGCAACAGGTCGGCGCGACGGTTCACGCGTTGAAGGTGGACCGCCTGGCGGACGTCTACGCCGCCGCCGAGGCCGTTGGCCGGGCCGCGGGCGTGCCCGAAGCCGGCCGCGACCTCGCCCGCCGGTTGCAGGCAGAGATTCAGGCCGTCGAAGCCGATGCACCGCTGGAACCCGTGCCGACGCTGCTGGTGACCAGCCCCGACGGCACGCACGTCATCGGCCGGGAGACCGCCTTCGACGATCTGCTGCAGGCCGCCGGCGGCACCAACGTGCTGGGCGAGTCCGAAACCGGCTACCTGACGATCCGCCCGGAGCGCATCCTCGCGCTCGACCCGGTGCGGGTCATCGTGCTGTTGCCGGGCGCGGGCGAACAGACCCTGGCCGACGCCCGCCGCTTCTGGAACGACCGCCTGCCCGGCTTCGGCGGGCGGGTGACGATCATCACCGACGAAAAGGCGCTGACCGTGGGCAGCCACGTCGGCCCGCTGGCACGGCAGTTCGCCGGGGCCCTGAAGTGAGCCGTCACGTCTCCGCCGGCCGGCTGGTTCTTGTGCTTTTACTCAGCACGCTGGCCTGGGCAATCGTCGCCGTCGCGTGTTTGGCCGTGGACAGCACCGGCAACCTCGCCTGGCCAGCCGGGCTGGCGCTGCAGTTCCAGGCGGAGCGCGTGCTGCTGGCCTCGCTGGTCGGCGGGGCGCTGGCCTCGGCCGGCGTGGCGTACCAGGCCGTGCTGCGAAACCCGCTGGCGGAACCGTACCTGCTCGGGGCGGCCACGGGGGCGGCGTTCGCGGCGTACCTGTGGCGGCTGCCGGCCGTGGGCGTCTGGCTCGTGGGCCTCGGCGGCGTCGCGGCGAGCCTCAGCCAGCAGGCGTTCGCGTTCCTCGGTGCGGTGCTGGCCATCGGCGTGGTGCTGGGGCTGGCCGGGGCACGGCGGCTGGAGCCGGTGGCGATGATCCTCATCGGCGTGATCGTCAACGCCACGCTGGCCGCGGGGTTTCTGCTCGTCAACGCCCTCGTCCGCGACCTGCCCGGCACCGGCGGCATCGAGGCGATTCTCATCGGCGACCTGCAGACCAACCTCCTGCCGAGCCAGGCCTACACGGCCGCGGCCGTCGTCGCCGCCGGCTGGGGCGTGCTGCTGTGGCTCTCGGGCGCCATGAACATCGCACGTCTATCAGAAGCCGAGGCGCAGTCGCTGGGCCTGCGGATCGTGCGGCTGCGGTGGGGCGTGATGCTGGCGGCCAGCCTCGTCACGGCCGCGGCCGTGGCGGTCTCCGGGCCGATCGGGTTCGTCGGGCTCATCTGCCCGCACCTGGTGCGGCTGGTGGTCGGGCAGGACAACCGGCTGCTGCTGCCGGCCGCGACGGCCGCCGGGGCCGTCCTGCTCTGCCTGGCCGACGCCGCCCGCACCTTCGCCGCGGCACCAGGGCTGCTGGGTACGGTCGTCCCGATCGGCGTGGTCACGGCCCTGCTGGGCGGGCCGTTCTTCCTGCTGCTGTTCGCGCGGACGCAACGCCATGGCGGATAAGCCCCACAACTTCGTCGGCCGAGGCGGCATGAAGCTCGACCACGCGCTGGCCGTCTTCAACCTCGACGTGACCGGCCTCGTCTGCGCCGACCTGGGCTGCCACGCCGGCGGCTTCACCGACTGCCTGCTGCAGCGCGGGGCCGCCAAGGTGTATGCCGTGGACACCGGCTACGGCGTGCTCGATTACAAGCTCCGCAAGGACGCGCGGGTCGTCGTCATGGAGCGGGCCAACGCCATGCACGTGTCGCTGCCGGAGGCGGTGGACCTGGTCGTCATCGACGTCGGGTGGACGCGGCAGAAGCACATCCTCCCGGCCGCGAAGCGCCTGCTGAAGCCCGGCGGCCGCGTGGTGTCGCTCATCAAGCCGCACTACGAAGCCACGCCCGACATGCTGGTGAACAAACTGCTGCCCGAAGCGCAGTTGGAGCCGGTGCTCGAGCGAGTGAGAAGCGACATCTCGGCCGCCGGCTTCACGATCCGCAACTGGACCGACAGCCCGATCCTCGGCAACCGCGGAAATCGTGAAATGCTGGGGGAATTGGCGATGAGCGATTAGCGATTAGCGAGTAGGCATTAGGCATTAGCGATTTGGCATTAGTCGAAGACGTATCCCCACTAATGCCTAATCGCTTCCGCGTTACTTTTCTCCCGCCGCCTCGTCCATGCTGACGTCGCCGGCGAACGCGTCGTCGTCGCGGGCGGGGTTGTTCACGTTCGTCGTGCTGCCGGTGCCCTGGTTGGCGCGGTTGTCGCCGATCTCTTCGTTGCGGTCGTGGCCGATCGTGGTGCCTTCGATCTCGTTCCCGGCGGCGGTGCTGGCGGTGCCTTCGTTTTCGGTCGGGCGGGCCTTGGGGACGACGAAGTTCAGGTCCTCGGCCCGGAGGCTCGGGCCGTCGCCGGGGTGGCGGTCTCTGGCTTGCGTTTCGCGGTTCTTGATTCGGTCGGAGCTTCGGTCACGCTCGACATTCGGGCCGGCGTTGCTCGCGCCAAAGTCCTGCTTGCCGGCGAAGTGTTCCGCGGCGTCCGGGTCGCTGCCGACCTTGCCGGGTGCGTCCTTTCGCTCTTCCTGGCGCTTGGCTTTCATGCTTTCGACGGTGTGGGGGTCGTTACGTGCCATGCCTGTTTCGTAGCAAGCACAGTGCCACCTACCGCGAAGCCGTTTCAGCCGAACAGTGAGGGTTGCGTCGGCGGCGGGTCGTCCTCCACCGGCTCCACCAGCGACGCATCGTCGTTCGCGGGCTTGTTCACCGCCGTGCCCACCCGGCGGACGTCCATCCGGTCGGCAGGAAACGGCACCAGCAGCGACTGCAGCTTCTCCGCGTCCTCCCATTCGAGCCAGTGTTTGTAGTCCGCCTCGCCCAGTATCACCGGCATGCGGTCGTGTACCTGCTTGACGAGTTCGTTCGGCCGCGTGGTGATAACCGTGCAGCTTCGCAGCGTATGGCCGTCGTCGTCGCGCCACGACTCCCACAGCCCGGCGAGCGCGAACGGCCGGCCGTCCTGCCGGCGGAACAGGTGCGGCTGCTTCAGCCCCCTTTCAACCGCCTTCCACTCATAAAACCCGTCGGCGGGTATCAGGCATCGCCGCCGCTGCAACGCCCTGGCGAACGCGTTGCTCGTCCGCAGCGTCTCGGCCCGCGCGTTGATCATCCGGTAGCCGATTTTCACGTCCTTCGCCCACGACGGCACCAGCCCCCAGTGCAGCGACTGCACCGTTGCCGGCCCGGCCGCGTCGTCACTGCCCGCCTGGTTCGTCACCGCGGCCACGTTCTGCCCCGGCGCGACGTTGTATCGCGGCGAGAACAGGTCCTCCTCCGGGTGGGCTACCCACTCCAGGCCCTTAACGAACTCGCGAAGGCTTGCCAGCGTGAATCGGCCGCACATGCCGGAGTGTAGGCGGGCGTGAGTTTGCCCGCGCGAACCGTATGCTTGGCGGCATGCCCAGGCCGAAGGTGCTGATCGCCGAGAAACTCCCCGAGATGCAGACCCGCTGGCTCGCCGAGCGGTGCGACGTGTCCGAGGGCGAGCCCACCGCCGAGGCACTCGCCGGCGTGCAGGGGATGGTCGTCCGCACGTACACGAAGGTCACGCCGGCGGTGCTGGCGTCGGCCCCGGCGCTGAAGGTCGTCGGCCGAGCCGGCGTGGGGCTGGAGAGCGTCGACCTGCCCGCCTGCCGCGCCGCCGGCGTGCGGGTCGTCTACACGCCCGAGGCGAACACGCAGGCGGTCGTTGAGCTGGCGTTGGGCATGATGCTTCGGCTCGTCAGGCCGTGGGCGCAGTTCGAGACGGCCATCTCGCCCGACGACTTCAAGCAGCGCCGTGCGACGCAGGTCGGCCGGCAGCTCAACGAGTTGACGGTGGGCATACTGGGGATGGGCCGCATCGGCCGGCGGCTCGGCCGGACGCTGGCGCACGGGCTGGGCTGCCGCGTGATTTACAACGACCTGCAGGACGTCTCGCGGTTCGTCGATTTCCCCGCGACGGCCGTGGACAAGCCCACGCTCTTCGCCGAGGCCGACGTGCTGACGCTCCATGTGGACATGCGGCCCGGCAACGAGCACCTGGTGAACGCCCGGACGCTTTCGACAATGCGCAGACACGCCGTGATCATCAACACCTGCCGCGGGGAGGTGCTGGACGCCCACGCCGTGGCCTCGGCCCTGAGGGAAAACCGCCTGGCCGGCGTGGCCGTCGACGTGTACGACCCCGAACCGCCCGGCGACGATTTCCCCTTGCTGGGCAAGGGGAATGTGATCCTCACGCCGCACATGGCCGCCCGGACGCACACCGCGATGGCGAACATGGCCTGGGTGGTGCGCGACGTGTGGGCGGTGCTGGACGGCCGCGAGCCGACCCACCCGGCCGTGTAACCCCGCCCGCCAACAACCCGCCGAGCCCCGATGCACGAAACCGCCGCCCAACGCCCGCCGCACGAGCCGCTCGTCGCCCTAGGCACGACCGACTGCCGCGTGACGGACATGACCGTCGTCGCCTCGGCCGACGTGACCCTCGCCGACCTGCAGGCCGAGCTTACCGCGCACCGGCAGTGGCTGCCCGTGGACGGGGACCCGTCGCTCACCCTCGGCGAGCTTGTGCTGGCCAACAGCACCGGCCCGCTGCGGCTGGGCTTCGGCGGCTGGCGGGATTTGCTGCTGGGCGTGCAGTTTCACAACGGCCGCGGCGAGCTGATCACCGCCGGCGGGCAGGTCGTCAAGAACGTGGCCGGGTACGACCTGACGAAGCTGCTGGTCGGCAGCCACGGGCTGTTCGGCCGGCCGGTGACGCTCAGCAGCCGCACCTACCGCCGCCCCGCCGGTGCGGTACACGCAAGCCTGCCGCCGGACCCGGCCGCCCTGCTACCGCTGCTGACGACCGACCGCCGCCCGCAGTGGTCCCTGCTGACGCCCGAGGCGCTTACGCTCGGCTACCTGGGCGACGAGGCGACGCTGGCGTTCTACGAGCGCGAGCTTGCCGAGGCGAACCCGCGCCGGGTGACGGTGGAAGAGGACATCACGTTGCGGGCCGAGGCGTTCGGCCGGGTGGCGGGCGGCGGCGATGCCGGGGGCGATACGGGGCGGATGGTCGTGGCGGTGCCGCCGGCGGCCGTCGGGCGGTTCGTGTCCGCGGCGGGGACGTCGCGGTGGTCGGCCGACCCGGCGTTCGGCATCGTCGTGGTGCGGGACGCGGCCGGCCAGGCGGTCAAGCGTGCCGCGGCCGAGGCCGGCGGGGCCGTGCTGCCTCGCGATGCGGCCGAAGCCGCCGAGGCCTTCGGGCAGGAGCCGGCGAAGCACGCACTGCTGCGGCGGCTGATCGACGCGTTCAACTCGCCGCGGCCGTGAGTCGCAACCCGGCTACCATCCGTCATCGCCATGCCCCCTGACAACTCGCGCCCGCACAACTCGCGCCCGCACAACCCGCGCCCGCACAACCCGCTGGAGCCGTACGAGAAGGCCGCCGCCGTGCACGGGCCGCACTTCCGCTCGCTGCTGTGGAGCAGCCGGGCGACGCAGCGCGTGCGGTTCGAGCAGTTGGTGCGGCTCGGGCTGCCGGGCGGGCTTTCGCTGCTGGACGTCGGCTGCGGCCTGGCCGATTTGCTGGACCACCTCGCCGCCCGCAACGCCCTGCCGGCCCGCTACGTGGGCATGGAGGCGGTCGATCAACTCGCCGCCGCCGCCGAGGCGAAGGCCGCCGCCTTCGCCGGCCGGCTGCCGACGCGCATCGTCCACGCCGACTTCGTCACCAAGCCCGAGGTCTTCGCCGAGGCCGAGGCGGACGTGGTCTACCTCTCCGGCTCGCTGAACACGCTGGAACCGCAGGCGTTCGAAGCCACCTTGCGGACGGCGTTCGCCGCGGCGAGGGCGGGCGTCGTCTTCAACTACCTCGACGCCGGCACGCGGGCCGGCAACCCTTACCTGCACTGGCACCGCCCCGCCGACGTCCGCCGCCTGTGCCGCGGGCTGCTCGCCCAGGCCACAGGCCTTGCGGTGACGCACCCGGCCGTTGAAGCCCGCTACCGAGAGCAAACCGGCTACCTCGCCGGCGACCGCACCGTGGCCGTGTGGAAGCCGGGTGCCGCGGTGCCCTGGCCGGCGGCGTCGCCGTCGGGCGAGGGGCACATCGCGAGTATCGCGCTCGGCTCGAACCTGGGGGACCGGGCCGCGACGCTCGACGCCGCCGTCGAGCGGCTGAAGGGGACGCCGGGCGTGCAGGTGGTGGCGGTGAGTTCGTACCACGAGACGGCTCCCGTCGGCGGGCCGCCGGGGCAGGGGCCGTTCCTGAACGCCGCCGCCGTGCTGCAGACGACGCTCAGCCCGCACGCGCTGCTCGCGGCGATGCAGACGATCGAGCAGGCCCTGGGCCGGGAGCGCACCGCCCACTGGGGCCCGCGCACCTGCGATCTGGACCTGCTGCTGTACGGCGACGAGCAGGCCGACACGCCGGAACTGGCCTTGCCGCACCCGCGCATGCACCTTCGGCGGTTCGTGCTGGAGCCGCTGGCGGAGGTGGACCCCGACGCCCGCCACCCCACGACTGGCCGGACCGTGGCACAGCTACTGGCCGCCTTGAACACGTAAAAAAGGGCCAGGCGCCCGCGCTCCCAGGACGCCCGACCCTCGTTGTATCATTGCACCAGGCAGACACGCCGGAGACCCGACGCTCACACAGAAGCACCGCCCAACCGGACCGTGTAACCATCGCCGGAGGAACAGCGCACGTCATTCGAACCTGATGAAGCTTGCGCTAATACAGCCGAACGTCGCAACAACGCAGGCGAGCCAATCGTTAAGACCGGAACGCACAACTGTCGCACACGGCGAGCCGTTCTGACGCGCAAGCCGTTGCCCCACACCCCGCGGCCGCCTACTCATCAACCATGGGCTTTGATTTTGACATCCTCTGCATCGGCCTGGGCCCGGCGGGCATGGCCGTCTCGATCATGGGCTCGGCCATGGGGCTTAAGGTCGGCGCGATCGAGGCGCACAAGATCGGTGGCGAGTGTATGAACGTCGGCTGCATCCCCAGCAAGGGGCTCCTGCAGATCGCCAAGCACCGGGCCGCGTTCGACAAGCTCCCGGCCATGGGCATGGCCGCCGTCGCCAAGCCGGAGGTGCTCGACCCCTTCGGCACCATCAGCGGGCACATCAAGTACATCAACGACGAGAAGACCAAGCGGATGTTCGACAAGGTCGAGCTCATCATGGGCCACCGTGCCACCTTCGCCGGGCCGAGGACCCTGGACGTCGGCGGGCGGAAGCTCACCGCCCGCAAGATCTTCCTGTGCGCCGGCACCCGCCCCGCCCTGCCTGCCATACCCGGGCTCGACAACCTCGACGTGCTGACCAACGAAACCATGTTCAGCCTCGAGAAGGTGCCCAAGAGCCTGCTGGTCATCGGCTCGGGCGCAATCGCCAGCGAGATGGCCCAGGCCTTCGCCCGCCTTGGCAGCGAGGTGACCGTCGTCATGCGCGGCCCCCGCCTGCTGCACCGCGAAGACCCCGACGCCGCCGCCCTGCTGCACGAAGCCTTCGAGCGCGACGGCATCCGCATCCTCACCGGCCGGACGATGGAAGCCGCCGAGAAGCGCGACGGCCACGTCGCCCTTCAGACCGCCCAGGACGGCTGGCTGACGGCCGAGCGGCTTCTCAGTGCCACGGGCCGGCGCTACGCACTGGCCGACATGAACCTCGCCGCCGCCGGAATCGAGCACGATGCGTCCCAAGGCGTGAAGGTCGACAAATACCTGCGCACCACCAACCGGCACGTCTTCGCCTGCGGCGACGTCAACGGCCACGCGCAACTCTCCCACGCCGCGATGCACCAGGGCATGCTCGCCCTCATGAACGCCATGCTCCCGTGGCGGATGCGGCGCGACTTCCGCAAGTACGTCGTGCCGTGGACCGTCTTCACCGAGCCGCAGTACTCGTTCGTCGGCCTGAACGAAACACAGCTCAAGGAGCGCGGCATCAAGTACGAAACCATCAGGATCAACTACGGTGACTACGGTGCGGCCATCGCCGAGGGGATCCCCGACGGCTTTCTCAAAGTCTTCGCCTCCCCGGCCGGCCGGATTTATGGCGCTTACGTCATCGGCGAGGGCAGCGGCGAGATGATCAACGAGTGGGGCCTGGCGATCCAGAAGAAGCTGCGGCTGAGCGACGTCATGTTCCTGCAGCACTCGTTCCCGAGCATGAGCTTCCTGAACAAACGCGTCGCCGAGCAGTGGATGATGACCCGCATGCAGAGTGATTTCCTCAAACGCATGGCCACATGGGTGTTCCGCCGCGGCCGCGGTGCGCCCGGCGGAGCAGTGGGTGCACCTCCTGCCGTGCCGGCAGACGTATAGCTGCCGTAAGAGCATGTCATCCCGCGTTCATGTACCTCAGGCACGTGGCCTTTGGCCACTGGCTCTGCCGGCGTTCTGCCCTCCCGGGCCGCTGCAGGATGAATCGCGCCGCTCTCTCACCGCTCACTCACCCTGGCCGAGGGAGTAGCCGGGCTTGCCGTCGAAGGTGTAGAGGTTCTCGGTCTTGATAGCGTCGAGGCCGGCTGCGGCGGCGGCGGCAAGCAGGCCGATGACCGCCTGCGGCGTGACGGCCTGGCCCTGGGCGGCCACGAAGCGGCTGCGCCAGTGGTCGGTGCAGAAGGTTTCGGGGAAGCCGCCAGGGTACACCTTCACGCCACGGTTGGTGATCATCTTCAGCTTCAGGCCCATCCCGTCGGCGAGGGTTTCTAGCGTCGCGCCGAGCACGGTCGCGTCGCGGGAAGCCTCGTCCCAGTCCAGGAACAGGTCGACGCCGACGAGCTGCTTCACCGGCTTGACGCTCCGGCCGGTGACGACGCCCGGGGCCTGCGTCGCCGAAGCCGCCGGCGCGACCTCGTAGGCGACGGCGGCGAGCTTCGCCGGCTTCTGCCCGAGCCGTGCGATCACGGCGTCGGCGAAGACGTCCGTCTCGGCCGGGGCACCGATGCTGGTGTTCTCGTCATGGATGTCGAAGGTATGCACGCCCTCTTCGATGGTCTTGAGCCACGCGTTGTGCACCCGAGTGGCCGCCTCGTGCTGGTGCAGGTGGTTGAGCATCATCACCGCGGAAAGCAGCAGCCCGCTGGGGTTGGCGCAGTTGCGCCCGGCCAGCTGCGGCGCGCTGCCGTGGACGGCCTCGAACATCGCACAGCCGTCGCCGATGTTGGCGCTGCCGCCGAGCCCCACGCTGCCGGAGACCTGTGCCGCGACGTCGGAGAGGATGTCGCCGTAGAGGTTGGGCGTGACGATGACGTCGAACCGCTCCGGCTGGTCGGCCACCAGGGCCGTGCCGATGTCGATGATCATCCGCTCCGTCCCGATCTGCGGGTACTCGGCGGCGATTTCCTGAAACACCTCGTAAAAGAGCCCGTCGGTGATCTTCATGATGTTGTCCTTCACCATGCAGGTCACCTTCTTGCGCCCCTCGCGCACGGCCAAGTCGAAGGCGTAACGGATCACCCGCTCACACCCCGGCCGGCTGATGAGCTTGAGGCACTGCGTGACCTCGGCCGTCTGACGGTGCTCGATGCCGGCGTAGGTGTCCTCCTCGTTCTCCCGCACGATGATCAGGTCCATCTTCGGGAAGCGCGTCTCGACGAACGGGTGGTAGCTGACGCACCGCCGCACGTTGGCGAAGAGGCCCAGAGTCTTGCGGGTTGTGACGTTCAGGCTCTTGTAGCCGCTGCCCGAGGGCGTGGTGATCGGGGCCTTGAGGAAGACCCTGGTCTTGCGGAGCACGTCCCAGGACTCGGCGTCGATGCCGCTGGTGACGCCGGAGAGGTACTTTTTCTCACCGATCTCGATGGTGTGCTGGTTCAGCCTCGCCCCGGCGGCCTTGAGGATGCGGAGCACGGCCCGCATGATCTCCGGGCCGATGCCGTCGCCGTGGGCGACGGCGATGTCGACGGCCGAGCTTGCGAAGGGGGTCGTGGCGAGCGGGTTGACGGTGTCGGGGTGCGTCTGGGTCATGGAGTTTGGGTCTTCCTGGTTTGTTTCCGGCTTGAAGCCGGTGCGTGCGGACGGCCCGCAGACCGGCTGATGTGCAGAAGCCTAAAACACGAAAACAAGTTCGTCAATCATGATTCGCCACAAATCATTCCGTGGCGTAGAGTACTGCCGTCGGCCCTCGGCCACACGGGAGGGCGAGCCTCCAGCCGAGACGATCGGCGCAGCCGAGCCGTCCGCGATAGCCGCGGGTCGACCCGGCGTGCCACCTGTGTGCCGGGTATGGCCTTCGGCCATCAGCTCGGCTGGAGCCTCGCCCTCACGAGTCTTGCAGTACGGGGCGCATTACCGAATTGCCGTCGGAGGTCTGTCATGGTCAAAGCCCGCTTACCCGTTCGCACCAAACGCGTCCCCGCACGCGAAGCCGACCCAACACGCGAAGCCGGCCCCGCACGCGCCTCGGCCGAGCCGCACCGCGCTCCCGGCGGCTGGACCTTCCTCTCCAACCACAGCCACGTACTGATTTGCCTGGCCCGCGACCCGGAGCTGCGCCTCCGCGACGTCGCCGCGGCCGTCGGCATCACCGAGCGGGCCGTGCAGAACATCGTCGCCGACCTCGAAGCCGGCGGCGTCGTCGAGCGCGAGCGTGTCGGCCGACGGAACCACTACGTCGTCCACCGCGACGTGCCCCTGCGCCACCCGGTCGAGAGCCACAAAACCGTCGGCGACCTGCTGCGTGCGCTGGAGAAGTAGCCCCTTGTAGCCCGGCCCGACAGACCGCACATCACGCGGCGGCTCGTCGCGGCGGCTCGTCGCTGCGGCGCTTCAGGCAGTCACCTCGCTCGGGCGTCTTGCGTCCTTCGAGTCTCCTGCGAATGCCTCTGTCTCGGCGGCGACGCCCCGGGCGGCATCGGGCCGTTTCCGCAGACGGTGCAGGCGTTTGGTCAGCTCGCCCAGGTCGCGCTCGATCGCGGCGATGTCGTCATCGAGCGTGGCGTAGCCCAGCTTGTCGATGTGCTTCTGTCGAAGGCGCATCTCCTGCTCGTCGTGGGCCTCGTTCATGCTGTTGATGATCACGCCGATGAACAGGTTCAGCATGATCATCGTGCCCAGCAGGACGAAGCTGACGAAGTAGGCCGCCCCGACGATCGGCATGGCCCGGGGCATCGGCCCGACACCGCTGAGCTGAGACGCGAACTGGTCACTGCCGAGCATCTGGGCGTACATCACGTCCGTCCAGTCCTCCAGCGTCACAACGCGAAAGAGGGTCAGGAACGCCGTCGGCAGGTCGCCGAAGTGGCCCGGGTCGTTCCCGCGGAACAGGAACACGCCCAGCACGGCATAGATGTAGAACAACATCGACAGCAGCAGCCCGATGTACCCCATGCTGGGGATGCTCTTGAGCAGGGAGCCGACCAGAAGCTGCAGCCGCGGCACGGCCGTTACCATCCGCAGCGTGCGGAGCACACGCGCCAGCCGCAACACCGCCGCGAACGTTCCCGTCGAGGGCAACAGGCAGACGACAACGATCACGAAGTCGAAGACGTTCCACGGCTCCCGGAAGTAGCGGTACCAGTGCCGGCCGTGCTTGGCCATCTTCAGGATCGCTTCGATTGCGAACGCCGTGACGATCATTCGGTCCAGCGTGTAAAGCAGCGTGCCGTACCGCTCGACCAGCGCCGGCGACGTCTCCAGGCCGACGATGACCGCCCCGATGACGATCAGCACCAGCACGGTGTTGCGAAAGACGGCCGACTCGACGATGCGATGGACGAACTCGATCATGCTTCTCCCTGACAGCCGGGAGAAGCTACCGCCGGCGGCAGCCGAACGCCATGCGGTCACGGCAAAGCCGTTTCAGCAACGCCCCAGGGCCACGCTACGACCTTGCAGGTCGAGACGCGGCCCAGGGGTGGTGTCAGAACAGGGCCGCAGCCTGAGAGCTACAACCGGCAGATGTAGAAGTCGTTCATCGGGTCTTCGGGCGGGTCGTGCCGCACGACGTCGTCGAAGCCCGCCTTGGTGAGGTACTTGTGGCAAAGCGTGCGCCCCCAGGCCGCCCCGAGGCCCCGGCCGCCCTGTGCCAGCGAGACGCTCATGCAGTGCATCGTCGAGATCGCGTAAACGAACGCCCCCAGCGGGTTGTCCAGGTTGTCGGCGTGGGCCGTCTCGGCACGGATCTCCTGGCAGAGGTAGACGCCCTCGGCCCGAAGCGCCCGGCGGATCGCCGTGAGCACCACGTCCGGCTTCGCCTGGTCGTGGATCGCGTCGAACGTCGTCACGAGGTCGAACGCCTGCTCGTCGGTCATCAGGCTGACGTCGGCACACTCGAACCGCACGTTGCTCAGCCCGCTTTGCCGGGCATGGGCCGTGGCGACGGCGACGGCCTCGGGCAGCAAATCCCGGCCGACGAAGCGGCTGTTCGGGAAGCGCCCCGCCAGGTGCAGCAACGCCTTGCCCTCGCCACAGCCGACGTCCAGCACGTCGATGCCCGCTTCGAGCCGGCCCTCGATGCCCGGCACCAGCGGGAGGATACGCCCGTCGAGCGCGGCCACGACGGACTGGCTGCTTTCGTCCGCCATCACGTCGTTGAAGCGGCGGTAAGCGGAGTACGGCACGCCCCGCCCGTGCTCGAACGCGGCGAGCACGTCGTCCTCCACGCTCCCCATCACGCTGAGCCACTGCATGACCTGCGCGAGGTTGCTGGGCGTGGCGGCGCGGGTGAGCTTCGCGGCGTGCTCGGCGGGCAGGCGGTAGGTTACGGCGTCCCGGTCGTGCTCCACGATGCGGCCGCACGTCATCGCGCCGAGCCACTCTCGGACGTACCGCTCACTGAGCCCGGCCGACTCGGCCAGCGTGCTGCTCGTGTGCCACCGGCCGTCGGACATGGCGTCGAACAGGCCGGTGCGGTGCCCGAGGGAGATCATGAAGCAGACGGCGGCGTCGTTGACCATGCCGACGAGGCGGCCGGCGAACGCTTCGACGGCCTTGGGGTCGGCCGGGGGCAACCGCCCGGCTGCGGCTTCATTCAGTCCCGGGGTCTGGACCATTGCACAGGTTGAACACATCGGCGTCTCCTACTTGAACCTTCGTTTATGCCGCTCGATTGGCGGCGGGTTCGGGAGTATTCACGCGGGGCCATCTGTCGTAAAGTTGACGACGGGTCAACCAATCGGTTGACTTCAAGTCAACTGCCAAGTGCTGCGACAATGCGACCCGTCTCGTAACGTTCGTCCAGGAGCACCGGCGATGAACCCTTCGAAACCGAGCCGGCGAGGCCGCCCTGTTCACACCGCCGCCGACTTGTTCGTCGACGGCTCGCACCCCCAGAACACGCGTGATCGGCTGATCGAACAGGCGACGGAACTCTTCTACGCCCAGGGCATCCACGCCACCGGGCTGGACCAGATTCTGCGTGCCGTGGGCATCTCAAAGCAGGCGTTTTACAAGCACTTTCCGAGCAAAGAGGACCTGGCCGTCGAGGCGATCAAGATGCGCGACGCGCGGGAGCTGAACGCGTTCCTCGAGCAAGTCGCCGGGCGGGCCGGGCCGGCCCCGCGCGACCAGTTGCTGGCCGCCTTCGACGTCATCAACGACTGGTTCAACGACCCGAAGTACGAGGGCTGCATCTTCCTGACGGCCTGCGCCGAGTTTCCCCAGCAGCACGACCCGGTGCACCAGGCGGGCAAGGCCCACTACACCCAGTGCGAAACGCTGTTCACCCGCGTGGCCGAGCGGGCCGGTGCCGACGACCCGGCCGCCCTCGCCAAGGAGCTGGTCCTGCTGATCGAAGGGGCGATGATCTACCGGCTGATCTGCGGGGACAACGCCGCGGCCGCCGCGGCACGCAAGCTGGCAGAACACGCCGTCAACGCCCGCACCGGCCCACCGGCAACCACCACCGCCGCAACCGCCGCCGCAACCACAGCAACCACCACCGCCGTGTGACGTGGTCAGGCTTTGCCTTCGTCGCCCAGCGGCAGCGTCATGCTGAAGCAGGAGCCCTGGCCCGGCTGGCTGTCGACGGTCAGCGTGCCGCCGTGCTCCTGGGCGATGCGGCGGGTCATGGCAAGCCCCAGGCCCGTGCCGCCGCGACGGCGGCTGTAGTAGGCGTCGAAGATGCGCTGGCGGTCCTCGGGTTTGATGCCCGCCCCGGTGTCGATCACCTCGATACAACCCGCCGGCCTGCCTTCGAGTCTCGCCTGCGTCACCCGGAGCATCAGTTCACCGCCCTGGGGCATCGCCTGCGTGGCGTTGAGCATCAGGTTCAACAGCGCCTGCTTGATGAGTGTCGGGTCGAACCGCCCGGCAAGCGGTTGCGGCGAAGGCTGGAACCGCAGACGCACCTTCTGCTGCTGGGCCTGCGGGGCGAAGAAATCGACGAGTTCCTCTACGGTTTCGTTGAGTTCCAGCGGCTGCGGTTCGACGGTCATGCGGCCGGCGTAGCGGAGGAAGTCGTCCAGGATGTCCCGCAGGCGGGCCGCCTCGGACTCGACGGTCTTCAGCCGGCTGACGACGCGCTGCTCGGCGTCCGGCCGGGCGGTGATGTCCTCTCGCAGCAATGCCAGGTTCAACTGCACCGTGGAGAGCGGGTTTTTGATCTCGTGGGCGAGCCCGCCGGTGAGTGTGCCGAGTTCGGCGAGGCGTTCGGCCTCACGGGCCTGGCGGGCCATGGCCAGCAGGCGGCGGCGGTAGAGGACCAGCAGCCACACGGCCACGGCAGCCGAGGCGGCCGTACCGGCGAGCAGCCCGAGAAAGAAACAGAGCCCGTCTGACAAGCCATGCAGGTTAAAGACCGCACGCCCGACCGCAAAACGACTGGCATCACGGCACGGCCACGCGGCTACAACTCACCCGGGGCACCCTCGTCATTCACCTGGCCGCCGCCCGAGAGCCCCACCTGCCGGACCGCTACGCCGCCGGAGGCAGGATCGAGCGCGTGCGCTGAGGCATCGACCTCGCCGGCGGCCGGCGGCTTCAGGACGCCCGGCTGGTCGGAAACGGCAGGGACCGCCACGGCGCGGACCTCCCGGGCGTGCTGGCCTTTGGTGCCGTCGCGGAGTTCATAGTCCACAAGCTGCCCGTCTCGAAGCGAGCGGAAGCCTTCGCTGAGAATGGCCGAGAAGTGAACGAACACGTCCTGCCCCTCCGGCCCGATGATGAAGCCGAACCCCTTTTTCGGGTCGAACCATTTTACGTTTCCCCGCGGCATCGATGCATTACCTCCGCTGATCGCTCTTCGAACCCCTGCCCACACCTGTTCTTCTCTGCGGGACGGACGTGCCCGCAATGCTCCCAAAACCACCCTGCCGACATGCGTCACGACATCATGCGGAAGGCGAACAGATAAAAGTAACAAAAAAGTGCGACCAATCAATTCGATCGGCGCTATGGGCGATAACTTTGCCAAAATGCCACTGACACAATGCGTCAGTCAGGCCGGCCAAGGGCCAGACAACCTCCAGGACGCCCCCAGCACGCCCCCAGGACGACCCCGCCCACCTTCGCCCACCTCTGCCCGCCCGTGCCCGGCACGGGCGGATGCCTGCCCGGGCCGCTCGAGCGGCACGCCTCAGCCGGGCGGGAGAAACAGCGCGTCCGTCAGCAACACCTCGGGCGTCGCCAGCCCCTCTACCGCCTCGACGCGCACCGACAACTGCTTCACGCCCGTCACGTCGCAGCCCAGCGGCTCGGCCTGACTTGTGCTTCGCAGAACCCCCGTCCGCGCCACCTCCTTGCCGTCGGCCAGAAGCACCACCACCGCCCCGCCGGTGGGCATCAGCCCGGCCGGAACGCCCGCCGTAACCGCGAAGCTGCGTACGCCCTCGGGGACGCGCCACACCGACGTCGTGCCGCCGGCCAGCGCCACGCTCCGCACCGCCGGCACCCCGCGAAGCACCGCAGGCACGCGCGCGTGCGTCCCGGCGAAGAGCACGCGTGCCGCAGCCGGTTCCGGCCCGCCTTCGGCTGCTTCAAGCTGCGCCTCGGTCAGCCAGAGGGCTTCGGCCGGGCGGTACGTCAGCGTCGCCAGGCGCGCCATCGGCACGTTCAGTTGGCCTAGCCGCGGCGTGCTCAGCACGAGGCCCCCGCCGTCGGTTCCCACCTTCGTCGCCGTCAGCCGTGAGCCGTCGGCGAGTGTCACGAGCCAGGGTCCTGCCGCGTCGCGTTGTCGGCCGAGCACCACGCCCCGCACGGTGCCGGGTTCGAGTTTGAGGGTCTGCTTTCCGAAGATCGCGTTTTGCACCTCGACGGTATCGCCGGTGAGCCGGACGTCGCCGGGAAGAAAATCCCCCCCGGCCAGCAGTACGCCCCGCTCGGTGGCGGCCGGCAGGCCCGCCGGCACGCCGGGCGGCAATGTGATCGCCGCGACCACCGCCGTCGGCACGGCCAGTGCGCCCTGCGGGGCGGCGATGCCCGGCACGGGCGTGATACTCAGCATGCCCCCGTCCTGCCCCGCGACCCCCGCCGCGGCCAGACGCGTGCCGTCGGTGAACTGCACCATGAACGCCGGCGGCCTTGCAGGCTGGTGGCCGCGCGCCAGCCGCGCGACCTCCGGCACGAGGAAGAGCCGCTGCCCGCCTTCCGGCGAGACGAACATCAGCCGGTCACGCGTGTCCGACGCCACCGTGCCGACCATCCGACGCCCGTCCTGCATCAGCAGCACGTCGGCCGACCAGGCGACAGGCTGCCAGACAAGCCATGCGAGTAAAAACACCCAACAACGCCGCATGCGGCAGGTTCCTTAACGCTGGTAGATCGGCAGGTACTGCAGCGGCAGCGCCAGCACGGTGGTGTAGACGGCGGTGGCGTAGATGTCGTTGACCCCGCGGCCGCCGTCGATCGGCTTCCAGAAGAACTGCCCGCCGTCACGCTCCTCAACCTTTTCGAGCAGTTCGCCCGCGGCCATGGCGTACCAGTCCCGCCAGGTGTCGCCGCCGATCATGTACTTGGCCGGGGCGGCGTAGAAGCTGCCGTAGGTGAACCACTTGCGGTCGTTCTTGTAGTTCTTGACGAGGTACTCGCTGCCGGCGGCGATCATCGGGTCGTCGTAAAGCCCGCAGACCTGCAACGAGTAGATCGCCGCGGCCGTGCGGGCAAAGCCCGGGTCCTTGCGCCTCGGCTGGTAGTTGAAGCCGCCGCTGTTCTCGTCCTGGCAGCTCTTCACGTAGGCGACGGCGCGGTCGATCGTCTCCTGCGGCACGTCGATGCCGCTGTTCTTGGCGACGCGCAACGCCACCACCTGCAGCACCGTCACGCTGACGTCCGCGTCGGCCCTGCGTGGCTGGTAGCGCCAGCCGCCTTCGCCGTTCTGAGTTTCGATGATCAGGCGTATCGCCGATTCGAGCTTGGGCCGGATTCGTTCGTCGGCAGTCTGGCCGTACACCTCGCCGAGCACGATGGTGGCGATGCCGTGCCCGTACATGTTCGACTCACCGGTGGGGTTGGCGATGTAGCCGTCCGGGCGGACGCACTCGTTCAGCAGGTAGTCCAGCCCGCGGGCGACGACCTCGCCGTACTCCCCTTCGTTGGGCAGGTTGCCCGTGGCCAGGAACGTGTTGAGCACATAGGCGGTGATGGCGGCGCGGTGCTTGTCGCCCTGGCCGTTCCACGCGCCGGACTCCGTCTGGCGGTCGGCCAGGAAGCGGAGTGCGCCGTCGATGACGCGCTGCGTCCGCGCGTCGACCCCGAGCACGCCGGCCGTCGTTTCGCCCGGCTCCGGTGCCGCGGCATGCGCCGGGGCACTGCCTTGCCCGAGGCCCAGGTACGTGGCGAGCCCCAGGGCCAGAACCCACCCCGCCGCCGCCGAAGCCGCAGTCGCCGGGCGCTTGAGCTTCACGGATTGTCGTGTCATCGCTGCTCCTGTGACGTGTCGGCGAGGTTGCTGAGGTACTGGCGAATCTGCTCGGCGTAGGCCGGGGGGTACCGCTGGGACTGAGCCTGCTGCAGCGCGGCGCGGTCGCGTTCGGGCAGGCCGATGAAGCCGCCGTCGCCCTGGGGCAGGTCGCCGGTGAGCGCGACGTCGCCGCCGTCCCGCTCGCCGATCTCGTCGCCGGTGCCCTCTGGCATTGCCGGGCCCTGGGCGGCCTGCTCGCCGGCCATGCCGGGCATGGGGATACCGGGCATGGGCGTACCGGGCATGCCGGGCATCGGTTGTCCGGGCATCATCGCCTGGGCGGCCTGTGCCTGGGCCAGTTGCTGCATCGCCTGCTGGAGCGAGCCCTGTGCCGCAGCCTGCTGACCGGCCTTGGCCTCGGCGGCGGCCTGCGTCATCGAGGCCTGCGCCTGCTGCAACGCCGCTTCCATCGGCAGGCTCGTCTGGGCGGCGTTCGCCTGGGCCATCGCCTGGGTCAGCTCCATGGCGGCACCGGCGGCCTGCTCGCCGGCGGCTTGGGTCTGGCCTTCGTCCAGCTTGCCGGCAGCCTCCTGAGCTGCCGCCTGGGCCTGGGCCATCGCCTCGGCCATTTCCGCGCCCGCCGGCGGCGGCGACTGCCCGAGTTCCTGCGCCAACTCCGCCATACGCTCGTCCACCGCACGCTTGGCATCCGCCAGGGCCTGCTGCGCCTCGGCCTGCGGCTGCGCCGCGGCCTGCGCCGCGGCTTGCGCACCGGCTTCGGGCTGCTGCAACTGCTCGGCGGCGGCCTGCATCTTCTGTTCCGCCTGGGCCAGGGCCTCCTGGGCGGTGCTGGGCGTCTGCTGGGCCGCGGCCTCGGCGGCCTGGGCCGTCGCCTCGGCGACCTGGGCCTGCTCCTGCGCCGTCTGCTGCGTCTGCTCCGCTTGCGCTTCAGGTTGCGCCGCGGCCTCCTGCGTCTGCTGGCTTACGGCCTGCTGCTGCTCCATCAGCTCCTGCACCTGCTCGCGACGCCCGGCCAGTTCCTGCATCTCGGCCTGGGCCTGCTCCAGTTGCTCCACCCGCTCCTGAAGGGCCTTGCCGGCCTCGGCGAGCTCGGCGGCGGCCTCCTCCTGCTGGGCCTGGGCGTTGGCCTCCTGCTTCTTGTCCATCGCCTCGGCGGCCGCGTCCATTCGACGCTGCGCCTCGGCCAGACGCTCGGCCGCGGCCGGGGCGGCCTGCTCGGCGGCGGCGGCGGCCGCCTCGGCCTCCTCGGCCAGTGCCTTCTGCTCATTCGCCTGCTGCTGGGCCTGCTGCGGCTGCTCGGCCGCGGGGGCTTGCGCCATCGCCTCCTGCTTCTCCTGCATCGCCTTGACGTCCTCCAGCAGCTTCTTCGTCTGCTGAAGATTGTCCTGCGGCACCGGCGGCTGCTCGGCGTTCTCCCCGGCAGCCTGGGCATCGGCCTGGGCACCGTCCTGGGCACCGTCCTGGGCGTCAGCCTGTGCGTCGGCGGCGGCCGCGGCGGCTTCGGCGGCGGCTTCGGCGGCGGCTTCGGCTCGGGCCTGGGCCTCGGCGGCGGCTTCCTCGGCCGCGGCGACTTCCTCGGCGATCGCCTCACGCACGGCGGCCTGGGCCTCCTTCAACTTCTCGGCGGCTTCGTTCTGTTTCTTCGTCGCCGGCTCGGCCTTCTGCGTGGCAAGCTCCGACTGCGCCTCGGTCATTTTCTTCCTGGCCTCGCCCGTGGCCTCGGAGGCCTCCGGCACGAGCTCACGCAGCTTCTGCTGCTGACGCTGCGCCTCGTCCACGAGCTGCTGCTGCTCCTCGGCCATGTCGTCGGCGTCGGCCTTGGTCTCGGCGAGACGCTCCTGCCGCGCCACGAGGCGGTCGAGTTCCTCGCGGGCCTGCTGAAGCTGCTCGAGCCGCTCCTTGGGTTCATCGAGTGCCGCCGCCAGGTCGGCAAAGAGGCCGCGCGCCTTCTGCTGGGCCGTCGCCGCCCTGAACAGGTTTGCACTGCTCAAGTCCGCCTGAGCACCGGCCAGCACGCCGGCGAGCTGCGCCTCGGCCGCGAGCCGCCTCGCCGAGGCGAGTCGGTTTGCCACCTCGCCCGTCGCCGAGACGGCCAGACGGTCCATCGCCGACAGCAGCCGCGTCGCCTCGTCGTTGATCAGCACCTGCCGCGACACCTGCACCTCCAGCGACGAGCGGTCGGCGGCTTTCATCTTCGAGGCGTCCACCCCGACGCTACGTGCCAGGTCCGCGGCGATGGCGAAGGCCCGCTCCTGCTGCTCGGCCAGTTGCCCGAACCCGCGGGCAAGCTCGCGTATGTCCTCCCGCTGCTGGTACGCGTCGATGAGCGTGCGGAAACGCAGCACGATCTCCTGCTGGCGGAGGTGGGCGTCTCGGAGGCTCGACCGCTGCTGCTCGGTGCGGGCCAGGCGGAGCAGGTCGATGACCTGGGCCATCTGCTCGTCGGAGAGCGTCTCGAGCATGCCGCGAATCTGGCGGAGGGCCTGCGCCTCGCCGCCGTCGCCGAGCCCGTTGCGGTCCAGCTCGAGCAGGATGGCGTCGAGCCGTGCCCCCACGACCCGCGTGCGCTCGAGCAGTTGCTGCTGCTGCGCCTCGCCGGTGCGGAGGCTGGCGTCGGACGTCTGCGCTGCTACCCCGGCGGGGAGCAAGAGCAATGAGCAATGAGTAATAAGTAACAAGTAAATGCAGCGACTGCCCCCGCTTCGGGATCGGTCGTGCGGCCCGCTGCTGTTCCCTTTACTCATTAGCGATTGCTCATTACTCATTATCCACTCCCTCCGGCCGGGCGAGGATGAGGTCGCCGAGTTGTTCGGCGAGGTTCTCCTGTCGGCCGCGTACGTCGTCGATCTCGTCAAGCTGCTGGTCGAGCCGCATGAGGATGTCCTGTCGGACTTCCTCGGTGGTGCCGATTCGGATGAGACGCCGGCCCGACTCGCCGACACCCGGGCCCGTGACGTCGTTGGCGTCCTGGGCCCGCACCCACCACTCTATCACGTCGCCGACGCGGGGTGGGTCGCTGATTTCGTTGAGTTTCCACTCGTAGTAGCCGCGGAACGTGGCCGGGGTGCCCTGCAGCGCCAGGCGGATGGTGCTCGGCTCGCGTTCTGAGGCGTTGTCGGCGTCGAGGGTGGTCCCGACGCGGGTGATGCGGTACTGCACCGTCAGGTCGCCCAGGCCGAAGTCGTCGGCGGCGGTCATGCCGAGGATGACGGTCGCGCGGTCGGTCACCAGCACGTCCTGGCGGTCGGGCGCGGTGACCTCGACGGCCGGCGGGCGGTCGGGCACCAGGCGGATCAGGTAAACGGCCGGCGAGACGTTCGTCAGGCCCTTCTCGTCGATCAGGTGCACGCTCATGCCGGTGACGTCCGCCGAGAGGGGCACGCCCGCGCCGCCGGCGTGCTGTTCGAGCGTGAGCCGCGACGCGTCGGCCGGGTCGCGCACGAGGGGGAAGGTCCGGTTGCTGCCGGCCAGCCGAAGCTCGTTGCCCGACACCGCGACGGGCTTGTTCGTGCGGACCTCCAGTTGGATGCGGCTCCCGGCAAGCAGGGTCAGGTCGCCGACGCTGCGCGCCCGCGGCGGCTCCTGCGTGTAGGCCGGCAACAGTTGCGTGACGCCGACGCCCGTGGCCGCGGGCCGAACCGCCGAGACCACCTGCCCCACCTCGCTCCGGCCGTCGTGAAGGTAGACGCGGTAGCTGAAGCCTTCCTGCACGTTGTCGACGGTCAGGGCGAAGGTGTCGGGCGCTTCCGTCTCGGCCGGCATGATGAAGCTGCGGGTGGTGCCGTCCTCGCGCTGCATCTCCAGCCGGCCGACCGTCGGCACGACGCCCGTGGCACGGGCCCGCAACTGCACGGCCTCGCCGCGTGCCACGAGGATCTCGACGGGCGTGAGCAGCTCGACGGAAGTCTGCCGCGGCACGTCCACGCCGGGCACGAGGAACGCCCGCTGCAACAGCTGCAGGCCGTCGCCCCCGGCCAGCGCGAGTGAGCCGGCGAAGAGCACGACCGCGAGCGTGGCCGCCCCGGCGTGCTTGAAGAGGCCGTCCGTCGCGACGACGGAGCCGAAGTCGATGCGGCGGCTCATTTCCTCTGTTTCTTCGATCATCGCACGGACCATGGGGCCGGACATGCCCGCCGGCATGCCCCCCAGCGTCGTCAACTGGGCCGTGAACTGAACGGTGGAAATCAGCCGGCTGGCGATGCCCGGCGTCTTCTTCTCGACCCACAACGCGACCTGCTCGTCGTCGGCACCTCGCCTTACCGGCAGCACCACGTGCCGCACCAGCACATACCCGACGCCCGCCAGCCACCCGGCCAGCATCAGCCCGCGCATCCACGCCGGGAGTTCCAGCCACCAGTCCAGCAGGCACGTCACGAGCAACGCCGCGGCCGCGATGACCAGGCACCGGCACACCCCGTCCGCCACGATCACCGTGAAGTGCTTCTGCCGCACGCTTTCGAGCTTGGCGTTTAGAAAGTCACTCATTTGAGCTCCCAACGCTTTCGCAGCGCCCACTCGGCGCCGGCGACGATGAGGATGAGCACCAGCGCCGCCGGGCTCGACCAGAGGTCCAGGTCGCGGCTGCTCAGCACCCGTTCGGCCCGGGCCTCCACGGCGCCTGGCAGGTTCAGCAGGTCCTCCTCGCGGAAGAAGTCGCCGCCGGTGGCGCGGGCCAGCTCCTGCAGTTCGGCGGCGTTCATGGCCAGGCGGTTGAACTCCAGGCGGCTGGCGGCCACGCCGAAGGTCATGGCGGCGTCGGTGTCGGTCTCCACGCCGAGCGTGTACTCGCCGGGCACGGCTGCGACGAATTCCCCGCGGTAGACCCCCGGCTGCTCGGGCACCGGCGCGAGGGAGAAGCGGCGGCTCTCGGCCGGCGCGCCGTCAGCGCCGGCCACGCTGTACGTCGCCTCGACGCGCTGCTGGTCGATGGGTCGAAAGCCTGTGTCGAACAGGCGGGCGTAGACGGTCACGCGGTCGCCGGTGCCGTACTCGCGGCGGTCGGTGGAGAGGCGGGTTCGGCTCGTTTCGCCCAGAAGGTGGGGCAAAGCCAGGCGCTGCACGATCTGCCCCCAGAGCTGGCTGTAGTAGACGTCGCCCACGTTGCGGCGCCACCGCCAGGTGTTGTCCGTGGCGATGAGCAGCACCTGGCCGAAGCCGTAGGCGTGGAGCACGGCGAGCGGCTGGCCGTCGGCGGCGGCCTGGCCGGTGGTCGGGCCGGCCGTCAGGAGTGTGGTGGCACCGGGCTTTGGCTTGAAGCCGGCGGCGGCCCAGAAGATCGGCGGGAGTTCCGCCCAGAGGCGGCGGCTGGCTTCGGGGTCTTCGTCGAGCAGGAGCATCGGGTTGTCGAGCCCGGCGGTGGTAAGCCGCACCTGCCGCGGGCGGTTGCCGGCCGCCGGGGCGGTGCGTTCGAGCTCCACGGGCAGCAGGTCGGCCAGGGCGGTGCCGGCGTAGTCGGCCGGGGCGTGCCGCCGGCCTGCGATGACGATCAGCCCCGCGCCGAACTCGCCAACGTGGCGGACCAGCCGCTGCGCCTGCTCGCCCGAGAGCTCACGCGGGTCCACGTCGCCGAGGATCACCAGGTTGTACTCGAACAGCGCCTCGTCCGTCGCCGGGAAGCGGCTGATGTACGGCCCGCCCTCGACCTGCGCCAGCGACGGGTCGGCCTCCAGCAGCAGGCACGTCAGCTCGATCCGCGGGTCACGAAGCAGTGTCGCCTGCAGGTACTTAAACTCCCACCGCGGCTGCCGCTCGACGTACAGCACCTTGATCTTCCCGTCGACCACACGCAGCGGGACGACGCGGCTGTTGTTCTCCGTGACCGCCTCGGCCGGCCTGGCGGCGACCTCGGCCGTCAGCTTGAACTCGCCCGCCTCCTCGGGCTTGAAGCTCAGCGGCACGTCCACGCGCCCGTCGCGGTCGAAGGTGATCGTTTCCTCGGCCACCACCGTCTCGCCGCGCCGGAGCACCACCGGGGCACGCTGCCCTGCCATGCCTTCGGCGAAGAGGCGGGCTGTGAAATTCGCGTTTTCGTCAATGAAAGCGACCTCGGGTCCGAAGAGGCCTTCCATGGCGATGTCCACCTGCCGCTCGAGCCCGACACCCCAGACGTACAACGGCACGCCGAGCCGGCTGGCCGTGCGGGCCGCGGCCAGAGGGGCCGAGCCGGTGTTGCTCTGCCCGTCTGTCGCCAGAAAGATGCCCGCCAGCGGCTGCCCGCGCGTGCGGGCCAGCACCTGGGAGATGCCCTCGCCCATGGCGGTGACCGGCGCGTCGGCGGTGAGTGCGGCCGGCCAGGCGGGGGCGGCTTCGTCGGGCTGCGTCTCGAGCGAGGCGGCCTCCTGGCCGAACTGGTACGGGCGGACGTCATAGCGCGCCTGCAGCCGGGCCAGAAGGTCCAGTTGCGGGTTGGCCAGCGCGCCCCGGAGCAGGTCGAGGCGGGGTGCGGGGGTGAACGGCTCGGCCACGGCGGCGTCCAGCGGGCTGTCGGGCGCAAGCTGGCCAAGGGCGATGGCCTGGCGGGCTTTATCGGCCACGTCCACGCGCTTGTCGGTGATGCCCATGCTCGCCGAGGTGTCGGCCAGCACGACGAACAGCCGCCGCACCTCGCCTTCGAGCGTAAACCGCAACGTCGGTTGCAACAGCAGCCCGAGCAACAGCACGAACAGCGTGCACCGCAGCACGGCCAGCGTCAGCCGGCGGCGCTTGTTGATGGACGTCTCCCGCAGGTAGAGCCACACGCCGCCCGTGCCCAGGGCGGCCGCCAGCAGCAGGAGCCAGGCGGCCGTCTGCCCGGTGCGGACGATCAGCTCCCAGTCGAGCAGGCGCGCCGACGGGCTTTCCACGCCCAGCAGGTCCAGCAGCATGCGTTCGATATCCAAGTCACTTGCTCCTGCTGAACCAGAAGGACAAAAACGTCTCGGCCGCGACCAGGGCCACGACCAGCCCCACCAGCGTCGACCAAAGCTCCACGCCGACGCGTTCTCGCGTCACGGCGGCGGTCAGCGCCTCGTCACCGGGGTAGTTGAGCACTGTGGCGACCTCGCCGAGGCGGTCGAGCGTATCCGGCGAGGCCTGTCGCAGGTCACTCTCGGCGGGCTTGGCACCCACCGCGAAGAGCAGCTCCGGGCCGTCGGAAAGCTGCACGCGGTAGACGCCCACGCGGCCGGTCTGCTCGAAGGCGAGCACGGCCCGCCCGTCGCGGAGTTCCAGCTGCACCTGCTGTGCCTCGTCGGTCTCGACGTCGGGCGGCAGAACGGTTGCCGACTGCCGGGCCTGCTCCGCCGGGAGCTGCAGGGTGTAGGTGTCCCCCGCGACGAGATTGGCTTCTTCAAGCTGCCGCTGTGCCGCCCCGCCGAGCACCCGCCACACCATCGGCACGAAGACGCCGGGCGAAACCGGCAGGTTCGTCCAGCTCGCGTCGGCGGTGGTGCCCACGAGGTAGACGCGGCCCTTGCCCACGTCGCGGGCGAGCATGGCGGGCACATCGTCCTCCCAACGCAGCACGACCGTCGCGGCCGAGGCTGGTGCGGCGTTCTCGCCGGCTTGGTTCGTTGCATCTGCTTCGGTCACCGGCTGGAGCGCCCATCGGCGGAGGGTGGAGACGCCCGAGACGCCGCCCGTCGATTCGTCCTTCCACAACGTCGCCAGCGGGTGGTTCAGGTGCCGGTCGGAGAGGCGGGTCAGCGGCTCGTCCCCCGGTGCGGCGTCGAGCTGCGTAAGCTCGCCGGGCAGCAGGCCAAGGTCCCGGAGCAGCACGCGGTTGTAAAAGTCCGCCCGGACGTCCGGCCCGAGGAAGACGAGCAGGCCCGATCCGTCGCGAACGGCGGAGGCGAGCCGTTGTGCCACGGCCGGGGCCAGGTCCGGCACGTTGGCGAGCACGATCAGGTCCTGCCCGGCGAACTCGGCGACGTCGAGGCCGGCCGTGCTGATCGTCTGCACCTCCACCGGGTGGAACCGGCTGCCGGCGGTACGCGGCGGCGCGAGCGTGTTTTCCAGGAAGAACGTCTCGGCCTCGGCCCGACGCCGCCCCGGCGAGCCGTCCACCAGCAGCACGCGGAGCTTCGGGCGGGCCGTCACGACGAGCGTGCGCCGGTCGTCCGCGGTGAGCCTGTCCCCGGCGAGCCGAACCTGCAACGCAACCTGCCCCGCTTCTGGCAGCCGGGCCGTGAGCGTCGCCACGCGGCTTTCGCCCGGCGGGATGTCCTCCAGCGTCGCCTCGGCGACCGGTGGCGGCTCCACGGCGGCACGCTCGGCGTTCACGCGAAGCGACACCCGCACCCCGGCGGCGACCTCGTCGCCGAAGTTGGTCACCGTCGCCTCCACCGCGTACGGCTGGTCGGCCACGGGGAGTGAGAGCGGGCTCCTCAAATCCGTGACGGCCAGGTTGCTGACGGTGCCGCTGCCGGCGGGCGGGGCGTTCACCAGCACCACGGCCGTCGCGACGCCCTCGGCGTTCGACAGGCGGCTGGCGATTTCGGACATGCGGTCGAAGGCGGCGGACTGGCCGTCGGTGATCAGGTAAAGCTCCGGCCGGCCTGCCTCGGGCCGCTGGAGCATGGCCAGGGCCTGCTCGACGGCGGGTGCCAGGTCGCTGCCTCGGCCGACGACGTGCGCGTCCTCCAGCGCCAGCCGGGCCGAGCCGAAATCAAGGGTCGGCTCGGGCAGGAGGCGGTCGACGGTGTCCCCGGCCGTCCAGACGGCGACACGGCTGCCGGACGGCAGGCTGGCCATGACCTCCTCGGCGGCGGCGCGGGCGTCCTCGAAGCTGGTCTTCACGCCGTCGGAAAGGCCCATGGAAAGCGAGTTGTCGACGATAATCAGCGCCTCGGCCTGCCCGCCTGCCCCGGCCAGCCCGCCGGCCAGCCCACCCGCCAGCCCACCCGCCGCCGAGAGCACCGGCCGCGCCAGCGCCAACGCCAGCAGCGCGACGATCAGGCACCTCAGCAGCAGAAGCAGCAGGTCCTCGACCGTCAGCCGGCGCGAGTGCTTCTCGACGCTGGCCCGCAGGAACCGCATGGCCGCCCAGCGGATGCGTTTTGCCTTCTGCCGGTTCAGCAGGTGAATGATCACCGGTACCGAAACGCCGGCGAGGCCCAGGAGCATGAGAGGGTTGAGAAACATCGTCTTTCGCGGGCTTTTCGGTTCAATGTCGCTTGTTTTTCACGCGCATCCGGAACGTAAGGTAGCTGCTGACGGCCTCGTGAAGCGGGTGGCTCGTGTTCAGGAGCATGTAGTGGGCGTTGTTACGCTCGCACATGTACCGCACGCGGTCCAGAAAGGCCTGCAGCTCGGCCATGTAGGTCTTTCGGACGTCCTTGGGGCGCGTCTTGATCCGCTCGGTCACCTCCAGGCCGTCGAACTCCACGGCACCGTTGAAGGGAAACTCCAGCTCGAACGGGTCCATCACGTGCAGCACGATGACCTCGTGCCCGGCGAACCGCAGGTGCTGCATGCCGCTGAGAAGCTCCTCTTCGTTGTCGAACAGGTCGGAAATGAGCACGACGATGCCCCGCTTGCCCGCCCGGCCGGCGAGCTTGTGCAGGGTGGGGCCGATGGCCGTGCTGCCCGTCGGCTCCCACGCGGCAAGCTGCCGGCAGATGTCGTGAACGCTCATCAGCGCCCCGGTCCGGGGGACGTGAACGCGGGTTTCGGTGTCGAACAGGCTCAGGGTGACGGCGTCCCGCTGGGTGAGGATCAGGTAGCTCAGGCAGGCGGCCACCTGGCGGGCGTAGGCCAGCTTGTTCACCGCCCCGCTGCCATACTGCATGCTCTCGGAGCCGTCGAGCATGAGGTGGGCGACGAAGTTCGTCTCGGCCTCGTACTGCTTGATGACGTACTTGTCGTTCTTGCCGAGAACCTTCCAGTCGAGGTGGCGAAGGTCGTCGCCGGGGACGTACTCGCGGTGCTGGGTGAACTCGACGGAAAAGCCCCGGTACGGGCTTTTGTGGTTGCCGGAGAGGAACCCCTCGACCACCTGCCGGGCCTGCAGCCCGAGTTGCTCACCCTTGGCGATCGTCTGGGGGTCCAGTAGCGGAGAGACGGCCATTGGCGGGAGGATAACAGAATCTGCTACGGTGCGACCCCTTGGCGCACCGCCAGTTGGCGCACCGTCACTCGGCGCACCGTCACTCGGCGCACCGTCAGTCCGCATACCGTGCATGTCCCCGAGACGGCGCGATCGCGACGGGACAGCCGATGCCCCGGCTCGGCGGCTTCAGCCGCCGTGTCATCCGCGGACACCCGCCATGCGCGCGAGAAAACCCCCGCGCCGGTCGACCCGGTGCGGGGGCTGCTTTTGGTTTGAAGGCTAAGCCCGCGCCCCCGGCCCGCAGGGTGCCGGAACGTGGGCGTGGGCTTGGCAGGCTTAGTACCGGCCGCGACCGCCGCCACCGCCGCCACTGCCGCCGCGGCCACCGC
>JBHJOM010000021.1:0-92247 GCA_050329715.1 Phycisphaerae bacterium
CGACTTCTGCGAGTACTACGCCCGCTTCGCCCCGGCCCTGTTCGAGCGCCGCCGAATCGGCCGCTTTATCGGCGAGCTGGACCAGACCATCTACCAGCCCCGCGGCGTGGCGGCCGTCATCAGCCCGTGGAACTTCCCGCTGGCCATCGCCTGCGGCATGACCGTGGCGGCGCTCGTCACCGGCAACACGGCCGTGCTCAAGCCGGCCGAGCAGACGCCCGGGTGCGCCAAGATATTCGTGGACCTGCTGCACGAAGCCGGCGTGCCGGGGAACGTGCTGCAGCTGTTGCCCGGCCCGGGAGAAACGGCCGGGGCGGGCCTGGTGCGCGAGCCGCGCGTGGCCGTCATTTGCTTCACGGGGAGCAAGGCGGTGGGGCTGGACATCATTCAGGCGGCGGGCGTGACGGCCGAGGCACAGCAGCACGTGAAGCGGGTCGTCTGCGAGATGGGCGGTAAAAATGCGATCATCGTAGACGCAACGGCCGACCTGGATGAGGCCGTGGTGGCCGTCCGCGACTCGGCGTTCGGCTTCCAGGGGCAAAAGTGCTCGGCCTGCAGCCGGGTGATTGTGCTCGAGAGCGCGTACGAGCCGTTCGTGCGTCGGCTGGTGGAGGCGACGATGTCTCTGAAGGTCGGCGACCCGACGGAGCCGGGCACGGACGTCGGCCCGGTGATCGACGCGGAGGCGGAGGCGAAGATTCGGGCGTTCATCGAGGTGGGCAAGCAGGAGGGTACGCTCGCGGCTGCGGTCGAGGTGCCGGCCGGGCTGGCGGGGCGGGTGGGCAGGCCTTACGTCGGGCCGCACGTGTTCACCGGCATCGAGCCGCACCACCGCCTGGCGAACGAGGAGGTCTTCGGGCCCGTGCTGGCGGTCATCAAGGTGCCGGACTTCGCGACGGCCCTTCAGGTGGCCAACGCCACGGCGTACAAACTCACCGGCGGCGTTTTTACGCGCAAGCCCGGGCACATCGAACAGGCGCGGCGCGAGTTTCGCGTCGGCAACCTGTACATCAACCGTGGGATCACCGGCGCACTGGTCGGCCGGCAGCCGTTCGGCGGTTTTGGAATGAGCGGCATCGGCTCCAAGGCCGGCGGGGCGGACTACCTGAAGCAGTTCGTCGAGCCGCGTGCCGTATGCGAGAACACGATGCGCCGCGGCTTCGCGCCGGAGTTGGCGTCGTAGCTACCTTCGCCGTACACGCCGCACGTCGGCTACTTCTGCTCGTCGGCTTTCTGTACGACCTCGACCGGGCCGTGGTCGTCGCAATGGTCTTCGTGCGGGTGGTGCAGGCGGCCGTCGACGAGGTAGTCGACGTGGTCGCCGTGCGGTACCGGCTCGTGGCCGCAGCCGGGGCCGTGCACGTGCTTCTGGCTGTGGCCCTGGTCGGTCGGTTTGCACACGGCGGGGTTGGTGTCGTTGACGGGCAGCTTGTGCTCGTCGATGTGGTCCTCGTGCGGGTGGTGCAGGTGCCCGTCGTGCAGGTAGTCGACGTGGCCGTCGTGCTTGATCGCGGTGTGACCGCAGTCGGGGCCGTGGGTGTGCGGGTGGTCGCCTTCGTGGATTTTGTGTTCGTTGGCCATGGCTGAATCTTACCGTACGGGAGGGTGTGAACGCAGCCCCAATCACGGCGTTGGCTGCGGCTCGGAAGGGATCCGGCTACAACAGAATCTCCGCCTTCACCTCGTCGCCGGCCTCGTTCCAGTGGAGTTTGAAGCCGCTCTTCTTGGCCACGGCCTGCATCTCCTTGTTTTCCGGCAGGATGTCCGCCGAGACGCGCTCCAGCTTTTCGTCGCGGGCCACCTGCACGAGCATGTCCAGCAGTTTGGTGCCCAGGCCACGGTTCTGGTGCAGGTCCGACACGAGGATGCTGAACTCCGCCTCGGGCAGCCCGGGGATCTTGCTGAGCCGGCCGACGGCGACCATCTCCCGCTCCGTGCCGGTCCCCTTCTCGGCGATCAGCGCCATTTCCCTTGCATAATCGCAGAAACAGCGGCGCATCAGCCGCTCGTGCGCCACACGCTGGCCCAGTTGCATGGGTGCGAAGAAGCGAAGCCGAACGGATCGCTCAGAGAGCGTCTCGTGGAACCTGACCAGCAGCGGCTCGTCCTCCGGGCGGATCGGGCGGATGGTGAACGGCTCGTCGTTGGACTTGAAGTCTTCGACGTACTTCGTCGGGTACGGCCGGATGGCCGGCGGGAGGATCTCGTCGCGCGTCACCGACTTGTCGTAAAGCACCACGCGTGCGTCGAGGGCGACGATCCGCTCGTGGCTGACAAACAGCGGGTTGATGTCGATCTCGCTGATGAACCGCTGCTCGGCCACCAGCCGGCTGAAGCGGACGAGGGTGTTCTCCATCAGCTCCTGGTCGACGGGCGGTCGGCCGCGGACGCCTTGCAGGGCGTGGTAGATCTTCGTCTGCTCCATCATCCGCTTGGCCAGCGTGCGGTTCAGCGGTGGTAAACCCAGCGAGCGGTCCTTGAAGACCTCGACGAGCTGCCCGCCGGTACCGAAGAGCAACACCGGCCCGAACTGCGGGTCGGGGGATGCACCCAGGATGATCTCATAGCCGTCGGACAGCTTGATCATGGGCTGCACGGTCACGCCCTGGAAGTCGGCGGCGGTGTGGAGTTCCGTGACGCGCTGTCGGATCGCCTCGAAGGCGACTTTCACCTCGTCGGCCGTGTGCAGGTTCAGGCGTACGCCGCCGACGTCGGTCTTGTGGGTGATGGTCTCGCTGTTGAGCTTGACGACGACGGGGTAGCCGATGGCCCCGGCGGCCTTCACGGCGTCCTCGACGCTCTCGGCGTAAACGGTCTCCACGACGGGGATGCCGTAGAGCTTCATGAGTTCTTTGCTCTCGGCCTCGGTCATGAGGTTTCGGCCGGACTGGCGGACGTCCTCGACCATCTTCTCGGCCGCGGCGCGGCTCTCCTTCATCTTCAGGCCCGGCTCGTCGGTGAAGGCGGGGGTCTGGTAGAGGCCCTTGAGGTTGTAGCTGTAGCGGTACATGTAGGTGAACATGCGTGCCGCGGTGTCCGGGTAGGGGAAGGTGGGGATGCCGGCCTTGGAGAGGATGTCGTTGCCCGCCTCGACCTCCGGCCCGCCCATGAAGCTGGCGAGTACCGGCTTGCCTTCGATGCTGGCGTACTTCTTGAGGGCATCAGCGGTGGGGGTCGCCTCGGTCATGTCCTGCGGGGTGAGGATGACGAGCATGCCGTCGGAATTATGGTCCTCGGCGGCGAGTTCGAGCGTCTTGGCGTACCGCTCGGCACCGGCGTCGCCCAGCACGTCGATCGGGTTGGCGTGGCTCCAGGCGCTGGGGAGGAAGGCGTTGAGCTTCTCCATCGTCTCGTCGGAGACTTCGGTCAGTGCGCCGCCGGTGCTGATCAGCGCGTCCGTCGCCAGCACGCCCGGGCCGCCGGCGTTGGTGATGACGGTCATGCGGTTGCCCTTGGGCAGCGGCTGCTTGGCGAGGACCTCTGCCATGTAGAACAACTCGGCCACCTGGCTGACGCGGAGCACGCCCACGCGGCGGAAGGCGGCTTCGAGCACCTCGTCCGATCCGGTGAGCGAGCCGGTGTGGCTGGCGGCGGCCTTGGCGGCGGCCTCGGTCCGGCCGGGCTTGATGACGATGATCGGCTTGTTCAGCGCCACCTCGCGGGCGGCCGAGAGGAACCGGCGGGCGTCGCCGATGCTCTCCATGTAGATGAGAATGCTTTTGGTGCGAGGGTCGTTGCCCAGGTAGTCGACCAGGTCGCCCCAGGAGACGTCCAGCATGCTGCCGGTGCTGGCGAAGGCGGAGAAGCCGACGTTCTCGCGGAAGCTCCAGTCCAGGATGGCGGTGCAGAGTGCCCCGGACTGGCTGATGAAGGCTACGTTGCCGGGCCGGGCGATGCCCTTGGCGAACGTGGCGTTCAGCCCGGTCAGCGGGTTCATCACGCCAAGGCAGTTGGGGCCGATGAGCCGCATCTTGCCGCGG
This sequence comes from Phycisphaerae bacterium, assembly GCA_050329715.1. Lineage (GTDB taxonomy): Bacteria > Planctomycetota > Phycisphaerae > Tepidisphaerales > Tepidisphaeraceae > DAIOTR01. Next base: position 3,981 of record JBHJOM010000021.1, read on the forward strand.
CGAGCCTCGGCCAGTACCTGGCGCTCAAGCTCGATGCCCTCGGGGCCGATCTCTTTGAAGCCCGCGGAGATCACCACGGCACCGCGCACCCCGACGTCGGCGGCCTCGCCGATGATGCCCGGCACGAACTTGCTCGGCGTGACGACCACGACCAGGTCGGGCACCTCGGGCAAGTCGGCGATGTTTTTGTAAGCCCGCACGCCCAGCACGGCGGGGCGTTTCGGGTTCACGGGGTAGACCGTGCCGCCGAACGGGCTGCTGAGCAGATTGGTCATCAGCGTTCTGCCGACGCTGCCGGCGGTCTCGGTGGCACCGACGACGGCGATGCTCCGGGGCTTGAAGATGACATCAAGCGGCTGACGCTCCTGGCGGAAGACGTCGTGGGCGGTATCTGTACGGCGGGGTGCGGATTGGGTCATGAATTCGTCCTTGAGTGCAAAACCTACGCGCCGCGGGGGGCGGTGGCTAGGGCTTCAATCGGACTGTCGCAGGACGACTCAGATTTCAAGCCATGGCCCGGCACCTTTCGCCGGCCTTTGCAACGCCTGGGGCGGCCGCGCAGAAAATGCCGGTTTTCCGTCACAAGGTTAAGCGACCCCCCATTCAGGTCGATTCCAAAAGTGCAACCGGTACACATCGTGCCGGCTCCTGCAGGCGAGTGCCTGCAGCTGACGAAACCTTTCGTTTGCACTCGCGCCGGCAAGGGCCGTGGAAGAAGTTCGGTCATCGAATCAGCCCGCGAGAAAGTGTGCGTCCCAATCCTCTACAGGAGAGGCGTCATGACTCAGGTAAAGAAGTTCGCAGGCAAGCTCCTGCGCGACGAACAGGGCGGCGAGGTGCTCGAATATGCGCTCATCGCCGGCCTCATCGTGGTTGCGGCCATCGCCATCATCAGTGCAGTCGGCGGCAAGGTTCTTGCCCGCTGGACCAGCCTGAACGAAGGCATGTAAGCCGGTCCTCAGCAGCCCGCGGGTCGGCATCATGCCGGGAAATGCCCCGACATGCCGGCCCGCGGGTTTTTCGCATCCGACACAAGTCGATTCCCAAGCCGCGGAGACTACGCCATGCGCTCACACCGAAACCTCTTCACCGACGACACCGGCGGCGAAGTCATCGAATACGCGCTCATCCTCGGCATGATCATCGTCGTTTGCATCGCACTCATCGGGGCCTTCGGGCAGAAGGTCCTGGCACGGTGGGGCGTCGTCAACGACGGCATGTAGTCCAATGCAATCTGCAATTCATCTCATCCCCGTGCTCGTGCTCCTGGCCGTGGCAGCCGCCATCGACCTCAAGCACCGCCGTATACCCAATTGGCTGACCTTCGCCCTTCTGCTGGGGGGAATCGTCTCCTCCGTCGGGCCCTGGTCGCAGCTTTCGCCTCAGGCCGCCATGCTCGGTGCGGCGGCGGGCTTCGGCCTGACCGTGCCGCTCTTCGCGCTGCGGGCCATGGGCGGCGGCGACGTCAAACTGCTTACCGGCCTTGGCGCATGGCTCGGCCCGGCGGGCGTGCTGGCCGTGTTCATCATCGCGGCGGTTATCGGGCTGTTCGTCGTGCTGTTCCAGTGCGCCACGCGTCGCAAGCTCACCCAGCTGTTTGCCAGCACGGGGGTCATTTTTCTGAACCTGCTGCACGTGCGGCAGTTGGGCGTCGACCACGCCGCCGAAACCGGCAAGAGCTTTGGCAGCATCGACAAGCCGCTGCCGTACGCCGTCCCGGTGCTGGTGGCCTTCTGTTTCGTGCTCTCCCTCTGAGTGAGGCGACATGCAGCGTAATGCTAGTACATTCAGGCGGAGGGGTGCGAGCGTCCTTGAGGCCGCGATCGTCCTGCCGGTGCTGCTGATGCTGGTTTTCGGCGGGATCGAGTGGTGCCTGTACGTCTATGCCGGGCATGCCGTGCACGGGGCGGCCAGGGAGGGCGCCCGCGTGGGCATTCTGCCGGGCAACGGCCAGGCCGAGGTCGACGCCGTCGTCGCCGCGGCGATGAACCGCGCCGGTTTCGACACCGGCCAGTACACCTTGCGGACCTACGTCGGCGCAACGCAGGCCTCGCCGGCGACGGCCAACCCCGGCGATTTCGTCAAGGTGACGGTCGAGCTGGAGGGAAGCGCTGTCGGTGTCGATCTCTGGGGCGCAATCACCGGCGACAAGACGGTAACCGCCTCGGCGGCCATGCGACGGGAGGGATAAGCCATGAAGCCACAATGCCATGTCTGCCCTGCCCGCGTTATTCGCCGTCACGGCCGTGCCGGCGGCCATGCCGGCGGCAATGCCGTACTCGAGGCCGTGCTCGTCCTGCCGCTGCTCCTGCTGCTGATCATGGGCGGGCTGGAGTGGGGGCTGTTTATTCAGGCGAAGCACGCCTTACAGGGTGCGGCCCGCGAGGCGGCCCGCGCCGCCGCCGCCGAGGACGCCACCAACGCCGACGTCAACGCTGCCGTGGCCGCCGCCCTTGAAGGTGCCGGCTATCCGGACGGCGTGGTGAGCACCGTGGTGCGTGTAAACGGCGGTGCGGCGGCGGTCTCCGCCGCGGCCGCGGGCGACAGCATCGAGGTGAGCGTGAGCGTGAGCTGGGATGCCGTCGGCACGCGGTTATGGGGCGTGGTACCGGCCGGCAAACAGATCGAGGGCAAGGCGGTCATGCGCCGCGAGGGTTGATGCCGCGTCGCCTCAGCACCCGCCCGATTTGCTGTCGCCAGCCTTATCCGCCGGCGGAAGCCACGGCCAGGCCGCCTCCTGGGGCCCGATCGTCGACCCGCTCGAGCGTTTTGTTCGAGCCTCACACCGGGTCGTCCGATTTTCCCCGGCACAAATCCGCACCTCGCTACTAAACCGCCCATTCGTTCCAGACGACGAAAGTGATGCCGGCCTTACGACTCCCCCTGCCGGCTATGGAGAAGCAGAATGAACTGGAAAAGTTGGATACCCCTTATCGTGGCCCTGGTACTGGGCCTTGCCGCGGCGAAGCTGGCGGTCGACTTCACGGCACGCACGCCGGGATCGACCAAGGCCGTCGAACTCGTCGAAGTGGTCTGCCTGTCGGCCGACATCGCCAAGGGCCAGCAGGTCCTGCCGACGCAGCTGACCACGACACGTATTCCCGCCGAGGCCGTGCCCGCAGGCGTGCTGCTCGCTTCGAGCGACGCCGTCGCTCGTGTCGCCAGGCAGGACCTGGTCAGTGGCCAGCTGCTCTTCGAGGCCAACCTGCTTCCCCCGGGAACGCCCGGCGGGCTGCAGGCGACCCTCCCGGCAGACAAGCGTGCCCTGACCGTGCGCATCGACGAGTTCAGCGGCGTGGGCGGCTTCCTGCAGCCCGACAGCCGCGTGGACGTCGTCAGCACCTTCCAGGGCGACAGCGACGAGTTGAGTGTGGCACGCACCATCTGTGAATCGCTCCGCGTGGTGGCCGTCAACCGTGCTCAGGGCCAGCCGGACAAGGACGGCAACCCCACCGTCGGCCCCGCAACCAGTGTAACGCTTGAAGTCACACCCGAAGAGGCCGAGATGATCGAACTGGCTTCGACGCTCTCTTCGCCGAGGCTGGTGCTCCGCAGCAGCCTGGAGAAGGAGGGCGGCATTCTCTCGCTGTTCGGCCTCGGCAAGCCCAAGGCCGCCGGCCCGGCCGGGATCTCGCTGGCACAGCTACGCGGTGATGCACTGCCGCACGGCGACCCGTTCGCCCCGACCCCGCAAACCGGCCGCTACACCGCACCCGAGACATTCGTCGCCACGGAGCCGGCCGAACGTCGCACGGTGCAGATCATCCGTGCCGGCGTACCGAGCGAGGCCCAAGTGCAGGAGAGCCCTGAAGCTCCCGCAGCCGACGCGGACAAGCGAACGCCGAAGACACCCGCCGAACTCATCACGCAAATCCCGCTTAGCGCCGTCGGCGGCTGAAGCTTTCACCCCTGGAAGAGAACACCGAGACCATCATGCAGAGCACCAAAACCAACATCCGCCGCTGGACCATCCTCACCGCCGCCGTCGCCGGCTGCGGACTCGGACTGCTCCTGATTCGCAACGCCGAGCCGACTGACGCCCGGGCGACGGCAACGACCGCCGCACCGAGTGCCGACGATACGCTCGCATCATTCGCACTGCTGGCACCCGTGCCGGAGCTGCTGACCGGCGTCGACGCCATCGACATCACCGAGAGCGATGCGACACAGAAGGTGTCCGTCCCGGTGCCGGCGATGAGTGGCGCAAACTTCGTCCGCGGCCTGGCCCAGGACGGGAAGCTGACGGTCCTGGCTAACCGCGCCGCCGTGCTCACGACCGACCGGCCCTACAGCCGCATCAGCGTGGGGCAGCCGGAGATCGCCGACGTGAATGCCATCGGCGAGGACACGCTGCTGGTGACGGCGATCGCGCCGGGCAACACGCAGTTGATCGTCTGGGACGACGCCGGCGAGCGGCAGATGATCGAAGTCGCGGTGCAGTTCGACCTGGCGACGCTGCAGCAGCAGCTTGACCGGCTGCTGCCCGGCAGCAACGTACAGGTGACGGCGCTGAATGGCGTTATCGCGTTGAAGGGCAGCGTGCCGAACCTTCAGGCCGCCGAGCAGGCCGTGGCCATCGCCCAGCCCTTCGGCGAGGTGCTGAACCTGACGGAAGTTGCCGGCGGGCACCAGGTGATGCTTCAGGTGACGTTTGCCGAAGTCAGCCGCAGTGCGACGAAGCAGTTGGGCGTGAACTTCGGTTACTCCGACGGCGACTCGATCGGCGGGAGCAACATCGGGCAGGTCTCGCCGTTGAACTTCTTCACGAACGACGACGACGTGATCACCGGGCTCGGCATTCCCGACCCCTCGGCGGCGGTGACGCTCTTCGGCCTCGGCCAGGTCGGTAACACCACGATCGCCGGGTTCCTTTCGGCACTGCGGGAGAACAACCTGCTGCGTGTGCTGGCGGAGCCGAACCTGATCGCCATGAGCGGCGAGGAGGCCAGCTTCCTGGCCGGCGGCGACTTCCCGGTGCCGGTGGTGCAGGAGGGCTCGACCGGGTCTGCGGCCGTGACGGTGGAGTACCGGGAGTTCGGCGTGAAGCTCAACTTCACGCCGGTGGTTCTGGGCGACGGCAAGATTCGCCTGAAGGTGTCGCCTGAAGTGAGCGACGTCGATTTCACTAACGCCGTGCGGGCCAACGGCTTCCTGATTCCAGGCCGCCGGACACGTCGCCTGACGACGACGATCGAGCTGGTGGAAGGCCAGACCTTCGCCGTGGCCGGGCTGCTGGACAACCGGGTGGTCGCTAGCCGCGACGCCACACCGTTGCTGGGCGACCTGCCGGTGCTGGGCACGCTGTTCCGCAGCGTGCGGTACCAGCGGCAGGAGACGGAGCTTGTCGTCCTGGTGACGCCACGGCTCGTCAGCGCGATGAACCCGTCCGAACGGCCGACGGTGCCGGGAGAGTTCTGGCAGCACCCCAATGAGGCGGAGTTGTACCTCAAGGGTGAGCTGGGCGGGCCGCTGCCGACAAAGCCGACGGTGCCAGCCACGCCTCACGCCGCACCGGCGTCGACCCTGCCTGCTGCCAAGGGCAGCCCGGCGATGCCGAGTCGCGGACCGGCCAGCCCGGAAGCGCCGCTGTTCATCGGGCGCGCCGGCTTCGTGCCGCAGGAGCCCGAGGCACAGACCGCAGCCGTCGAGTAAGTCATTTTGAAGCCTAACGACCAGAAAACGGAAGACACCATGTACATGCAACTCAGTGCCGTCATCGTCGAATCAGACTTGGACAATCGCCGCGAGCTGGCCGACTTCCTTACGGGGCTTGGAGTGGCCGTCGTAGCTCAGCTGCCCGACCAGACGCAGCTCACCGGCATCCTTTCGAGGAACGACGCGCCGCAGGTGGCGATCATCAACCTGGACCCAAGCCCGGTTGAGTCGCTCCGGAGGCTGCAGGCCATGCCGCGCGAGTTTCCCGACGTCAGCTTCTTCGTGATGAGCACCACTGTCGAAGCCCAGTTGCTCATGGAGGCGATGCACTACGGCGTGAAGGAGTTCGTCCCGCTGCCCGTCACGGAGGAACGCCTCAGCGCCGCACTCGAACGCGTGAGCAACAGCAGCGGCATCGGCAAGCGGGGGCGCATCATCCACCTGATCCCCACGATCGGCGGTTGCGGCACCACGACCGTCGCATGCAACCTGGCGGCCAGTCTCGCACAGGAACAGAAGACCGTGCTGATGGACCTGGACCTGATGCGCGGCGGCGTGAGCAGCTACTTCGACGTGCGGTCGCGATACACCATCGCCGACGTCATGGAATCCGCCGAGACCGTTGACCATCACCTGCTGGACAACGCACTTACAGAGTACCGCAAATCGAAGCTGGCCATCCTGGCCCGGCCTGACCTGCCTGAGGACAGCCAGCGCGTCAGCGCAAAGGGCATGGGAAGACTGCTGAACATGCTCAGCCGGATGTTCGAGCACACTGTCATCGACAGCCAGATGAGCATCGACCCGGTCTACTCCACGGCCATTCGGGCGGCGGACATCAACGTCATCGTTATGCAGCTGAACGTGCCGAGTGCCAAGAACGCCGAGCGGTTCGTCGGCTGCCTGCGCCGTATGGGGATCGAGTCCAGCAAGATCCGCATCGTGGTGAATCGCTTCGTTCGCAAGGGGTGGGACATCGCGCCGGAGGAAGTGGAGCGGTCCCTTGGCCTGCGCATCAGTTGGATGGTGCCCAACGACTACAAGACGGCGATCAACGCGATCAACTTCGGCGAGCCGGTCGTGCTGCGGACGCCACGCAGCGAAATGAGCCAGAGCCTGGTGCAGTTGGCCCGAATGCTCGACCAGCCGCACGGCGAGCAGTCGGTTGCCGCCTGAGCTGAAGCAAAACCACCAAACCCGAACCCAAAGAGCAAGCAGACATGGGACTTTTCACAAAAACCACCCCCAAGCCGCTCCCGGACGCCGCCGCCTTGGAGGCCGCCCGTGCCGCGATGCAACCTGCACAAGGTTCGACAGCCGGTCCTTCGGCCGCGGGAACTAGTCCCGCAGAGCCGGGCCTGACGCACCCTGCCCCGGCACCGCTGACGGCACCGGCCGAGGGCACCATGGCTGCGACGACGGGTGTCGCTTCAAAGGCAACCCCGCCTGGAGATGCCGGGACTGCCGGGGCCGCCGGTACGCGGGTCAAGCTTCGGGAGGACAGCACGCTCATCGTGTCACCGCCACAGGAGACTGAACGGCACCGCTACCTCCAGCAGCTCAAGGTCAAAACGCACCAGCAGGTGGTGGACCGCCTGAACGTGCAGAACCTCCGCACCGTGCCGCCGGAGACCGTTCGCATGGAGGTACGCAGCCTCATCAAGGAACTGTGTGCCACCGAGAAGGGGCTGCTTAACGCCGCCGAGCAGGAACGCCTCATAGACGAGGTCATGGACGAGACCTTCGGCCTGGGCCCGCTGGAGACCCTGCTGAAAGACCCGTCGATAAGTGACATTCTCGTTAACCGCTACGATCGCATTTACGTAGAGCGCCGTGGCCGGCTCGAGATGTCCGAGGTGCGCTTCCGCGACAACGACCACCTCCGCCAGATCATTGATCGCATTGTCGGTATCGTCGGCCGGCGCATCGACGAGACGAGCCCGATGGTCGACGCGCGACTTGCCGACGGCAGCCGCGTGAACGCGATCATCCCGCCGCTGGCTTTGGACGGCTCGGCGATGAGCATCCGCCGGTTCGGCGCCAAGGCGTTGCAGATCGAGGACCTCATTAGGCTGGGTGCCCTGCCCGCCGTGGTGATGGACTTCCTTGCCGCCGCCGTGCAAAGCCGATGCAACATTCTCATCTCCGGCGGCACGGGCAGCGGTAAAACCACGCTGCTGAACTGCTTGTCGCGTTATGTGCCGTCGGACGAGCGCGTCATCACCATCGAGGACGCCGCCGAGCTGCAGCTTCAGCAGCCGCACGTCGTGCGACTCGAGACGCGACCGAGCAACATCGAGGGCAGGGGCGAAGTCACGCAGCGTGATCTGGTGAAGAACTGTCTGCGTATGCGGCCTGACCGGGTCATCATCGGTGAGTGCCGCGGTGCCGAGGCGCTGGACATGCTCCAGGCCATGAACACAGGGCACGACGGCAGCATGACGACCGTACACGCGAACAACACCCGCGATGCATTGGCGCGGCTGGAGGTGATGGTGGCCATGGCAGGGTACGACATCCCGCTGCGTGCGATGCGTGCGCAGATTGCGTCTGCCATCAACATCGTGGTGCAGGCCAGCCGGCTGACCGGCGGGCGGCGGAAGGTGACGCGTGTCAGCGAGATCGTCGGCATGGAAGGCGACAACCTGCAGCTTCACGACCTGTTCGGGTTTGAGCAGGACGGCGTCGATGAAGGCGGAAACGCCACCGGGCGATTCCAGTGCTACGGCATTCGTCCGCACGTCGCCGAACGCATCGAACATCGCGGCATCAGCCTTCCGATGAACATGTTCGATCGACGGTCCATCGAACTCTAGTCCCGGACGCGACCAACAGGCTTAACTATGGAAGTTCTGGCAATACCCATCCTCACGGGCTCGGCGGCAGGCTGCTTCGCGTACGGCTGCGCACGCATTGCCATCCACGTCAAGAGCAATGACCGTCAACGGATGCACGAGCGGCTAAGTGGCGGCTTCCGGCGCAAAACCGAGGAGCGACGCGACGCCTCAGTCCTCATCAGCCAGGAGCATGACGAAGGCATCTGGGCATTGCTCGGCAAGGTGAACATCCTGAAGGAGGTTCGCTCGGCCGTCATCCAGGCCTACCCGGAGCTGGGGGTGAACCGCTTTCTGCAGATCGTGCTCGGTACGGGGCTGGTCGGCCTCGTGCTGGTGCTGCTGCTTACCGGTTTATTCGTTGTCGCATCGGTCGGGGCAATGCTCGCCGGGTCGCTGCCATTCTTCATGGTGATCCGACGACGCAACAGCCGTCAGCGGCAACTGGCCGACCAGCTCCCCGACGCACTGGACTTCCTTGCCCGTGCGCTTCGTGCCGGGCACAGCTTCACCACGGCCCTGCAGATGCTCGCCGAGGAGATGCCCGCACCGCTCTCCAAGGAGTTTCAGCGTGCGTTCGAACGCCACAGCCTCGGCGAGAAGATCGACGACGTGCTGCGTGAGATGACAGAGCGCATCGAAGCCACCGACTTCAAGTTCTTCGTCACGGCGGTGCTCGTACAACGCCAGACCGGCGGCGACCTGGCCGAGGTGCTCGACAACATCGGCGGGATGATTCGCCAGCGCATCCGCCTCGAACAGCACGTAAAGAGCAAGACCGCCGAGGGGCGCTTTACGGGGTACATCCTGGCGGCGTTCCCGCTGGTGATGTTCGTGCTCTTCCAGGTGCTCAACCCGGAGTACGCGGGCAAGCTCGTCCACACGTCGGCCGGGCTGAAGATGCTGGGCACTTCCGTCGCGCTGGTGCTCATGGGCCTGTACACCATCCGGAAGATCACCCGAGTGAGGATTTGAGCCATGGTATCGCTTGAACAACGCCTTTTGTTTGTGCTCGTAGCCGCTGCGGTGGCGTTCGCCGTCTGGGGCATCTGGCAACTGGCCAGTAACGGCGATCGCGACCGGCTGCGCAACCGCCTGACGGACGATCAGCCCGACAGCTTCACCACCGCCACGGAAGGGCATGCGAGCTTCACGGACCTTATCCAGCGCGTCGGCATGGCGGCGGCCCGGCCGTTCATGCCCAAAGACAAGTCTAAGGAGGGCGTGTTGCGCCGGGACCTGATCCGCGCCGGCGTCTATTCACCCACGGCCGCCCGCACGGTCATCGGCGGCCGAGTCGTGCTGCTGTGCGTCGGGTTCTTCGGCGGGCTGTTCGTCGGCGAGCTGGCCGGGCAGGCACTGCTGGGGTTGAGCCTCGGCGGCATTGTCGGGTACATGGCTCCCACCCTCTGGCTCAAGAGCCGAATCGGGCAGAACCAGCGCGAGCTCACCCTCGGCCTGCCGGACGCACTTGACCTCATGGTCGTCTGCGTCGAAGCCGGCCTGACCATCGAAGCCGCGATGCAGCGTGTCGGCGATGAGTTGTCACTGGCACACCCCGCCATCAGCCGGGAAGTCGGCATCTGTCACATGGAAACACGCATCGGCCTGCCACGTCGCGAGGCCCTCAGGAACCTGGGCGAACGAACCGGAAACCTGTCGCTTCAGCAACTGGCCGCCATGCTCAGCCAGGCCGATCGCTTCGGCACAGGCATCGCAGGCGCGCTGCGCGTCCAGGCGGAGAGTCTGCGTATCAAGCGGCAGCAGTCCGCCGAGGAACTGGCCGCCAAGGCGAGCGTCAAGCTCAGCTTCCCGCTTGTGCTGTTCATCATGCCGGCGGCGTTCATCGTGATGATCGGCCCGGCCGTCATGAACTTCTTCAGCTAACACCAACCACACCACCAAAAGGAGAGCAATCCCATGAACCGTACCACGCTTTTCAGCAGCGCCATCTTCATTGCCGTCGTCGCCGTCGGCTGTGCCTCGCCGGACCAGGAGCCGCACTTCGTAGAGGCCCGCGAGGACTGCTTCGCCGCCAAGGTCTTCGACGCCCAGTTGGCAAACGGCGCCCGCGACGACGCCACTTTGCACCCGGCGCATTTCATGGGCGACGGCCTGTCGTCACTCGGCGAGCAGAAGACCCGGCTGATGGCCATGGCCATTCCGGGCGGACGCGACTTCACGGTGTACATGAACCTCAAAGCCGACAGCCCGTTGTTCGTAGAGCGAAGCGAAGCCGTTGCAGCCGCTTTCACAGAGGCCGGGTTTGACGCCGAGCGACACCTCCGAATCGAGCAGGGGACCAACCCTGCGACGCTCCAGCCCACCGCCGCGGGGCTTGCCGCACTCCAGCGTGCGCGCGAAGCCGCGGCATCGACAGACTCCGAAACCTTTGCCGACAGCGGCGTAACCTCCGACGCCGAAGGGGCCGGACAGGAAAGCTCCGACGTGAGTTACTGATTGAGATCGGACGCCCTGTGAGGTCTTCCGGTGTGGAGAACGGCCAGCCGCGAGCGCTACAAGCGCTCGCGGCTCTGGTCGATTCTGGCCGAGCCGTCGCCAACTCCTTCAGGACGTTTTCAGCTGATAACGAAGCACCGCCGCGGCACCCGTCTGGCTGGGCATCAGGTCGGAAGGCAGCACGCGTACCCTCCCGCCACGGCGCAGGGTCATCTCGGCCAGGTCGTCGAGCACGTCGCCGACGTGCGGGTCGCTGCGGTCCTCGAACAGGATGTCTCCGGTCTCCGGATCGACCCTTCCGCCTCGTTGCTGGTCGCCGTCGACGATCAGCGTCTTGATGCCGCTGGCGATCGCATGCATGCCGATGAGCCTCAGGTCGTCCGTCGCCTGCTGCTGTGCCTTGGCCGTTTCAAAGTCATCGACGAGTGTTCGGGTTTCGCGGTCGTAGTCCTGCTTGATGATCTCGGCGGCACGTCGACGCAGGTCGTCAATGCTGACATGGGCGCTTGTCGGATCGATCTCGATGCCTTTTTCGTGCAGCCAGGGGTTTCGGGAGTGTTTACGGAAGCGATGATGGTAATCCACGTCCGCCGCGAGGATGAGGGGAAGCTTGCTTAGCCGGCTAAAGTGCTCAATGACGGCTCCATCGACGGCGAGAAGGAATTTTTCCAGGTCGATGTCACGGTCGTCGGACTTGTCATGGTGTGAGTTGACCATCGTCTGGTTCTGAATCCCGCCGTGCTTGCTGAAGCTCTGCTCGCCGGCGGCGATCTCCTCGCCGGCCGCGTCGGTAAGCGACCTGGGCACGTCCGGGTGCAGCGGCAGCTCGGCCAGCTGGTCACGGTCCCCCTCGTAAACTCTCACGCTCTTCTGGCTGATGCCGAGCAACTGGTATCGCCCGCTCGTTTGCAGGAGCCGAATGAGCGGCTTGACGTGAAAGCTGTTGGCGACCTCGATGAGTGGCTCGGCGGTCGGCCGATGCAGCGGTTTGACGATGTGGACCTCCGGGCTCTTGAAGACGGCGAGGGTGTCGAGCTGGTGGTTCCAGAACTGGCGGTCACCTTCCAACTCGGCGAGGTCGGCGAGCAGGCGTTTGGCGTCGCCGTTGACACCCTTGCCGCCGAGCTCGTCGCGGACCTGTTTAAGCACATTTTTGTATCGAATTGCGTCCTTGCCTGCGTCCGGGAAGTGACGGTGTGTCGGCATGTAGATGCTGATGCACGGGCCTTTTGTCGCGCCGAGCAGCGTTGCAACGGTTTCATCGATGACTGGTTCCATGGCTGTTCGGGCCGCAACTTCAGTGCCGCGGGACTTCGGACGGCCTACCGTCTGCAGTTGCAGGGATTATTTCATGCAGGAATGGGAAAGAAATATCGACGGACACATCGGCCCGGAGGCATTGTTCTGGCGTCGGCCGATCGGCTGGTTCTGGATCGGGCTGGCCCTGCTGAATGCGACGGTCCTGTTCGTCGCGATGACGCCGCCGGGCCATTACATCTGGCCGGGGGTGATCGCCTCCGTCGCATGGTTCGCACTGCTGATTTTCTGGGTGTTTCGCTTCGTGGCCTACCTGGGCACGAATTCGGCGTTGGGCAGGCCGCACGCGTTCCGGCTGCTGGTTATGCTCCGGCAGTTGGCGATACCGGTGATTTTCATCGTGTCGCTGAGCCTGCTGCTGATGGAAGCGCCGCTGCACCTGGCCTTCCGCGCCAGCCTGCCGGAGCTTGAGCGTGTGGTTCAAGGCCCGGACGAGCCCGAGTGGGCCGGGGCGTACCGCATCAAGCAGGTGGACCGACAGCCGACCGAAACCTGGATCACGATCGAGCACGCCGGGTGGGTCAATTCCGGGTTCGTGTACGTGAGCGACGGGCAACGCCCGGCGTTCGAGCGGTCCGGGGAAATGCGGGACATGGCCGACGGATGGTACATCTTCATGCGTAACTGACGCCGTCGTGCCCGACCGCTTCGGACCTTTACGCGGCGGCCGGGCCGTCGACCGGCCCCGTGGGCGCCTCTCCCGCCGGCTCTGCCTTGCCCCGCCCATGGATGAGGTAAAGGTTGCGAACGTAGATCAACCAGCCGGTCGCCTGCCCGAGTACCCCGACGATATCGACACGCCACGTAAAGTAGACGATCAGCATGCTCGCGCCGCCGAGGCTCATCCACCAGAAGGCCGGCGGAACCACGCTGCGCTTCTGCTTCTCGCTCACCAGCCACTGCACGACCATGCGCCCGGTGAAGAGCACCTGCCCGAGCAGGCCCAGGCCCACCCAGATCAGCCCGGTCAGGCTCGTGATGTCCAGGATGCGGAACATCCAGCCGGTGCGGTCGCGCTCCAGTTGCCGCTGCTGCACGAGGCGCAGGAACACGTCCGCCGGGACCTCCACCGGGCCGGTGTCGGTCTGCAGGCGAAGGAACATTTTCCCGTCGCGCTCGACCGGGTCGAGGCGGGAGATTCGGTCGGAAAGCTTGACCGACACGTTTTCGAGCGACGTGACCGGCGGCGGTACCGATGCCAGCCCGACGGTCGATGACGCGGCGAACACGACGCCGCCGTGAAGGCAAACGAGCGACAGCAGCACAGCAAACAGAGCGCGTTGCGCCACGGCCTGTTGCCTATGGTGCCCGGGTCGCGTCATTCCGCCTCCTGTGTCGTGCTAATCCGGCTGACTTGCGTCGGGCGGATGCGTCTGGCCATCCACCGCACGGCAAAGCAGTCGACCAGGCCACGCAGCCCGCGCGAGAGCACGCCCACGCCGTACTTGGTCGTGCCGGAATGCCGGCGGCGGTGCTTCACGGGCATCTCGACGATCTTCGCGCCAAGCAGCCGGCAGTAGGCCGGCACGAACCGGTGCATGCCCTTGAACTGCAGCGGTAACTGCTTTGCATACTCGGCACGCAGCACGCGGGCGGAGCAGCCGGTGTCGCGGACGGGGTCACCTAGAATCAGCCGCCTGGCACCCCGGCCGACGCCGCTGGCCCGGCGGCGCATGAACGTATCCTGCCGGTCGGCCGAGCGGTCGCCCTGCACGAGGTCGGCGTTGTGTTTCTGAAGCAGCGCGAGCATCGCGCCAAGCTCGCCCGGGTCGTTTTGCAGGTCGGCGTCGAGCGTCGCGACGTACGCGCCCCGTGCCGCCTGGATGCCGGCGTACATCGCCGCGGACTGCCCCTCTGGCCGCTCCCGCCGAAGGGCGACCACCCAGGGGTGCTTTCGGCAAAGCTCGGCGAGCCGGTGGGGCGTCTGGTCGTCGGAGCCGTCGTCGACGATGATCAACTCGACGTCGAGGCCGTCGCGCTCATTGAGCGTCCGGGCGACCTCCTCGGCCAGCGGGCCGACGTTATCCTGCTCATTCAGTGCCGGGACGACGATGGAAAGCGTCGGCGTAAGGTCGGTAGGGGGTGGCGGCTTCATCAGGCCCCGCAAGCGTAGCAACCGCGCGACGCTTGTCACGGCGGGCGGCAGGGTCCGGGTGGCGGGTCGGCTGTCAGCGTGGCAGGCGTCGGCGGGCGGCGGATCGGGCCACCTGCCACGCTGACAGCCGGGCTCGGCGGGCTGGAGCTTCCGAATGGGCGTTTTTCCGGCGAAAGTGGCGCGGTTCGGGACGAACTACGTCGCGGCACCGGCTTTGTTCTAGGCCGGGGAGATGAGGGATCGGTGCGGCCGGCGTGAGCCGGCGGGCCGACTCCCCGAGAACGAGTGCACTGCCACAATCAACTTCCGAACTGGAAACAAGGAGAACACCGCATGGCCGCGAAGATGCTCAGCTTCGATGTCGAAGCACGTAAGAGCCTGCTGGAGGGCGTGACCAAGCTGTCCCGAGCCGTGAAAGTCACGCTCGGGCCGCGAGGCAAGAATGCCGTCATCGACAAGGGCTGGGGTGCCCCCACGGTGACGAAGGACGGCGTGACCGTCGCCGAGGAGGTCGAACTTAAGGACAAGTACGAGAACATCGGTGCAAAGCTGGTGAAGGAGGCCGCCAGCAAGACCAGCGACGTGGCCGGCGACGGCACCACGACCGCGACGGTGCTGGCCGAGAGCATCTTCCGCGACGGTTTCAAGTTCCTGGCCGCCGGGGCGGACGCGATGGCCATCGGGCGGGGCATCCGCGCCGCAGTGACCGCCGCCCTGGCCGACCTGCAGCGGCAGAGCAAGCCGATCGACGCCGGCCGGAAGGACGACATTCAGAACGTCGCCACCATCTCCGCCAACAACGACCCGGAGGTCGGCAAGATCATGGCTGACGCGTTCATGCGCGTCGGCAAGGATGGCGTAATCACCGTCGAAGAGGGCAAGAGCCTCGAGACGTACGTCGATGTCGTCGAAGGTATGCAGTTTGACCGTGGGTACCTCTCGCCGAACTTCATCACCAACCCGGATGAGATGGTCGTCGAGCTGGACAAGCCGCTGATTCTCGTCTTCGAAGAGAAGATCTCAGCCGCCGGGAAGCTCATTCCGCTGCTGGAGAAGATCCAGAAGGCCAAGAAGCCGCTGCTGATCATCGCCGAGGACGTGGACGGCGAGGCACTCAGCACGCTGGTCGTGAACAAGCTCCGCGGCATCCTGAACGTGTGCGCCGTCAAGGCCCCGGGCTATGGCGACCGCCGCAAAGCCATGCTGGAGGACATCGCCATCCTTACCGGCGGCCGGGCGATCATGAAGGACCTGGGCGTCGACCTGGAGCAGGTGGAGCTGACCGATCTGGGCACCGCCAAGAAGATCCGTATCGACAACGACAACACGACGGTCATCGAAGGTGCCGGCGAGGACGAAGCCATCAAGGGTCGCATCCAGCAGATTCGCGACGAGATCGAATCGACCACCAGCGACTACGACCGAGAGAAGCTGCAGGAGCGGCTGGCCAAACTGGCCGGCGGCGTGGCCCAGGTGAACGTGGGTGCCGCCACCGAGGCGGAACTCAAAGAGAAGAAGGCCCGCATCGAGGACGCCCTGCACGCGACCCGCGCCGCGATTGAAGAGGGCGTCGTCCCCGGCGGCGGCACCGCGATGATCAAGGCTATGCACGGCCTGAACGGCGGCAGCAAGCTGAAGCTTACCGGCGACGAACTGCTGGGCGTGCGGGTTGTTCGCCAGGCGCTGACGGCCCCGCTGAAGCAGATCGCCGAGAACGCCGGCACGAGCGGCAGCGTCGTCGTCCGCCGCGTGATGGAAGGCAAGGAAGGCGAAGGCTTCAACGCCCTGACCGGCGAGTACGTGGACATGATCAAGGCGGGCATCATCACGCCGACGAAGGTCGAGCGGACGGCCCTGCAGAACGCCGCCGAGGTGGCGATTCTGCTGCTGACGACGGACTGCATTGTGGTTGAAAAGCCCAAGAAGTCGGGCGGCGGGCATGATCACGACCATGACCATGAGGGCATGGACGATATGGATTACTAAATCGAGAAGGCCATGGGCACGTTCAGCACCGAGCTAACCGTCGAGAATATCCTTAACCGCTCGGAGGCGGCGAAGGTGGAACGGGCACTTGTAGATACCGGCTCTGAGTATACATGGGTCGATGGCAAGGCGCTCGAAAGCATTGGCATCGCCCGTGAAAAGAAGGACCTGACATTCGTGAGGGCAAATGGCCAGCAGATCACGCGGAGCATGGGCTTCGCTATTGTGCGGGTCCGAGAGTTCTTCACAGTTGATGAGGTCGTCTTCGCCGAGCCGGGTGATCTGCAGTTGTTGGGCGCCTGGTCTTTGGAAGGGTTCAATGCCCGGGTTGATTCGCAGAGAAAGTCACTGGTTGCCGCCGGCCCGATACCGGCCGCCGGCAACCTTCGTATGAACAACACATAGGGAACGCAAAATGAAACTCAAACCCCTGAATGATCGCGTCATTGTCCGCCGCTCGGCGGCCGAGGAGAAGACCAAGAGCGGCATCGTCCTTCCGGACGCGGCACGCGAGAAGCCGACGAAGGGCAAGGTCGTTTCCGTCGGCCCCGGTAAGCTCAACGACGACGGCACCCGCCTGGAAGTGGCTGTTCGCGAAGGCGATACGGTTTACTACGGCAAGTACAGCGGCACCGAGGTGGAAGTCGAGACGGAGAAGTTTGTGATCCTCCGCGAGAGCGACATCCTGGGCGTGCTGGAGTGAGTTGCGGGTTGCTGGTTGCCAGTTGCTAGTCACGCAGCGGCAGCCGGCAGGCAACCACCCGTTTACCAGCAACTGGCAACCATCAACTAGCAACTGGAGCGAAGCGAACTATGGCATCCAAGCAAATGAAATTCGACAACGAGGCACGCAACGCCGTCGCCTCGGGCCTTTCGCAACTGGCGCGCGCGGTCAAGGCGACCCTCGGCCCGCGCGGACGGAACGTGGTGATCTACAAGAGCTACGGCAGCCCGCGGATTACGAAGGACGGCGTGACGGTCTCCAAGGAGGTCGAACTGCCGGACCCCTTCCAGAACATGGGCGCGAAGCTCATCAACACTGTCGCCAGCAAGACCGGCGACAAGGCCGGCGACGGCACCACCACCGCTACGGTGCTGGCCGAGGAGATCTTCCTGGGCGGCCTGAAGTACGTGGCCGCCGGCGTCAACGCCGTGCAGGTGCAGCGTGGCATCCTCAAGGCGGCCGAGGTCGCCAGTGATGCGATCACGGAGATGGCCCGCAAAATCAAGGGCCGGGACGATTACAAGAAGGTCGCCACGATCAGTGCCAACGGCGACGAGCACATCGGCAACCTGCTCGCCGACGCGATGGAGAAAGTCGGCAAGGAAGGGGTCATCACGGTCGAAGAGGGCAAGAGCGCGGAAAGCACGCTCGAGTACACCGAGGGCATGCAGTTCGACAAGGGTTATCTCAGCCCGTACTTCCTGACGAACCCGTCGACGCTCGAAGCACAGCTTGAAGACGCTTACATCCTGATCTTCGAGAAGAAGGTCAGCAACCTGGCTGACCTGCTGCCGCTTCTGAACAAGATCGTCGGCGTGGGCAAGCCGCTGTTGATCATCTCTGAGGACGTGGAGTCCGAGGCATTGGCGGCGTTGGTCGTCAACAAGCTTCGCGGCGTGCTGAACGTCTGTGCGGTGAAGGCCCCGGGCTTCGGCGACCGCCG
The DNA here is from genome assembly GCA_050329715.1 of Phycisphaerae bacterium. GTDB lineage: Bacteria > Planctomycetota > Phycisphaerae > Tepidisphaerales > Tepidisphaeraceae > DAIOTR01. The sequence continues at coordinate 21,995 of JBHJOM010000021.1, forward strand.
CAAGGCGATGCTCGGCGACCTGGCCGTGGTGACCGGCGGCACGTTCATCAGCGAGGACCTGGGCTTGAAGCTCGAGAGCGTGGAACTCGAGCACCTTGGCCGGGCCAAGAAGGTCGTTGTCAGCAAGGAGAACACGCTCGTTGTGGAGGGTGCCGGCAAGAAGAAGGACCTGCAGGCCCGCGCCGATCAGATCCGCAAGCAGATCGAAAGCACCACCAGCGACTACGACCGCGAGAAGCTGCAGGAGCGGCTCGCGAAGCTGACCGGCGGCGTGGCCGTGATCTACGCCGGTGCCCCGACCGAGATCGAGATGAAGGAGCGCAAGGACCTCATCGACGACGCCCTGCACGCGACGCGGGCGGCCGCCGAGGAAGGCATTGTGCCGGGCGGCGGCGTGGCGTTCCTGCGTGCCATCGCTGCAGTGCAGGCGGGCAAGTCCAAGGTCAAGGGTGATGAAAAGCTCGGCTTTGACATCATCATCGAGGCGCTCAAGTCCCCGGCCCGGCAGATCGCCGACAACGCCGGCGAGGACGGCGAAGTCGTGGTCTCCCGCGTGCTCGAGAGCGACAAGCCCGGCTTCGGCTACAACGCCGCGACGGGCGTGTACGAGGACCTGCTCAAGGCCGGCATCATCGACCCGGCGAAGGTCAGCAAGACGGCGCTGTTGAACGCGGCAAGCGTCAGCGGCCTGGCACTGACGACCGAAGTGCTGATCACCGAGTTGAAGGAAGGCAAGGACAACCAGAAGCACGCCGTGGCCGGTGCCGTGGCTTAGTGTTTCGAGAGGTTGTTGAAGCAAGCGAGCCGGGGCGTGGAGGCACGAAGTCTTCGAGCCTTCACGCCCCGGGTTGTGTGGAGTATGGGCATGCTCAAATCGGTCGAAGCCATCATCGACAAGAACGGCCAAGTCACGCTTAGGGAAGACCTGAAGCTGTCCGAAACGCACCGTGCCATCGTTACAGTGCTCGACGAAGCCGAAGACCGGGATTTTTCTCAAGCGACGCCTGAAGACGAAGACCGGGTGCTGGGCGAGGCCGGCCTGAAGTGGATGGCCGAAGCGACGCCAGAAGAAGAGTCTGAAGACTGGGAGAAGCAGCAGTGAATCCACGTCCGCGGTGTGGGGAACTGTGGTGGGCAGACATGCCAGAGGGCAAGAGGCGGCCTGTGCTTATCCTCACCCGTGAAAGTGCCCTGACGCATCTGGCAAACGTCACCGTCGCCCCCGTCACAACGCGAATGCGTGGGATCGACACCGAAGTCGAACTTGACCCGGTCAAGGATGGAGTCGCCCTCCGATCCGCATTGAGCTGTGACAACCTGGCGACGTCCCGGTCGCTGTCCTTCACCGTCGTATCGTCCGGCTCAACGACGACACGATGAACGCGGTGGCCAAGGCCATTCATCTTGCACTTGAACTTCCGTGGTAATGGTTTGAACAGAAAGTGTTCCCAATTAGTGCAACTCGGTCCCACGATTCGTGAGTTTTGAGAAGTCTGATGCCCGCAACCAAGCGAGACTATTACGAAGTGCTCGGCCTGACGCGTTCCGCCTCGGCCGACGAGATCAAACGCGCCTACCGCAAGCTGGCGATGCAGTACCACCCCGACCGCAACCAGGGGGAGGACAAGACGGAGGCGGAGGTCAAGTTCCGCGAGGCCGCCGAGGCGTACGAGGTCCTCTCCGACCCCGCCAAGCGCCAGCGGTACGACCAGCTCGGCCATGCCGGCGTCTCAGGCCAGACGCACCAGTACCAGAACATGGACCCCTCGGACATCTTCAGCATGTTCGAGGAACTCTTCGGCGGGTTCGGGGGGGCACGCACCGCCGGCCGACGCGGCCCGGCCCGCGGGTTCGACCTCGAGACCGAAGTCGAACTCACCCTCAACGAAGTCGCCACTGGCGTCGAGCGCACCATCGAGTTCGAGCGGGCCGAGCGGTGCGACGACTGCGAAGGCACCGGCGCAAAGCCCGGAAGCAAGCCCAAGCCGTGCGTGCAGTGCGGCGGGCAGGGCCGCGTCGCGCAGCAGGGGTTCGGCGGCATGTTCCGCATGGTCACCACGTGCCCGAACTGCCGCGGCAGCGGGGAAGTCGTCACGGATTTCTGCCCCAAGTGCGGCGGCGACGGCAAGCTGCCGGCCAAACGCAAAGTCACCATCAAGGTGCCCGCCGGCGTACACGAGGGCCAGGCCGTCCGCCTGCCGGGCGAAGGTGAGCCCGGCGAGCCGGGCGCACCTCCGGGAGACTTGCACTGCTACATCCGCGTGAAGGAGCACCCGGTCTTCACCCGGCACCAGAACGACCTGATCTGCCAGATTCCCGTCAGCTTCGCGCAGGCGGCGCTGGGCGGCTCGATAGATGTGCCCACGCTCGACGGCAAGGAGTCGCTGGATGTACCGGCCGGCACGCAGCACGGCGAGGTGTTCAAGCTCAAGGGCAACGGCCTGCCGGATTTGCGCAGCTACCGTCGCGGCGACGAAGTGGTACAGATTCTGATTGAAATCCCCCGAAAGCTCACCGAACGCCAGCGTCAACTGCTCAGTGAATACGCCGAGACCGAGGACCACAAGGCCATGCCGCAACGCAGAGGCTTTCTGGACAAACTCAAGGGCATGTTCAGCGGCGACGAAGACTAAACCCGATCCGATGCAAGTTGTGAGAACCAAGCCATGAGTGACAAGACCCCCGACCCGCAGGACGTCGCCGACACGCAGGACCGCTCCGGTGAGACAGGCCACGCGTCGAACGCCGGCCCGGACAGCTTCGCCGACCAGCTCGACGACGAACTGGACATGGACGCCGACCTCCGCGACGGCTACGACGGCCACGACGACGATTCTGACAGCGACAACGGCTCGGTCGTAGATCAGCTTCACGCCGAGATCGAACGCCTGCGTGCCGAGAAAGACGCGGCGTTCGAGAAGATGGCCCGCGTGCAGGCGGAGTACCAGAACAGCCGCCGCCGGCTGGATACGGAGTTCGCCCAGCGGCTGCAGATCGCCTCGGCGGAGCTGATCCGCGCGATCCTGCCGGTGATCGACAACTTTGAACGCGGCCTGGCCGTGGACCCGGCCACCGCCAGCACCGAGAGCATCCTGCAGGGCCTGCAAGGCGTGCACGATCAGATGCTGGAAGTGCTCGCGCGGCAGGGCGTGGAGCGTGTATCGCCGGAGGCGGGCACGCCCTTCGACCCGAACGAGATGGAAGCCCTCATGCAGGAGTCCGCCGAGGGTGAGCCGAACCACGTTACCCGCGTTTTCCAGCCCGGTTACAAGATTAACGGCCGGCCGCTCCGCCCGGCGCAGGTTGCCGTGAGCAAGTGACCCCGGCAACTCACCGCCGGCGAGTGACTGCCGCCCGGACCGACATCTGATTGCAGACCCACTGAACCGAACCCGACACACCCATGCCCACCTACGACTACGCCTGCGACTCCTGCGGGCACACGTTCGAGAAGTACCAGTCGATCACCGCGCCGACTCTCAAGAAGTGCCCGGCGTGCACGAAGAACAAGCTCCGCCGGCTCATTGGCACGGGTGCCGGTGTGATCTTCAAGGGAGGCGGCTTCTACGAGACCGACTACCGCTCGGAGGGTTACAAGAAGGGTGCCGAGGCCGAGAAGAAGGCCGGCGGCTCCGACGCCAAAGGGGGTGAAAGTAACTCGGGCGATATCAAGAGCGGGGACGGCAAGTCGGGTGAAAACAAGGCGGGTGAAGCGAAGCCCGCCGAGGCCAAGCCGTCTGAGGCCAAGCCGACTGAGGCAAAGCCTGCGGCCGCGGCGAAGCCGGCGGACAGGAAGTCGGGCGGCTCGGGCGGGTCCAAGTCCGCCGGCAAGGACTGAAGAACGCCATGCCCGCACCGGTTCACTGCCCGACCTGCAAGAAGCCAATCGACGCGGCCGACATGGCCGACGTGAAGCGGCCGGGCAGCACCTTCCCCTTCTGCTCGCCGCGTTGCCGCGATGTGGACCTGTACCGCTGGTTCGACGAGCGGTATCAGATCCCCGTAATCGACGACGACGAAGCCCACGACGGCGACGAGTCATCCCCGCCGCCGAGGGACCCGCCCGACGCCGACCGAGGTAGTTAGAGCCCCTCCGCCGCTTAGCCCGCCCGTCGCCCGCCCGTCGCCCGGCGCGGCATGAATTGATCGACCCTGCCCACTTCTTATAATCCGCGTTCCGTTCCGGAGGGCGATGCGCGACGCACCGGCCCCCGGCCTGAACTTACCGATTTGAAAGAGGCCGATTCATGGCGGACGAGACGCGAACCCCACTCAGGCTCGAAGGCATCGACCTGCAGAAAACATTCCCTTTTACGCGGCTTTTCTCCATCTTCCGCGTGGCCATCCACCCGTCGAAGCTGCTGCTGGCGCTCGTGGCCATCCTGTTGATCTACGGCTTCGGCAGGCTCCTGGACGGCATCTGGCCGGGCGCCTACTCAGCCGTACCCGTCGGCCTGTCGGACAGCTTCGGCGAGGACCCGGCCCGGCTGGCCCGCACCCTCGAAGATCGCGATACCATCAGCTACAGCGAAATTCTCGCCTTCGAGCGGATCGGCTTTGGCGAAGGCACCGCCGCGTTCAACCGCACCCGGGCCGAAGCCCGTGAGCGTATTCTTGAAGCCGGTCAGTCACTACGCGCACGCGTCGCTGAACTCGATGGCGTCGAGGCCACGACGACGGCCGACGACGTCGATCTCGGCGACGTCAAAGCCTACTTCGTCAAGCAGCGTGCCGAGGACGTCGAGGCGATCCATAAGGCGCAGATCCAGGAGCCGGCCGAGCGCCTCGAGGCGGCAAACAAAGCCCTGAGCGAGGCCGAGGGCGACGAAGCCCGCACGGCCGCCCGCGAGGCCGTCGAGCGCGCCGAGGAGGCCGTGGAGGCAGGCAAGGAGGCCTACGACGTCCAGGTCGCCGCGGCCTACCGTGGAGCATCCCGGGCGGCACGGCTGGCCGGGTACGAGAAGGGCATCGGCCTCTTCGACGCCTACTACAAATACTCCGCCAATCAGATCGACGGCATCGCCCAAGGCGTGCTCTCGCTCGACTTCCTCGGGGAACGCGGCGTAATCAGTTCGCTCTACCGCCTCGTAGTCGTCGGCCCGGCGTGGGCGCTGCTGGTTCACCCGGTCTACTTCATCCTGTTCTTCCTGTTCGCGCTGTGCGTCACGGCCGTGTTCGGCGGGGCGATCGCACGCATCGCCGCGGTGCACGTGGCGCGGGAAGAAAAGATCAGCCTGCGGGATGCACTGCGGTTCAGCACGGGCAAGTTCCTTTCGTTCCTGACGGCACCGCTCATCCCGCTGGTCATCATCGTGCTGTTCGGGCTGCTGGTAGCGCTCGGCGGAATCCTGGCGAACGTCCCGTACGTCGGGCCGATCGTGGTGGGGGCGTTCTTCTTCCTGGCATTGCTGGCCGGCTTCCTGATGACGCTGGTGATCATCGGCCTCATCGGCGGGTTCAACCTGATGTACCCGACGATCGCGGTGGAAGGCTCAGACAGCTTCGACGCCATCAGCCGCAGCTTCAGCTACCTGTACGCCAAGCCGTGGCGGCTGATTTTCTACTCGGCCGTGGCGCTGATTTACGTCTCGCTGACGTATCTGTTCCTGCGGCTGTTCTTCTGGGTGCTGCTGGCGAGCACGTACTTCGCGGTCAAGCTGTTCGTCTTCACGAACGATTCGTACCCCGGCGTCGGGCCGTTCGAGGCAATGTGGGGCGGGCCGAACGGGCCGTTCAACCTCAGCTACCCGATGGACTACTTCAGCCTCGGCGTGACCGAGTCCATCGCGGCGTTCCTCATCGCATTCTGGGTTTACCTGCTCATCGGCCTGCTCGGTGCGTACGTGGTCAGTGCGTTCTTCTCGGCTAACACCATCATCTACTACCTTATGCGCCGCGAAGTGGACGCCCAGGAGATGGACGACGTCTATCTCGAGCACGACGAGGACGAGTTCGAATCCGACCCGATCGCCGACACATCTGCCGGCGGATCATCGGCCGGTGCCACGTCGTCCGAGGGCCCGGACGGCATAGCCGAACAGCCGACGGCCGCCGCCCCCGCCGCCCCCGCCGGCACGGCCGCCCCCGCCGCCCCCGCCGCCCCCGCCGGCACGGCCGGGGCAGCATCCGAGCCGTCCGCGACCTTGAGCGAGGGTGCCCAGGCAACCGCCGCCGGGACGGAGGGGCCCGCCTATCACGACCCGACCGCCGGGGAGCCCTCATCGGAAGACGTGAACCCCGACGACGTGAAGCCCGATGAGGCCAAGCCCGACGAGGCCAAGCCCGATGAAACCAAGCCCGACGAGGGGGGCGAGAAGAAGGACTGAGCGTTCAGCATCCTTGCCTTAGGCACCACTCCGCTTTGTTGCCCTCGGCAGCAATGACACAACCCAAGGCCGGCCGCCCGGTTTCCAGGCGCGCCGGCCTTGGGTACAAAGACGGCCCGACACGTCATTCACCCGCCTCCTGACCCAGACACCAGAGCCCGACTCCCATGGCGCAGATCAACGACAACTTCCTCAAGCTCAAGGCAGGCTACCTGTTTCCCGAAATCGCCCGGCGGGTGAAGGCATTCACGGCCGAGCATCCTGAGGCGAAGGTCATCCGCATGGGCATCGGCGACGTGACCGAGCCTCTGCCGCCGGCGGTCGCGCGTGCGATGCACGCCGCGATCGACGAGATGACGACCCACGCCGGCTTCCGCGGATACGGGCCGGAGCAGGGGTACGACTTCCTCCGCGAAGCCATTGCCCGGCACGACTTTGCCGCCCGCGGCTGCGAAGTTTCGGCGGACGAGGTTTTCGTCTCCGACGGCAGCAAGTGCGACGCGGGCAACATCCTGGACATCCTCGGGCCAGGCAACCGCATCGCCGTGACAGACCCGGTCTACCCCGTCTACGTCGATACGAACGTGATGGCCGGCCACACGAGCAACCCCGGCCCCGACGGCGAGTACGAAGGGCTCGTCTACCTGCGCGCCAACCCGCAGAACGACTTCACGCCCGACCTGCCCGACGAGCGCATCGATGTGATTTACCTCTGCTACCCGAACAACCCGACCGGAGCCGTCGCCAGCCGGGATTACCTCACGCGGTGGGTCGATTACGCCAACAGCCACGGCAGCCTGATCCTGTTCGACGCGGCGTATTATGCATTCATACAGGATCCGACCATTCCGCGCAGCATCTACGAGATCGAAGGTGCGCGGCGGTGCGCCATCGAGTTCCGCAGCTTCAGTAAGACGGCCGGCTTCACCGGCGTTCGGGCGGCGTACACGGTCGTGCCGACGGAGCTGATGGGCAAGTCGGCCGCCGGCGAGGCCGTGCCTCTGCACAAGCTCTGGCACCGCCGCCAGAGCACGAAGTTCAACGGCATCAGCTACATCGTGCAGCGCGGCGCCGAGGCGACGTACAGCCCTGAAGGTGCCGGGGAAATTCACCATCTCGTCCGCCACTACATGGAGAACGCCAGGCTCATCCGTACCGGCCTGGAGGCGGCGGGCCTGAGGTGCTTCGGCGGCACTAACGCGCCCTATGTCTGGGCGGAGTGCCCGGCCGGGGTGGACAGCTGGGGCATGTTCGACCGGCTGCTGAAGCAGGCCCACGTGGTGACCACGCCCGGTGCAGGCTTTGGCGTCAGCGGCGAGGGGTTCTTCCGCGTCTCGGCGTTCAACAGCCGGGCGAACGTGGAAGAAGCCGTAGGCCGAATCCGAAAGAACCTCAGCGTGTAGATCCGAGCCGTCGCTCGAGTCGTGGCTCGATTCGGGCAGCACACGGGGTCGTTTTAGCGGGCTTTGGCCTGGTTCTGCGTGCGATCCGCGTCGGTAGTGCCCGCGTCGGCTTCGCCGGTGTCGATGTTGTCCGCGTCGGGGTTTGCCGTGACCACGAGTGTGCCCAACTCACCTCGCTCCGCGTGGCCGGGGACGGTGCAGTAGTACGTGTAGGTGCCGGGGCGTTCAGGGGCGAGGAACGAAACCTGTTGTTTGTCGCCGGTGATGAACTGCCGCTCGATCAACGGGTCGCGGCCGGGTATGACGAACTCGAGTGCATGCGGGTCGTCGTCGTCGTCGTTACGAAGTATGACGATCAGGCCGCGTCCTGGCGGCACGACGATCTCGGCGGGTTCGAGTCCTCCGTCGGTCGCCTTGATGACGATCTGCTTCGCGGTGCCAGGCGCCAAAGCCGGCGGGGGGTTGAGCAGGTCGTCGTCAATGGTGGGCACGGCAGGGCCGGCACTCGGCTGCGTGGCGGAGGGTTGCGTTGCAGAATCAGTATTCGGGTCGGCGGGTTGCCAGGCGAAGTAGCCGACCGTTACGGCGGCGACCAGGCCGCCGACGGCGAGGGTTTGCCTGTTAAAACGGGTTTGCATAGGCCGTTGGGAGCAAGCGGTATGCCGTGCGCTGCCGGCTGTATTGATGGCAGGAATGCCGCCGGCCGGGGAACAGCTCGGCCCTTGGCCTGAGGCTTAGCTTGACTCGATGGGACAACGCCGATTCACGCTTCATTGCCGGGTTCTGTTCCTGCCGCTCTTGACGGCGTGCTGTCCTCACGCGGGAAACTTTGGCCGGACGCATTACACTGGCACCATGGCTCCGACACTACCGCAAGCCCGGCCGAACACAGACGCACTGCTCGAGCGTGCGAACAAGGTGCTCATTCCGAATTATGCCCGTCGGCCGTACGTGTTCGTCCGGGGTGAGGGGTGTCGCCTTTTCGACGCCGACGGGCGGGCGTATCTGGACCTGTTTGCCGGGTTCGGCGGGGCGGTGCTGGGGCATTGCCAGCCGGACATGGTCGCGGCAGTCCAGCGGCAGGCGGCGGAGCTCTTCCACGTCGGCAACTCGTTCCACACGCCGCCGCAGGCGGCCTTCGCCGAGACACTTGCCCGCACGGCCTTCCCGGGCATGGCCTTTTTCTGCCACGGCGGGGCGGACGCAAACGAGTCGGCGGTGAAACTCGCCCGGCTGCGCGGCATGGCCGACGGCGGGCGAAGGTGGAAGACCGTGAGCCTCGTGAAGAGCTTCCACGGGCGGACGCTGGCGATGATCGCCGCGACGGGCAACCCGAAGGTGCGGCAGGGCTTCGGCCCGGCTGTGCCGGGGTTCACGGTGGTGGAGCGCAACGACGATTTCGGCGCCGTGACCGCCGCCTGCGACGACGAGACGGCCGCGATCATCATGGAGCCGATCCAGGGCGAAGGGGGCGTGAACGAGTACCCCGAGGGCTTCGCCGCCCGCATTCGCGAGTACTGCGATGAACAGGGGGTCACGCTGATTTTCGACGAGGTTTGGACCGGCTGCGGGCGGACGGGCAAGTGGTTCGGGCACCAGCACTTCGCCGGGGGCATCACGCCGGACGTGATGACGCTCGGCAAGGCCGTCGGCGGCGGGCTGCCGGTGGGCGTGATGTGGGCGAAGCCCGAGGTCGCAAAGCTCATGCAGTCCGGCACCCACGGCAGCACGCTGGGGGGCAACCCGGTCTGCATGGCGGCGGCCAACGCCGTGTTCGACGTGATCGAGCGGGACGGCCTGCTGAGGCACGCCGAGCGGCTGGGCGACGTGGTTCGGGAGCGGCTGCTGGGCGACGATGCCGTTCGGCCACACGTGCGGGAGATTCGCGGCCGGGGGCTCTTCCTGGGCATCGAACTGACCCAACCCCCGAAGGCGGACCTGGTGGAAGCCTGCATGAAACAAGGTGTCGTTGTAAACTTGACGGCAGGTCAGGTCGTAAGAGTCGCGCCGCCGATGAACATTTCGGAGGCCGACCTGCTCGAGGGCCTGAATTGCATGGTGGCCGCACTTTCGGAGGCGTATTGAAGGTTCAACCCGCTCGGCTACGCGTTTGGCTTCGGTGGCCGCTGGCGTGCGTCGTCGCCTGTGTTGCGGCCGGTTGCGCCGCACCGCCGGCACAAAGCCCCGGGCCGACGGCGGATGCGGCAGTTTTGGCACAGCCGACTGATCGTGCCCTGTACCTTGTGCAGCAGCCGCAGTTGATCGTGCCGACGCCCGAGCCACAGGACGCGCAACCGACGCGGCGGTGGGTCTACCAGCTTGTGAGCTACCAGCTTTCGGTGCCCGGCGGCGAGGTGAGCCGCAATGACGCGCTCTGGAAGCGAATCGACGAGCAGGCCGTGGACGTGGCGACGTACGACGTGCTCTGGAAGAACGGCATCCGCGTCGGAATCGCGCCGATTGCGGAGATGGAGCACGTCCGGCGGCACATCGACGACCCGGCTGCCAAGCGGCTCAGCACGGCCAATACGGTGCAGCAATCCTTCGAATTGCCGATGGGCAAGGAGGCACAGCGGCAGACGATCTTCTGGTTCGACGACCAGAACGTACTCCGCGGCCGGGACTTTGAGGCCAGCCGTAACGTCGTCAACGTCAACTACCGCCCGACGCCGCGGCAGCCGGGGCACACGCGCATCAGCCTGGCACCGGCGGTCGTGGGGACGCGCAAGGAGATCCGCTACACCGCGATGAACCGCGAGGTGGAGGTGACCTACGAGGCCCCCGAGACGTTTTACGACCTCAACCTGCGGCTCGACGTGCCGCCGGGGCATTTTCTCATCATCGCGCCGAGCCCGGAAGGGCGTTGGCCCAGCAGCGTCGGGCGGGCGTTTTTCCTCCGGGAAGACCCACAGGACCTGACAGAGCAGGTGCTCGTGCTGGTGCCGAACGTGTTCGCACAGGACCTGCGTCCGGTGGAACCGACGCCGTAGTCACGGCCAGAATGCCGGCCTGAGGCCTAAGCCGAGGCGGCCCGTACTTCCTTGACGAATGCGCGGAGTTTTGCCGGGTCTTTGGCACCAAACTCACTCTCGACGCCACTGGAAACGTCCACGCCGTAAGGCCGGAGCCGCCGGACGACCGCCCCGACGTTCTGCGGGCGCAGCCCGCCGGCGACGAGGGTGCGGCCGCGGTCGAGTCGGCCGTCGGCGAGCATCGTCTCGACCAGGTCCCACTCGTTTTCGATGCCCGAGCCGCCGGCATCGACGGTGTGGGGCGTGTCGACGACGATCGGCACGCGGCCGTAGGGTGTCGGGCTGGTCACGCCGGGGCGGATCATCTTGATGACGTTCAGCGGCGAAAGGTCGCGGACGGTCTGGGGCGTCTCCACGCCGTGAAGTTGCACGGCGCCCAGGCCCAGGGTCCACTTTTCCTCGCGGATCTGCTCCGGCGGGGCGTCGACGTAGACGCCGACGACGGTGACGAAAGGCCGGCAGGCGGCGATGATTTTCCGCAGCGCCTCGCCGTCGACGAACCGGCGGCTGCCCGGGTGTCGGATGACGCCGACGGCGTCGACGCCGAGCTCGGCGGCCAGGGCCGCGTCCTCGGGCCGCATGACGCCGCAGATTTTGATGCGCGTGGGCATGAACGTCTCGACGATCGGTTGCGGGCGTGGTTACGCCGGCAGCGCCGCCAGCTCCTGCCGGACGGCCTTGGCGAGCGGGCCGACGGTCTTGCGGCTGAAGTCGAACTGCAGGCCGGTGGCGGTGAACAGTTCCGGCAGCGAGCGGGTGCCGCCGAACTTCAGGCCGTTGCGGTAGTTGGCCAGCGCCTGGTGCGGGTCCTGCAGGCTCTTGAGCCAAAGCTGCAGGGCACCGAGTTGGGCGATGCCGTACTCGATGTAATAGAACGGCACGTGGTAGAGGTGAAGCTGGCGTTGCCAGAGCCACTCTTTGGCGTCCTCGTGGCCGGTGTAGTCGACGTCGTGGCCGAAGCGGTCGAAGATTTCCAGCCACTTGGCCCGGCGTGCCTCGGAGCTGTGGCCGGGGTTGGTGTAGAGCCAGTGCTGGAACTGGTCGATCGTGGCGATCCACGCGAGGATGGTCGCACCCTCGAGCTGGTGGCGCTTGGCGCGGGCCTGGCCGGCCTCGTCGGCGAAGAAGACGTCCATGTGCGGTAGCGCCAGCAGCTCCATCGCCATGCTGGCGACTTCGCAGAACTCCATGGGCGCGTGGCGGAGGAAGACGACCGGCTCTGCCTTGCTGGCCATGAAGTGGAAGGCGTGCCCGCCCTCGTGCAGGAGCGTTTCGACGTCCCGCTGCAGGCCGGCGGCGTTCATGAAGATGAACGGCACGCCCGTCTCGGGCAGCCCGGCCTGGTAGCCGCCGGGGGCCTTGCCGCGACGCGAGTCCAGGTCCAGGTTGCCGGCGTGTTTCAGCTCGTCGAACTCGGCGGCCAGCGCTGGGCTCAGGCGGTGGAAGATTTCACGGGTTTTGGCGACGAAACCGTCGATGTCGTTCTCGTCGAACGGCTGCAGCGGTTCACGGCCCTTCAGGTCCACGCCAAGGTCCCACGGGCGCAGGGCGTCGAGCTTCAGTTCCGAACGCCGCTGGGCGTCCAACTCGCGGATCATCGGCACGACCTCCGCCTCGACAGCCTCGGCGAAGGCGTGGCAGTCCTCCGGCGTGTAGTCGAACCGGTGCAGGGCCTTGAAGGTGTACGCGCGGTAGTCGGCAAAGCCGGCGTTCTCGGCGATCTGCTGGCGGAGCTTCAGCAGCTCGTCGAAGATCGTATCGAGCTTCTGGCGGTCCTTCAGGCGGCGTTCGGCCGTGAGGGTCCAGGCCTCTTCGCGGGTGGCGCGGTCGGTCTCTTCGAGGAACTTGCCCATCTGCGGCAGGGTCCGCTCCTTGCCGCGGAACTCGACCATCATCGCGCCGATGTACTCGTCGTACTCGGTGATGAGCTTGGTCTCGGTGGTCTGCAGGGGGACGTTTTCCTCGCGGTAGATCTCGACGTCCGTCTCCCACTGCCGCTTGAGGATTTCGTACTTGGCGTCCGTCAGTTCGTCCTTGTGCGGGCAGGCGGCGAACTTCTTTTTCATCTCGAACATCACCGGCTTGAGCTTCGGCTCGATGTGCTCAACGAAGTGCATGAACGCCTCTTTGATCGCCTCGTCCTCGGTGTGGCAGGTCTTGGCGATGTACCGCCGACTGCCGAATTCGTCGATCGCGGCATAGAGTTCGCTGAGGTCCAGCAGCCACCGTTCCAGATCAGCGCGGGAGCCGAGTTCACGCCCGGCAAGCTGGTCGAACAGCGGCTGAAGCTGCGACCAGTCGGCGAAATCGATTTCGGCCGGGACGAACGTTCGGACGGGTGTTTTCTTCGTCGGGTTCAAGCTCATGAAAGGCTCCTTAAGGCTGCGAAACGTACCAATCAGGCCGCCGACAGACAACTTCCGGGCATCGGGCGCTTCCGACGCCGCCCTGAGCCGCTAACATGGGAGACGACATGACGCAGGCCGAGGCAAACGCGATGAGTATGGAGGGTATGGCACCCGATTCGACGCCGAACGAGGCGACACGCGACCTGGAAGTCGGGGCGCGTCGTATCGCCCGGCGGTCGGCCCGGCACGAAGCCAACAACGGCTGGGTGGACCGCGCCGAGGCCTTCATCTCCCGCCTCAGCTCCCGAGACACCTTCTGGAACCGCATCTTCAGCTTTATTTTCCTGCCGCTGGCGTTCTTCAGCGGCATAAGGATGCGCCAGCTCGACGACCAGACCTTCTCGGCCGTCCTGCCGTTCAAACGTTTCAACAAGAACTGGTACCACGCCATGGCCGGCGGGGCACTGCTGGCCAACAGCGAGATCGCCGGCGGCATGTACGTCTTTGGCATCTGCGGTGACAACTACGCCGTCGTCTGCAAAAACCTGCAGTACACCTTCCTTCGCCCATGCTTCGGCCCGGCGGTCTACCGCATGAACCCCCGCGAAAACCTTCGCGAACTTGTCCGAACAGGCGAGGAGTTCAACGTCACCCTCGACCTGGACATCCGCCAGCAAGGCATCGGCGGCCAGCGCGACAAACGCGTCGGCAAGTGCGAAGTCACCTTCCACGTCACCCCCAAGGCCCAGCTCAAGGCCCGACGCATGCGGAAGAAGTAAGCCCGCCCTCCACGCTATGCCGGGGGTTTCTGGCCATGCCGCCGGAGCGTGCATCGGGCAGGTGTGGATCGTCACGCCGCCGGGTCGATTTTGCAGTCGAGGGGACGCTTTGCAGTTTTTGTACTCGGCTTCATGGGCCTCGGGCTGCGTGTCGATAAGGGATTTAGAGGCGAATATCCCGTAATGCACGAAGGCCGCTTGGCTTTAGCGGCCAAGGGGGCGGCCGGGTGGACGTGTGGTGTGGCATGACGAAAACGACCCCGGTAGAGCTACGCGCCCGCCCGCTCGAGGCGGATACGCTGGGTGCCGTCGTCGACCGGTCGGGGAAGATTTGTCAAGTAACCCAGGGGCTGGCGGCGTTCCTCGGGCTGCCGGCCGGGCAGATCGTCGGGCAGGCCGCCTGGTGGTTGATTGCCGCCGACGCCAACCACGGCGCTGCAGAGCGGTTGCGTCGGGCCATGGCGGCCGGACGGTTATGGCACGGGCGGACCGTCGGCTGCCGCGGCGACGGGCGGCTCTACACCGCCTCGAGCATGGCCCTGCCCCTGGGTGACGACGGGGGCACGCCCGGGCACATCCCCGGCGGCTGGATTCTGATCCAACGCGACCACGCCGAGCCCGCCGCCAGGGCGCAGCCGCCCGGCCCGCAGCGGCTCATCGACATGGTCGTCGCAGACGAGCCGCTCGAGTCCGTCATCGCCGAGGCCGAGTCGCTGCTTCGTCGCGGCCGGTCGGACCTGCTCGTGGCCGTCCGGCTGACCGAGCCGCTTGATGCCGATGCGGGCGGCGAAACCCCCGCCTTTGACCTTGCTCCGGGTGACGCCGCGGAAGCCGGTCTGGCTTCGGCTAAGGAGGCCGCCTCACGGTCGCCTTCGCCTCCCGGGACGGTTCCGATCCGAACAGTCGGCGGGCGGGAGGTCGGGCAAATCGACTTCGTCGCAGCACATGGGGCATCAACCGCGCCCGACTACGGCATGGCCCGTCAGGTGGCGGCGATCCTCACGCTCGCCGTGCAGCGCGACGTGCTGCGTCGCCGGTTGGTGCGCCAGAGTACGCACGATGCCTTGACCGGATTGCCGAACCGCAAGCAGGTCGATGCTGAAGTCCGCCGGAGCATGGCCCGGGCCGAGCGCGAAGGCGAGCCGATGGCCGTCATGTTCATCAACCTCGACGGCTTCAGGACCATCAACGAGCTTCACGGACACAGCATGGGCGACCAGTTGCTGCGTGCCTCGGCCGCCCGGCTGCTGGCCGTCACGCGTACGACCGACGCGTTGTTCCGCCTCGGGGGCGATGAGTTCGCACTCGTCTCCCCCATGCTGCGGGATACGCCGCTGGGCAGCACCGCGGCCCGACGGATCCTGGCTGCTTTGAACGACCCGCTGCTGGTCGACGGGCACGAGCTACGCGTCTCGGCGAGCATCGGCATCGCCTGTTACCCCGGCGACGGCACCGGCCCGGAGGAGCTGCTCCGCAACGCGAACGCCGCGATGCTCCGGGCCAAGGGGCAAAGCGTCAACCGGTTCGACTACGCCACGCCCACGCTTTCGATGCAGGCGCGTCGCCGGCTGGAGATGGAAGGGTGCCTGCACGCCGCGGTCGAGCGCCAGGATATGCGTGTCTTCTACCAGCCGCTGGTGGACACCCGGGGCCGCCTTCTGGGTGTCGAAGCGCTGCTGCGATGGCACGACCCGAAGCTGGGGACGGTCTCTCCGGCGGATTTCATCCCCCTGGCCGAGTCGACAGGCCTGATCCACACCCTCGGCGACTGGGTGATTCGCCAGGCCTGCCAGCAGGCGGCCCGATGGGAGTTGGCCTGCATGCCGTTGCGCGTCAACGTGAACGTCTCGGCGGTCCAGTTTCTTCAGCCGGGGTTCGTCGGCCGGGTGCTGGAGCTGATTAACGAGTCCGGCATTCATCCCGGCCGGCTGGAGCTTGAGCTGACCGAATCCATGCTCATTGGCAACCCGCACGCGGTGGTCGGTCGGCTCAAGCAGCTGCGGGCGGCGGGCGTGCGCATCAGCATTGACGACTTCGGCACCGGCTACTCCTCGCTGGCGTACCTGCACGAGCTGCCGGTCGACGCGATCAAGATCGACCGCGCTTTCGTCCGCGGCCTGGTGGGCCGCCAAAGCGTTGGCGCAGACGACACGGGCTCCCAGACGACCGGGCGTCGTCGCGGCCGGACCGCCGTCATCGAGATGATCATCGCACTCTGCCGGACGCTGAACCTCCAAGTCATCGCCGAGGGCGTGGAGACGCCGCTGCAGCTTCGCTACCTCCGCCGGCTGGGCTGCGACGTGTACCAGGGCTACCACTTCGCCCGGCCGAGCCCCGCCGAGGAAATCCCGCAATTCGCAAGGCAGTTCGGCATCGTCGAGGAGGAGCCTGTGCGCCTGAAGCGGCCGGCCTGAGGCGGCCGGCCTGAGGCAGCCGACCTGACGCGGCCGGCCTGAGGCGGAGCGCTCCTCCGCTTCACGTGCCTCGGGCCAGTTCGTCGGCGCGAAGCAATGCGGCTTGGCGGTCCGTAAGCCGGTGTTCAAGCTGCTCGTCGTACACCGTGTCCAGCACGTACTTGAACGTCGGGCCCGGGCAGTGCCCGCGGGCGATCAGGTCGTCGCCTGTCACGAACGGCACCGGCGCGACCTCCTGCTGTGCAAGCTGTGCCAGCACAGGTTCGAGTTCCGCGGAGCGCGGCATCGACGGCGTGGCGTCGGACAGCAGCCGCAGGAACGCCCACGCCTCGCCCGCGAACGGCTCGGCGAGGAACCGCTTGAGCTTCGCCTCACGCGGCGGTTCCCCGGGCAGCACCAGTTCCCCGGCCGATTGCGTCACGCCACGCAACACACGCTCCTCGTCATTGGTCGTACGCATTGCCTGCCGGCAGGCCTGGGCGGCAAGCCGGGCGGCCTCCTCGCTCAGCAGCGCCGGCGTCGGCGTGCCGGCGGCGTTGCGGAAGTCGAGAATCGCCGTGGCCAATGCCGCACCGAAGGAAACGTCGCCCGCCAGTCGCCCGAACAGCACCGGCGGTCCGCTGTTCTTCGCCTCGGGCAGGAACCGGAAGACCACGGGCGCAAGCCCCGTCTCGTGCAGCAGCCGCCAGCCTCGGACGCGCGTCGGGTCGGTGAGGATCTTGCGCATCTCGTCGCCGACACGCTCCGGGCTGATGCGGGCGAGCCTGGGCGCGTGCCGCTGCACGGCGTCGAGGGTGGCCGGGTCCATCCGCAGGTCGAACCGGGCGGCGAAGCGAACCGCGCGGAGCATCCGCAGGTGGTCCTCGGCGAACCGCTCGGCCGGCGTGCCGATCGCGCGGAGCGTGCGGCTTTCAAGGTCCGCCCGGCCGTTCACGTAGTCGATCACCTCCCCGGCGACCGGGTCGAAAAAGAGCCCGTTGATCGTGAAGTCGCGTCGGCGGGCGTCGGTCCTGGCGTCGGTGAAGGCCACGGCGTCGGGCCGGCGGCCGTCGGCGTAGGGGCCTTCACTGCGGAACGTCGCGACCTCCAGCACGCTCCGCCCGTGCCGCACGAGCACCACGCCGAACGCCGCCCCGACAGCCTCGGTCTTGCGGAACAGCTCGCGTACCCGGCCCGGCGGGGCGTCGGTCGCCACGTCCCAGTCCTTGGGCTCGAGCCCCAGCAGCATGTCCCGAACGCAGCCGCCGGCGAACAGCGCCACGTGCCCGGCTTCGCGAAGCACGCGCACCACGTCCTGGGCGTCCTTGCGGCGGGAAACAGGGGGGAATGCGGAGGCCATCGGCGTCGACCAACCCTACCAGAAGCAGCCAAAAACGCCCGAACCGGCAACACGGCTCGGCTGAAACGCTCCGGCCGCTCGGCCGGTTGCAGTTACCTCACGCCAGGCTCATCGCGATTTCGACCAGCCGCTCGACCGTCCGTTCCTCCTCCTCGTTCACCACCGTCTCATGGGCCCACCTGGCGAACAGCGGCGTGCGCTGGGCGTACAGGTCGGCGAAGGTCATCCCCGGCCCGAGCACCACGCCGCGGGCGACCAGGTCCCCCACACGCCGCTTCAACACCTCCAACGGCACGTGCAGGTGCACCACCCGCGAGATAGTTCGCAGGTGTTCCATCGCCCGGTCCCGGTAAACGACGCTGCCGCCGGGGGCGATCACACTGCGGTCCACGTTCAGCCGCGCGGCGTAGTCGGCTTCCAGGTCCAGAAAGCGGTCAGGGCCGACTTCGGTGAGCACCGCGCTGTAGTGCCGGCCTTCGCCCTGGCTGATGACGACGTCCAGGTCGACGAATGCCCAGCCGAGCCGCGTGGCCAGGGCCGTGCCGAGGGTACTCTTGCCGCTGGCGGGCATGCCGACGAGGGTGATATTCCGAACAGGCTGCATGGGCGGGTGAATCTACCGCATAATGGGGGCATGAGCACCGTCCGCCTGTTCGCCGGGGTGCCGGCGAAGAACCTGGCCGTGTACCACCGCATCCGCTTCGCCGCCCACGACCCGGCCGCGGTGATCGAGCAGGTCGCCGACGACGGCACGACCCGCCGCACGCTGATTCTGCGTGACATCGAAGTCACCCGGGCGAAGCAAAACGCCTCTGCCGGGGCGGTTTTTGCCCCTGCGGACTTCGCACCCGCCGGCGGGCTGTCGGGCGACCGCGAAACCGCCACAGCACAGGCCGCCGCGGAGTTCCTCCGACGGGCCGACGTCCGCCGCGTGACCGCCGACCGCACGCTCGGGCTCATTTACGCGGAACACGTCCGCCGGGCAGGCATCGAGGTGGATTACGACCCGGACCTCGGCGTGCTGGACCGCCGACGCAAGGACGATGCCGAGATCGCCCACATGGCCGAGGCGCAGCGCGTGACGATGCTGGTGGTGAGCCGGGCGTGCGAGATGATCGCCCGTGCCGAGCGTGCCTCCGGCGGCGCGTTGCGTCACGACGGGGTTGTGTTGACGAGTGAGCGCGTCAAATCCGCAATAGACGCACTGCTGCAGCAACACGGGTACCGGCACGACGGGGCGATCGTCGCCGGCTGGCCGCACGCGGCCGACTGCCACCACGCCGGCACCGGCCCGCTTCTGGCGGACCGTGCGGTGATCGTGGACGTCTTCCCTCGGAACGCCCAGACGCTCTACCACGGCGACTGCACGCGGACGGTGGTCAACGGGCAGGCGGACGACGCGACCCGCCGCATGCACGCCGCCGTGCTGGCCGCCAAGGCCGCCGCCGAGGCGACCGCCCGCGTCGACGCCACCGGCGAGCAGGTCCACCGAGCCGCCACGGGCGTGATCACGGATCACGGCTTTAAGCTCGGTTTGCCGGGCGAAAACAGCCCGCCGGACTTCTGCAGCATGCCCCACGGCACCGGCCACGGGCTGGGGCTGGACGTGCACGAGCCGCCCCTTCTTGACCTGGGCGGCGGCGAACTGCTCGACGGCGAGGTGCTCACCATCGAGCCGGGCCTCTACGGCCAGAGCCACGGCGGGGTGCGCGTCGAGGACGTCTACGTGATCCGGCCGGGCGGCTGCCAGAAACTCGGCGAACTCCACGACGGCCTCGACTGGCGGTAGCTTTTTTTTGGCAGTCGCTGTCGTTCGTGTCCCGGCCTCCGGCCGTCACGGCCGCAACGCGGGACAGCCGGGAGATGCCAACAACGAAGCCAGTACGGAGTGGGCGTAACATCTCCAAGGTGCCCCGTAACGACCAGATGCATTCCTCTCGCCGCGGAGAGGCGGCGGAATGTAGCCAGGGGTGGAGCGAGCGAAGCCGCGCAGCGGCCGCAAGCGCAACCCCCGAAATGCTCTGCGGCCAAGCGAAACGAAGCGGAGGGAGGGGGATTCGAACCCCCGAGGGCTTTCGCCCTGCCGGTTTTCAAGACCGGTGCAATCAACCACTCTGCCATCCCTCCGGGGGCGGCCGGGGCGTCCGATAACGCCGCAAATGCGCTGCGGTCTACAGTCTCGCCGCCGGGGGTCGATGTTAACTGGCGGGCCGGTGCTCCGCCAGTGGTCGGGTTCTGACCCTTCCGGCGCGGTATTTTGCCGTTTGTGCCCAGGTATCTCGCTTCAGGCTGTTGCATCCGGTGGCAAGTCGCCACAATAGCCGCGGTCAAACCCACGGACGGGGCAATCGGCGGAGCCGGCGGTTATGCTCGGGCAACACGTCGCCCGAGGCCGAACGTCGGCCAGTGAAGCACGCCGATCACGTGCACCGATCTGTGAGAGGACAGTCATGAAACGAGTCGGAATCATTGGTACGGGTTTCATCGCCGGCGGTACGGCCAGGATGATCGAAGCCTGCCCGGACCTGCAGATCGGCCGCGTACTCACCCGCAGGCCTCTGGCGGGCGTGCAGAATGTTCGCCCGGAGCTGCTGACCCGCAGCGTCAACGAACTGATCGAGCACTCGGACATCATCTTTGAAGCCTCCGGCGACGTCGTTCACGCCACGGCCGTGCTCGAGCAGGTGATGCTCGCCGGCCTGCCGATCGTGACGATGGACAGCGAACTGCAGGTGACCACCGGCAGCTACTTCGCCGCCCGGACGTACATCACCGAGGCAGAGGGTGACCAGCCCGGCTGCCTGGCCAGCCTCCACCGCGAGGCTTTGGCCATGGGCCTGGAACCGCTGGCTTACCTCAATATCAAGGGGTTTTTGAACCACACGCCGACTCTGGCGGACATGCAGTACTGGGCCGACAAGCAGGGCAACAGCGTCGACCAGATCGTCAGCTTCACCGACGGCTCCAAGGTGCAGATCGAGCAGGCGTTCGTCGCCAACGGGCTCGGTGCCGAGATCATCAGGGAAGGCCTCCTGGCACCCCTCGGACAGGACCTGCGCGACAGCGACGTCTTCGCGCGTGAAGCCCGGCGCCTTGGCAAGCCCGTGGCGGACTACCTGCTTTGCCCCGGTGCCCCGGCCGGCGTCTACATGCTCATCGACAGCCCCGAGGCACGCGCCTACCCCGGCTGGACGCCCTGGGCTAAGGCCGCCACCAAGGAGGGCGAGGCCTTCGTTCTGCTTCGCAGCTACCACCTGTGCTACCTGGAAGCCGTCAAGACGCTGCGGAATGTGGTGGCGGGGGATCGGGAGTTGCTGAACAACTCGTCACGGCCGCGGGTCGGCGTGGCGGCACTGGCCAAGCGGCCCTTGAAGGTCGGCGAGGTTCTGCCGCGCGGGCAGGGCGGTTTTGACGTACGCGGGGAGTGCGTCTACATCCGCCAGCGGCCGGACCATGTGCCGCTTTGCCTCATGGAGAATGCCCGCATCCTCCGCGACGTCGAGCCGGACCAGCCCCTGTGCTTTGACGACGTGGAACTCCCCGCCTCGCGTGCGCTGGAGATCTACCAGGAGATCCGCGACGACGCCTGCGGGCTTTCCGAGCGGACTTTCGCCACCGTGCCCATGCGGATGAGCGACGCCCACACCCCCGCCAGCCGGGCCACGGCCTGAAGCCGCGGCAGGGCCCCAATGTCTGACAACTCTTCCCTGCAGGCCGCCAGCCGAGCGGCCTGCTGTTGCGCGCGGCACCCTTGCTACGCCAATTGCCGCCGACATGACAAGCATCGATTGCAGGCGACCGCTTATTTTGCAGGCATATGACTGCAGTTACCTGTTGAAGCTGCCAGCAAACGCGTGCCTCCTGTCTAGGCGTTGATCGGCCGGGTTGAGCAGATCGGATGCAGTCGCGAAGGCCTAAACCTGCTCTTTCAACACTGCTTCATCCTGTCGCAGCCTGTTTTCAGACCTGCAACGCCGGTTGCATGAAGATTGTGCAAAGGTGTGTAGGCGCGGCACGCCATTCTCTAGGGAGGGGGGCGTGAGGTGAATTGCGGTCCAACTGATGCAAAAGTGGGCACGTTTTCGGTGCAGTCGGCCGTCGTCGGGCCGGGCACCCGCCTCAGGCTTCCATGAGTTCAATTATGTCGAGTTTATCGGTTGTGCAGATCAAGCGTGTGGCTTTCGCCGTGGTGTGCTTCGCCTTTGCGGTCGCCATCGGCTGGCGTGGAAACACGTACAACGATGCTTTATCCGGGTTCAGCTTCACCGTGCCGCTCATGTGTGTGGTCGCCGCGGTGGTCTTTGGCCTGACGGGGCTGGGGATCGCCTTCTCGGACGACGAGCAGCCCGGCTGGCAGGAGTAGCCAGGCCCGCCCCTTTACGTGGGGCAGCCGGCGGCCCACGGCCAGTCCCAGGCCGAGCCCCCAACATTGGCCCACCTGACATTGGCCCACCTGACATTGACCCACCTGACATTGACCCCCGGGCCTCGGCAGGCTAGAACCGTCCCGGTGAAGCCTGGCAGTTTCCATCGGACGACCACCACCCCGACCGCCCGCCTGACGGGTCGGTGAAGGGTCCGGCCGCTCGCTAAGTCGCGACATCGACCCTTACCGCCCGGCCATCGCCGGGCGTCCTTTTTTTGTTACCCTGTGTCCAGTTTTCCCTGCCCTTTGTCCACCGAATGAGCTGAAAATGGCTACCGCAGTTCTCCCAGATGGCACCGAACGTCCACTTGATGACGGGCAAAGTCTCCTTGATCTGGCCGCGGTCATCGGCCCGCGCCTCGCCAAGGCCGCCGTCGTCGGCAAGGTCGACGGCAAGCTCGTGGACCTCTCGCACCCCCTCACCGGCCGGCATGAAGTTGCCATCGTCACCGACCGCGACCCCGAGGGCCTCTTCGTCCTCCGGCACAGCACCGCCCATGTCCTGGCCCAGGCCCTACGCCGCCTCTACGGCAAGGACGTGCAGTACACCATCGGCCCGGTAATCGAAGGCGGCTTTTACTACGACGTCGTCGTCCCCGGCGGCATCTCCGCCGACGACCTGCCGAAGGTCGAAAAGGAGATGGCCAGGATCGTCGCCGAGAAGCTCCCCTTCACCCGGGAAGACGTCGCCCCCGGCGTCGCGAGGGACGCGCTGCACGCCGAGAACCAGCGGTTCAAGGACGAGATCATCACCGAGCTCGAGGCCGCCGGCGAAACCACCGTCAGCCTCTACCGCCAGGGGGAGTTCACCGACCTGTGCCGCGGCCCGCACGTGCCGGACACCGGCCGCATCGCCGCGTTCAAGCTCCAGACCATTGCCGGGGCCTACTGGCGCGGCAAGGCCGAGAACGAGCAGCTCACCCGCATCTACGGCACCGCCTTCTTCAACCCCAAGGACCTGGACGCCCACCTGGCCCGCCTCGAGGAGGCCAGGAAGCGCGACCACCGCGTCATCGGCCCGAAGCTGGGCCTCTACACCATCGACGACAAGGTCGGCCAGGGCCTGGTTCTATGGAAACCCAAGGGTGCCGTCGTAAGGCAGGAACTACAAAACTTCATCAGTGAGCATTTGCGCCGCCAGGGGTACCACCAGGTTTTCACACCACACATCGGCCGGCTGGGCCTCTATAAAACCAGCGGGCACTTTCCATACTATAGCGAGAGCCAGTTTCCCCCGCTGGTGGATCGTGAAATGGTCCAGAAGCTGGCGGACGACAACTGCAGTTGCGCCCAGCTCGCGAGCCTCATGGGCACCGGCGAAGTGGAAGGGTACATGCTCAAGCCGATGAACTGCCCGCACCACATTCGCATCTTCGCCAGTGAGCCGCACAGCTACCGCGACCTGCCGGTGCGCCTCGCGGAGTTCGGCACCGTCTACCGGTGGGAGCAGTCCGGCGAGCTCGGCGGCATGACCCGCGTCCGCGGCTTCACCCAGGACGATGCGCACATCTTCTGCACCGAGGAACAGGTCGCCGCCGAGGTCGCCGGCTGCCTGGAGCTGGTGAAGATCGTGCTGAACACCCTGGGCATGCACGACTACCGCGTCCGCGTCGGCCTGCGCGACCCGGACAGCAGCAAGTACGTCGGCGACCCCGCCCAGTGGGACCGCGCCGAGGCCGCCTGCCGCCAGGCCGCCGAGGGCCTGGGCGTCAACTTCAGCCTCGAGGCGGGCGAGGCGGCGTTCTACGGCCCGAAGATCGACTTCGTCGTGAAGGACGTCATCGGCCGGGAGTGGCAACTCGGCACCGTTCAGGTGGACTACCAGCTTCCCGTCCGGTTCGAGCTGGAGTACGCCGGGGCCGACAACCAGCCCCACCGCCCGGTGATGATCCACCGCGCCCCGTTCGGCAGCATGGAGCGGTTCATCGGCGTGCTCATCGAACACTTCAGCGGTGCCTTCCCGCTGTGGCTCGCGCCGGTGCAGGTGGCCGTGCTGAGCATCAGCGAAAAATTCAACGACTACGCAGCGTCTGTCGCGAATGAACTCAAAGCAGCCGGCCTGCGGACCGAGGCGAACCTCGGTAACGAGAAGGTCGGTGCCAAGATCCGCGAGGCGACGATGGCCAAGGTGCCTTACATGCTCATTTGCGGGGAAAAGGAGCAGTCCGCCGGCGGCGTGGCCGTCCGCCACCGCACCGACGGCGACCAGGGCGTCATGCCCGTGGCCGAGCTGATCGGGAAACTGACCGAAGAAGTGAAGCAACGTTCACTAGGTGCCGTTGTACCGGTGAGCTGATCTGGTGTTCGCATTACTTCGATAGCAGTGCGTGAAGCCATTGCATAGTACAAGGCAGCAGCCTCCGACAGGGCGAGGTGCCGGCCGTGCCAATGGCCGAAGGCCGTAGCTTCGGTACAGAACCGGACATGATCGCGACAATACAACGTCTCACGACCCGGCAGGACGCCTCTTCCCACGCCCCGGAGAGGGCGGCGGAATGGAGCCATGGTCTCCGCTCGCTGCGCTCGCTCGGGAAGACACGCTTGAGATCGCGTGGATTTGCTCCTGCCGCAAACTGCATGAAACAACGCGAACCCGTCAGCAGACCGGCGCTTCGACGCGTTTCAGTACACTACGCGACCGACGCCGGCTCGCTGACTGCTCCGCCGCGGCGGTTGCCGGTTTTGATCCACTGCCGCATCTGCCCGACGGTCGTCTGCCACGCCCCGGCCGTCCGGGCCTTCAAGTACGCCTCGAACAACCCGTCGAGTACGCCCGAAAAGTCCCGCAGCAGCGTGATCCGCTCCTCAAAGAGCACGCGCGGGCTGTCGGCCTCCTCGACGTCGGGCAGCTTCAGGCCGCCGACGGCCAGCGACTCCCCGCCGAGCGTGAGCGTGTACTGCTGCCCCTGCGCCTGGAGGATGAGCCCGGCCTTTCGCGGCACCTTGCCGGTGCGCAGTGCGTCGCGGGATTCGGGGAAGCTGGTGGGGCCCTCGCCGCGGAAGCCGTCGCGGCCGGTGGTGCCGTAGGCGCAGTCCATGTCGAGGGTCTTGTCGAACATGATGGCCGTCTCGCCGGTGCGCGTCTCGACGATGCCGGCACCCTGCTCGGCGGTGAACCAGAGCCACAGGAGGAACTCGTTGCCGAGGAAGTCCTTGGCCTCGCCCCCTTTGACGGTCCAGGGGTAGTCGGGCCGTTGGGCTTCGCCCTCGGGGCCGGTGGCGAAGCGGGCGGGCTGGGCGTCTTCGTAGTCGCGCCGGCGGCCGGACTTCTCGAGGAAGCGCAGCGCGGCCGGCCCGGCCGTGAGCGGGACCAGCCGCAGGTCGAACGTGCGTTCCATCAGCTCATACAGCCGCTCGCGCACGCTCGTGGAGCCGGGGGCGTACAGCTCGCCACGGGTTAAGTCCCACAGCACCGGGACCATGGAACTGCGGCGGTAGCGGCCTTCGCGCATCTCATCTTCGACCTTGCGGCGGACGGAGTCCTTGGCGTCCTTCTTCTGCAGCTTGCTGATGAAGCCCGACGGGTTGCCCGCGGCGGCTGCTTCTTCTTCCATCGCAAGGTATGCCTGCTTGATGCTGCCGGGAACCTTGTTGGTGTCGATACGGATGCCGACGTGCACGGCGTCGTTGTAGACGTTGTGGCCGAAGTCGAAGACGGCGTCGAACACGTGCCGGCCGCCGCACCAGCCGTACTCGATGTCATTGGGCAGGCCCATGTCGCTTTCGAGGAGGCGGTTGTCGGTGAACTTCTGGAGCAGGGCCTCGTCGGCCATGGCGGGTGCGTCGCCGACGACGGCGTAACGGGTGAACGAGATGGAACCGGCGTTGAAAGGCATGAAGAGATTCCCGGGAGAAGTTCGCAGGCGTAAGCCGCTGGCCGAAGGCCGCGCTCCGGCCGGAGCACAAAAGACCGCCAGAAGTCGAGGCACCTTCGTTGGAGTTTGTCGGATAAGATTCCGCGACAGCGTGTCGTCCGCCTCGGACCGGAGGCGACCTTACCGCCGAAGGCGTAAAGCACCAGCCTTCGGTTGCGACTCCGACAGAGTTTGCGCATCCTATCCACAGGGGTTTTGCGTGGGAGCACGACCCGTTGCGCGGGAGAGCCGTTTGCCGAGGCAGGGCACCCGCGGGTCGATCCACCTTTTTTGACGCCGTACCCAGGTTCGCCGGCTATGACCTTCAAATCGCTCACCCTCTCGACCGCGGTACTTCTCGCGGCCGCCGTGCTGACAACGTCACTCGCCACGCCTGCCCCGGCCCAATCCGAGACGGCCCAATCCGAGACGGCCCAAACCCAGACGGCCCAAACTGAGACGGCCAAGCCCTCACCTGCCACGCAGCCGGCGGCAGGTGCCGACGCCGACGCCGACGCCGAGGCCGAGGCCGAGGCCGATGCCCCTCACGAGGATGCGCCGCCCATGCCCGAGGCGGTCGACGAGTCGCTCGTGACCGGCGGCGGCAAGCTCTTCCCCGAGGCGACGCCGCAACGCATCGTCGATGTGACGCGGATGATCTTCCCGGCCGTCGTCCGGCTCGACGTGGCGCAGGAGGTCTACCGCGACGGCAAGCGGACGCTGCAGCGTGGCATCGGCTCGGGCGTGATTTTCGACGAGGAAGGGCACATCCTGACGAATTACCACGTCGCCGGAAGGGCCGCGGAGATCTTCATCACGCTGGCGAACAAGGAGCGGGTGCGGGCGAGGCTCATCGGCGACGACCACTGGACGGACCTTGCCGTCGTGCAGTTGGACATGGACGAGATCGCAAGGAAGAACATTCCGTTCTCGCACGCCCAACTCGGCACGAGCAAGGGCCTTGTGCCGGGGCAGGACGTGATTGCCGTCGGTACGCCGTTCGGGCTGGCCAGGACGATGACGCTCGGCATCGTGTCGAACACGGAGCGGACGTTCTACCCGGACGAGCAGGACATCGACGGGTACGAAACGGGGCTGTTCTCGAACTGGATTCAGATGGACACGCCGATCGCGCCGGGCAACTCCGGCGGGCCGCTGGTCGATCTCAACGGCGAGGTCGTCGGCATCAATACGCGTGGCGTCGGCGGGTACAACCTGAACTTCGCCGTGCCGGTGGACATCGCCCGGGATGTCGTGGAGCGCATCCTGGCGACGGCCAGCGAGGGGGAACTGGGCCGGGTGGCCCGCGCGGACCTGGCGCTCAAGCTCAAGCCACTTCAGGATCTGGAGACGTTCTACGAAATCGACATCAATCGCGGCGTGCTGATCTCCAGCGTGGACCGCGGCGGCCCGGCGCAGTTGGCCGGGCTGCAGCCGCAGGACATCCTTCTTGAAATCAACGGGACGCCGACGAACGTGCGTTTCCCGGAGGAAATCGCCGCGACCCGCCGGATGATCGCCCGACTGCCCGTCGGTGAGCCGGTGGAGTTGCTCGTCCGCCGTGGCGGGCAGGAGCTGACGCTGACCGCCACGCCGATGAAGCTGGAAAGCAACATCGGCCAGGAGCGGGAGATGCCCGCCTGGGGCCTGAGCGTACGCGACGTGACCCGCCCGTACGCCGTCGAGAACCTCCTGCCGGACAGCCGGGGCGTGGTGATCACGAGCACGCGCAGCGGCTTCGCGGCCGACAAGGCCAAGCTCAGCCGGGGGGACGTGATCCGCTCGGTCAACCGACAGCCGATCGAGGACCTGGACGCGTTCCGTACGATCTACGACGCGGCCGTCGAGGCGGAAACCTCGCCGATTCTCCTCGAAATCGAGCGAAACCGCGGCCGCCGCAGCGCGGTGCTGCGTGTCGAGTACGATAACTAAACGCAACCACCTGTAACCTGTAGACAGCCATCATGAAGTACGCCCTCTCCCTCGTCGCGATGCTCACGTGCATTGCGTTTACTGCAAATTCAGTCAATGCCGTCGAGCCCGAGCAGGTTCGGGCGGTTTATGAGCAGGTGAAACCGTCGCTGGTGGTCGTGGAGTTCACGTACGACGGCGAGATCGGGCGGCAGGAGATCCGCGGCGCCGGTATCGTGGTCGACGAGCAGGGCCTGGTCATGGCGAGTTTGGCGCTGACGCCGCCGGGCGTGCCGGACGCGCACATGGTGGCCTTCAAGATCATCATTCCCGGCGACGAGCAGCAGGAGATCGACGCCGTCTGGCTGGGCCGCGACGAGCGGACCGGCCTGACGTTCCTCAAGCCGGCCGGCCCGTCCACACAGCCGGCCACCCAGCCGGCCACACAGCCGGCCACACAGCCGGCCGCCGTCATCGCGTGGAAGCCGCTGCGGTTCGCCGACGGGTCGGTGGACGTAGGCGACGAGTTGGTGAGCGTGGGGTTGCTGCCGGAGAGCGCCGGCTACAAGGCCTACGCCCGCACCACGCGTGTGATGGCCAACCTCCGCGGTCCGATTCCGCAGACGCTCGTCGCCTCGGGTTTGGCCGGCGTCGGCTCGCCGGTGCTCAACGCGCATGGGCAGGCGATCGGTTACGTGCAGGTGCAGCCGGGCCACACGGTGCTGGTAAGCGGCCGAGGCGACGACCTGGACCGCGCCACTGCGCCGCCGAGCCTCTTCGTGCCGGCCAGTGAGCTGATGCTCAGCCTCGAGAACCCGCCGACGCTCGAAAGTGGCGTGAGGATTCCGCACATGGGCGTCGCACAGCTGGCCGGGCTGGAGGAGGACGTGGCGGAGTTCTACGGCCTGAAGGGCAAGCCCGCGGTGCAGGTCGGCGACGTGGTGCCCGGCTTCCCTGCGGCTGAAGCGGGCATGCAGAACGGCGACATCATCGTGGCGATGAACGGCCGGCCTCTGCGCCGCGGCGACGCGCCCGAGGAGGCCGCCGCCGCCCTGGGTTACGACATGCGTCGTTTCGCCGTCGGGCAGGAGGTGACGTTCAGCGTGCTCCGGATGCCCGACGAGCCGCCGGTGGAGCTTACGGTGACGATGCAGGAGCGTCCGATGCAGGCCGCCCAGGCCGCCCGCTACTTCGCCGAGGACCTGGGTTTTGCCGTTCGCGGACTGGTCTTTGAGGACATTTACGACAACAAGCTCGACCGCGACACGACGGGCGTCGTCGTCGGCTTCGTGAGGCCAAACTCGAGTGCCCAGGCCGGCGAACTGCAGTTCGGCGACATCATCACGCAGTTGAACCAGACGAACATCGAGAGCCTCGAGCAGTTCGAGGAGGCGTACAAGGCCTTCCGTGAAGCCAGCCCGGCCGAGCCGGTCGTCATGCAGGTCTTCCGCGACGTGGACACGCAGATCGTCCGCATCGAGCCGCCGCAGAAGTAGCGTCGGTCCCGGCCAATGGGCGGCCAGCACGCCCTCAGGCGACGAACGAAAGCAGGCGTCGGTAGTCGGCGGCGGTTGCGACCGCCGGCCCGGGGGGCAGCTTGGCCAGATCGAAGCGATCGGCGAAGGCGGGGAAGCTCATCGGCGTGGCTTCCGGCGCGATGCCGCACCAGGTGGCGACGAGTCCGATAACGGCTTCGGGCGGCACGCCCGCCTCGCGGTAGGCCGAGAGGCGCGTGTCACCGTGGCGTTTGGCGAGGCGTCGGCCGTCCGGCCCGACGACCAGGGGCAGGTGTACGTACGCCGGTGCCACGGCCTGCTGGCCGAGCGCTTCATAGATCAGCAGTTGGCGCGGCGTGGAGTCCAGAAGGTCGTCGGCGCGGACGACGTGGGTGACCTGCTGCTGAAAGTCGTCGACGACGACCGCCAGTTGATAGGCGGCCTGAGGCGTCTGCCCCATCGCGTTTCCGGGCGGCATGCGTGCGATGACAAAGTCGCCCAGGCCCCGCTCCAGATCGAAGTTTTGAACGCCCGCGAAGCCGTCGTGGAAAGTGAACTGGCCCGGCGGCACCTTGAATCGGACGGCGGGTGCGCGTTCGGGTCCGGTGTGCTGGTAGGCATCGCCGGCCGAGGCGTACCGGCCGCGACAGGTGCCCGGATAGACCGCCGATCCGTCTGCGGCGTGGGGTGCGCTGGCGGCGGTTTCTACGTCACGTCTGGAGCAGGTGCAGTAGTAGGCGTGACCTGAAGCGAGAAGGTTCAAAAGGGCGGCGTCATACTGGTGGGTGCGGGGCGTCTGGTAGACGGGCCCTTCGTCCCAGGTCAGGCCGAGCCATGCCAGATCCTCAATCGCCTGCTGTGCCGCGTGGATACGGGTGCGTGGCGTATCAAGATCTTCGATACGAAGAAGGGTTGTCCAATCGTTCCTGCGGGCGAGTGCGGCATTGATGAGAAAGGTGCGTGCGTTGCCTAAGTGCAGCGCACCAGTAGGGGAGGGGGCGAGTCGCGTCTTGAGGTTCATACAAGTCGGAAGGAAAAGTTGTCTATTGCGTTATGTGGACTTGAAGCGTAAGCATAATGGGATACGCTTGTTGTGAAGTCATCAATTAAACCGAGAAAGGACCATGGATGCCAAGAGGTAAAAGCGCAGCGAAGATGTCGATTCGTGAGTTGGAGTCCGAACTGCAGAACCGCCGTAACGGTCTGGAGAAGATGCTCTCCCGCCGGCAGAAACTGCTGTCGGAACTGAGTGATCTGGAAGAGGAGATCAAGGATCTGGGCGGCGACCTGACCGCCGCGCCCGCCGGGCGGCTTCCGCGTCGCAAAGGCGGCGGCAAACGCCCCAGGAACGAGCAGAGCCTTGCCGACACCATCTACGGTGTGATGAAAGCCAAGGGCAAACCCATGAGCGTGGGCGACGTGGTCAGCGCAGTGGAAGCCACCGGCTACAAGTCCGGCAGCGCCAACTTCCGCGGCATCGTCAACCAGACGCTGATCAAGGACGACCGCTTCAAGGCCAGCAGCCGCGGCATGTACGAAGCGGTGAAGTAGCTTCATCCGCCGCAGTGCCTCCAAACGGCCTCGCAGCCGCCGACGCAAAAGGCGTCGGCGGCTGTATGTCGTCATGCAGGACTCCCGGCCGACCGGTGCGTCAACGCGGCCGAGTCTTCAACGGCCCCCGAGCGGGCATGGGTAGCGGATTCACCTTCCTGGCCTATGGCCGGAGGCTATACGCGGTGTAGCGCCGCGTGTCGTTTCACGCTCGTACGCATGGCTGCTAGCCGCCCACTGCCGTCATGACGCCCTTGCGTTCGTCGCTTACGATCTGTCCGTCGTGCAGGCGGACGACACGGTGGCAGCGCTCGCCGACTTCCGGGTCGTGCGTGACCATGATGATGGTCTTTCCCTGCTCCACGAGTTCTTCAAAGATGCCCAGGATCTGCTCGCCGGTCTTGCTGTCCAGCGCACCTGTCGGCTCGTCGGCCAGAAGGATGAGCGGGTCATTGACCAGTGCACGTGCGATGCAGACACGCTGCTGCTGCCCGCCTGAGAGCTGCTGCGGGCGGTGGTCAAGCCGCTCGGTCAGGCCGACGCGCTCGGCCAGCGCGGCCGCACGTGCGTTCCGCTCGGCGGGGGGAACCTGCATGTAGAACATGGGCACGGCCAGGTTCTCCAGAACCGTCAGCTGCTGAATGAGGTTGAAGTTCTGGAAAACGAAGCCGATGCGTTTTGAGCGAATCTCGGAAAGCTCGTCGTCTTCAAGGCGGGCGACATCTGTGTCGCCCAGGATGTAGTGCCCGGCTGTGGGCTGGTCGAGGCAGCCGATGATGTTCATTAGCGTGCTTTTGCCGCTGCCGGAGGCACCCATGATGGCGGTGTACTCACCTTCGAGGATGTCGAGGTTGATGCCGTCCAGCGCGTGCACGGCGACGTCCGAGCCGGGTTTGCGGTAGATCTTCGAAAGGTTGCTCAGCTTCGCGACGGCCTTCATGCCGGCATGTTAGCAGCCAGCGGCCGGGCTTGCCCGCCGCGGGGGGTTCTTCGGTACGTTCAGCTTCACGAAGTTGTCGCGTTGCGCAAGCAGCGTCGGCAGGTCATTCATGCGGTCCAGGTTCCTGAGGATCATGTTCATCCGCGGGTTTTTGCCGAGTTGCGCGCGGTTGTCGTGCAGAAAGCCCCAGTAGAGAAAGTTGAACGGACACGCCTCTTCGCCGGTGCGGGCTTTGGGGTTGTAGCGACAGCTGTCGCAGTAGTCGCTCATGCGATTGATGTAGTTGGCACTGGCGACGTACGGCTTGGTGGCCATGGTGCCGTGGTCGGCGTTCATGCCCATGCCGATGACGTTCGGGGCCATCACCCAGTCGTGGCTGTCGATGAACATACTCAGGAACCAGTCGTTCATGGCCTGCGGCTCGATGCCGGCCATGGTGGCGAAGTTGGCCAGCACCATCAGCCGCTGGATGTGGTGGGCATAGGCGCTGGCCTTCAGTTGCTTGACGGTCTGGTGGAGGCAGTTCATCTGCGTTTCGCCGGACCATAGAAACTCCGGCACGCCGCCAGTGGCGTTGCGTGTGTTGCGGGTCAGGTACTCCGGCATGAAGGCCCAGTAGATGCCGTAAACGTACTCCCGCCACCCGATGATCTGCCGGACGAACCCCTCGACGCTGTTGAGCCGGGCTTTGCCGGCCTTGTAGCGTTCCTCGGCGGCCCTTACGCACGCCAGCGGGTCCAGCAGGCCGACGTTCAGCAGCATCGCCAGGTGGCTGTGGTAGAGCAGCGGCTGGCGCTGGAGCATGGCGTCTTCATAGTCGCCAAACAGGTCCAGGCGGTTGTCCAGAAAGTCCTGCAGGGCGGCGTTCGCGTGCCGGCGGGTTACCGGGAGGGCAAAGTCGTCCAGTGTGCCGGGGTTGTCCGGGAAGCGGCGGGCGATTTCCTTGAGTGCTGCCGTCGTGACCGCGTCCGGCTCGAACCGCACCGGCGGCGGGGGCGTCAGGTCGGCGGGGGCGGGTTTGCGGTTCTCCTTGTCGAAATTCCACGCGCCGCCGGTCGGTGTGCCGTCGGGCTCCATCAGCACGTCGAGGCGTTTGCGTATGCCCCGGTAGAAGAACTCCATGAGCGGGGTTTTTCGCGAGGTCGCCCAGGATTTGAAGTCGTCGCGGTCGGTAAGGAAGAGGTTGTTGTCGAAGAAGACCAACTCGGCCGGCAGTTCGCCGCGGATGCGCTCGAGCCACGCCTGCGTGTGCCACTCACTGGGCCGCAGCAGCCAGATTTCCTTCGCGCCGGTCTTCTTCACGGCGTCGCCGAGGGCGGCCAGGCTGTCCTTGTAGCCGCGGGGTTTGAGCGGGTGGTGGTGCACCTCGCGGCCGGCGGCGTGTAGCTCAGCGGCGAAGTGCCGCCCGGCCGCGGCCATGAAGGCGATTCGCCGCTTGTGGTACGGCAGCATCGCGAACGTCCTTGCGGACTCCACGAGCAACACGGGGGCGTCGGGTGCCTCCGTCAGAATCGTGGCGGCGGGGGAGAGTTGGTCTTCCAGGAGCCAGATGAGCGGTCGCATGGCGGTCGGCGTTGTGGGTCACACGGGTGTCTTGAAGCCCATGG
Source organism: Phycisphaerae bacterium (assembly GCA_050329715.1). GTDB lineage: Bacteria > Planctomycetota > Phycisphaerae > Tepidisphaerales > Tepidisphaeraceae > DAIOTR01. The sequence goes on from JBHJOM010000021.1 coordinate 55,421, forward strand.
CGCGTGCGGCGCACCACCCCGCCTTGGCTTCATAAATGCCGAACGCGCCCACGAGTATGCCGGCCACGGCGACGACCCACGCGTACCAGTGCCCGGTGGGAAGTGCCCAGAAGGCTCCGACGGCCAAACCGGCCACGAGGGTGATGCCGCCGGATACCAGCCGGACGAGCCGGCCCCGATTATCGATGTTGCAAGCCCGTGTCACGGAGGATAGTAGCGGGGGCGGAGCTGACGAATCCAACTTTCCGGCGTCGGCGTGAGGCGGCCGGTGGGGTATAGTCTTGCGGGGCGGGCGGAGTCGCCGGCCCGTTGCAAGCAGCGCGGGAATGCAGTCAGGTAGAAGCATGCGATACGGTGTCATCATGGCCGGCGGTTCGGGAACAAGGCTCTGGCCCCTCTCACGGAAGGACCAGCCCAAGCAGTTGCTCCCCCTCGTGAAGGGCAAAAGCCTCCTGCAACTCTCGTTCGATCGGCTTTCCGGGTTCCTACCGCCGGAGCGGATTTACGTCTGCACGGGTGCGGCCCATGCGGACGCGATCCGCGCCAACCTCCCGGACCTGCCGGCCGGCAACCTGCTGGGCGAGCCCGAAGGCCGCGACACCGCCAACGCCGTCGGCTTCCCCGCGGCCGTGCTTTACGAGAAGGACCCGGATGCCGTCTTCGCCATCGTGACGGCGGCCCATGTCATCGAGCCGATCGACGGGTTCCGAAAGAGCCTCGACGCCGGCTTCCGCGTCGCCGAGGAGCATCCGGAGAGCCTGGTCACCTTCGGCATCATTCCCACGCACGGCCACACCGGGCTGGGCTACATCCAGCGCGGCGAGGCTCTTCCGGCCGTGCCCGGCAGCTTCCGCGTGCAGGCATTCAAGGAAAAGCCCGACAAAGCCACCGCCGACAAGTACGTCGAGAGCGGCCGGTACTACTGGAACAGCGGCATGTTCGTCTGGCGTGCCGAAACCATCCTCAAACAGCTCGCCAAGCAACTGCCGGACAACTACGAGAAGCTCAAGCTCATCGGCGAAGCCTGGGGCCACGCGACGGAGCAGGCGCGGATTCAGGAGCTTTACCCGCAGTTGAAGAAGATCAGTGTGGACTACGGCGTGATGGAGCCGGCCGGGCGGGAGGGCGTCGTCAACGTCGTCGAGATGAAGATCGACTGGCTGGACGTCGGCTCGTGGCCCGCCCTGGCAGAGACGCTCGACGTCGACGCGAACGACAACGCCGTGGACGCGGCGAAAATGCTGCAGATCAACTGCGACGGCAACATCATCGTCAGCCGCGACCCGGAGCATTTGATTTGCCTCATCGGCGTGTCGGACATGGTCATCGCGCAGACGGAAGATGCGACGCTCATCTGCCCCAAGTCCGAGGCGCAGCAGGTGAAGGAGATGGTCGGCAAGATCAAAGATGCGTACGGCGAGAAGTTCAATTAGCCGGTCGGCCGGCGGGTTCCCGTCGGGCTGCGGTTCGGGGTGAGGTGGCATGCGGCTGCTGGCGATTGATCACGGCGAACGCCGCGTCGGCCTGGCCGTTTGCGACCCGGACGGCGCTTTCGTCTTCCCGCTGGACGTGCTGCACGTCACCTCCGACCCGCAGGCCGTCGTCGCCGTAGCCGAATTGGTGCGTACAGAGCAGATCGAGCAACTGGTCGTCGGGCTCCCGCTGAACATGGACGGCACACTCGGGGCGCAGGCGAGGAAGGTCGTCGGCTTCGGCACGGCGGCCGCGGCGGCCGCGGGCGTGCCGGTGGTGTACGTCGACGAGCGGCTCACCAGCTTCGAGGCCGAGCAGGGCCTGATCGAACGCAAGCGTGCCGGCGAGAAGCTGACGCGCAAACGCAAAAAGGGCATGCTCGACGCCCACGCCGCGGCGGCGATCCTGCGTGGCTACCTCGCCGGTGACCTGCAGGCCGTGAATGTGGCAGCAACAGGATGAATGGCGACAGTGCATCAAACGACGCCGCCGGCCCGCCCTTTGCTGCGGTGAAACGTGAAATGACTGATATGAAGCCGACTCAGAAACGCGTCATGTGGTTCACCGTCCCGACGATGGGCCTGATTACCCTCGCTGCCCTTGGCATCGGCGTGTCGCGCGCCTGCTGCGGGCTGAAGGTGTCAAGGCACGCGCAGTTTCGCGTCGTGCCGGTGGTGCTCGGCGTGATCACCAGCTCCATCGCCATGTTTACCTACTTCGCGCCGCGGCCGGACAAGCTGTTTGACCGCATCGGGCCCTCCTGAATCGACACCGGCAACGGCCGACCCTGGCAAGCGAACTGTCTGGCTTCCTCCGAAATATGGACTGATGCCTAATCCACGGTAGTCTTCCGTAGATGGGACAGACGCAAGTCGATGTTTGCGGCGGGGACTTTCTCATCAACGGACGGCCGACGCTCCAGGGCCGCACCTACCAAGGCCACCGGCTCGAGGGCCTGCTGCCCAACGCCCGGCTCGTGCAGGCGACGTTCGACGACCTGAATGCCGAGACCCGCGGCATGTGGTCGTTGCCCCACGGCACGCCGTGGGACGCCGGGCGGAACCTCTCATCGTTTCTGCAGAACCTGCCGCGTTACCGCGCCGCAGGTTTGCTTGCATTTACGATCAACGCCGAGGGTGGCAGCCCGCAGGGGTACAGCAAGCACCAGCCGTGGCACAACTCCGTCTTCGAGGCGAACGGGAGAATCCGACCTGCCTACGCCGCGCGAGTCGCCGCCGTTCTGGACGCGGCCGACGCACTGGGCATGGGCGTCATGCTCGGCATCTTCTACTTCGGGCAGACACACCGCCTGTGTGACGCCGCCGCCGTGCTCGCCGCCGTCGACGCGATCACGGACCTGCTGCTTTCCCGCGGCGACCGGCACGTGCTGATTGAGATCGCCAACGAGCAGGACTGCCACGCCTACGACGACTCCCCGTTGGCCGGCTTCGCACACGGCGAATTGATCCGGCGGGTGCAGGAACGCTCCGCCGGCAAGGTGACGAACGACGCCGGCCGACTCCTGGTAAGCACCAGCTACCTCGGCGGCCACATGCCCGAGGCAGACACGGTCGAGGCGGCGGATTACATCCTGATTCACGGCAACGGCGTCCACGCGTCGGCGGGGCTGGGAGAGCTGATCGACCGCGTCCGCGCAATGCCCGAGTACGTCGGCCAGCCGGTCGTGGTGAACGAGGACGACCACTTCGAGTTCGACAAGCCTGAAAACAACTTCCTCGCCGCCACCGCAAAGCACGCCAGCTGGGGCTACTTTGACTACTGCAAGCCGGGTGAACCGTGGGAGGCCGGCTTCCAGAGCGTACCTACCGACTGGCGGCCTGACAGCCACGACCGCAAGCGCGGGTTCTTCAAGCTGCTGGCGGACATGACCGGCGGAAGGTTCTAAAAACTTTCGGGCAACCTTCGCGAACCTCCTGCGTCTAAAACGGCAACTAACAGGAGTCATTCATGAAGCTAAGCAGCATGCTGGTCGTTGCCGCGGTCGCGGCGGGGTCTGTTTCGTTCCTCAACGTCTCGCCGGCACCGGCGGCGTTCGAGCCGGCGGCGCAGAAGGCCGCCCCGGCACCCAAGATCCAGGTCGCGCTTCTGCTGGACACGTCCAACAGCATGGACGGGCTGATCGACCAGGCGCGGACGCAACTGTGGAGCATCGTCAACGAACTCTCGGCCGCACGGCACGACGGCCGACCGCCGACGCTCGAGGTGGCGCTGTACGAGTACGGCAACAATGGCCTGCCCGCCGCCGAGGGGTACGTGCGCCTTGTACAGCCGTTCACCTCCGACCTGGACCTGCTCGGCGAGAAACTCTGGAGCCTGAAGACCAACGGCGGCAGCGAGTTCTGCGGCACCGTCATCGCCGACGCCACACAGGCCCTGAACTGGGACCCGGCCGACGTCATCGACGGCGGCGCTGACAAGAACGATCACCGCCCGGCCGTTTACCGCACGATCTTCATCGCCGGCAACGAGCCGTTCACGCAGGGCGAGGTGGACTACCGCCGCGCCGTCCCGGCCGCACGTGGTAAGGGGATTGTCGTCAACACCATCCACTGCGGCAGCCCCGCCGACGGCGAGAGCGGCGAGTGGATGGCCGGGGCACGCCTGGGCGGCGGGGAGTTTCTCAACATCGACCAGGACCGCCGAACCGTCGTCATGGCCACGCCCTTCGATGAGGAGATCACCGACCTCGGCCGCGCGGTGAACACGACGTACATCGGCTTCGGCCGGCGGGCCGAGGCGGCCATGGAGCTTCAGACCAGCCAGGACAAGCTGGCCGAGGCCAACGCCGACGTGGGCTCGGCCGTGCAGCGTGCCGTCGCCAAGTCGAGTGCCTTGTACGACAACCGCGGCTGGGACCTGGTGGATGCCACCAAGGCCGGCGAGTTGGAACTGGACAACCTTGACCGCACGCAACTCCCCGAACCGCTTGCGAACCTGAGCGACGAGGAGTTGAAGGCGAAAGTCGCCAAGGCCGCCGGGGAGCGTGAGCGCATCCAGAAGCGCATCGCCGAGTTGCAGCAGCAGCGGGCAGCCTTCCTGGCCGAGAACCAGAAGCCGGCCGAGGGCGAGGCGGCCACGCTGGATACGGCGATCGTCGCCGCGGTGCGGAAGCAGCTTGCCGAGAACGGCTTCGACACGCCGGCCGCGGAGTAGGCGGCGGCGTCATGTCGGCGGCGTCATGTCGGCGGCCTTATGCCGGCTGGGGCATGAACGGCTTGCGTTCGAGTTTGAAGACTCCGGCCAACGGGCCGACGGCGGAGAAGAGCGCCAGGCCGGCCAGCACCACGCACACGCCGAGCCATTGCGAGAGGGTCAGCCCCAGCGCGTACTGCGGCTCGATGCGCAGGCCTTCGATGACAAAGCGGCTCGCCCCCTCCAGCATCATGACCAGCCCCAGCCCCTGCCCGGCGGCGTGGGGGAGGGTCAGGAAGAGCAACACCACCGCGGCAATGCCGAACCCGGTGATGGCCGAGTAGAGCTGCGTCGGGTGGACGGCCGGCGAGTGCTGGGCCTCGGCGAGCGCCCGCAGGTCCGGCAGGGTGCGGGCCTGCTCCGCGGGGACCAGGCGGTCGCCCTCTGCGGTCTGCACCAGCAGTTCCGGCGGCACATCAATCTCGCCGTTGCGCCAGGCTTCGACGTAAGGCGGGCTCTCGTACGGGAACTCCAGTGCCCAGGGCAACTCGCAGTTGGCACCCCAGCAGCAGCCGTTCAGCAGGCAGCCGATGCGCCCGAAGGCGATGCCGATGGCCAGGGCCGGCGCGGCGATGTCCATGGTCCGGCGGATCGGCAGCTTCTTGAGCAGTGCATAGACGAACAGCACGCCGAAGCCGCCGAGGAAGCCGCCGTAGTAGACCAGCCCGCCCGAGCGGATGTCGACGGCGGCGACGAGGTTGGTAACGAACCCGGCGGAGGGGTCAAAGTAAGTGCCGCCGTACTGCAGCAGGTAGACGATGCGCGCCCCGGCCACGCCGGAGACGAGCGCGAGGATGCCCAGGTTGGTCGGCACGTCCGGGTCGATGCCGACGCGGCGTGCCAGGTAGCGTGCCAACTCGATGGCGGTGAGGAAGCCGATGACGAGCATAAGCCCGTAGCCGAAGACCGGCAGGTCGAGCACGGGGATGGTGAACAGTTCACGGTACATGGCGGGCCGGTGGCGGGTGAGGCGTGTGGTTCGTTTCTGGTAGCACGTCTAACGGGGCGGGTCGGTTCGTTGGGGCAGAAACTACCCCGGCGGTTCCAGCAGCATGTTGTCGATCAGCCGCGTGTTGCCGACGCGGGCGGCCACCGCCATCAGCACGCTGCCTTCAAGACGGTCCACGGCCTGAAGCGATTGCGGGTCGACGGTCGCAATGTAGTCGATGCTCAACGGCACGTGGCCGAGGTTGCCCATGTCCAGCAGGATGTTGCGCGCGCTGGCCAGCAGGCGGTCGGTCTGCTTCTCGCCGGCGGCGACCATCTCGACGGCGCGGTTCAGGGCACGGGGGATGGCAAGGGCGCGGGCGCGTTCGTCGGGCGTGAGGTAGACGTTGCGGCTGGAGAGCGCCAGGCCGTCGTCGTCGCGCACGGTCGGCACGCCGACGATCTGCACGGGCATGTCCAGCGCGGCGGTCATGGCTTCGATGACGCGCAGCTGCTGGAAATCCTTGCGGCCGAAGTAGGCGACGCCTGGCCTCACGATGTAGAACAACTTGGCCACGACGCGGCACACGCCGCGGAAGTGCCCGGGGCGGTGGCGGCCTTCGAGCACGCCGGTGAGCGCGGGCACGTCCACCAGCACGGCCTCGGCGGCGGGGGGGTACATCTCCTGCGCCGGCGGGTTGAAGACGAAGGCCGCACCGGCGGCCCGGCAGGCGGCCAGGTCCTCTTCCAGCGGGCGGGGGTACTTTTCAATGTCCTCATTCGCGCCGAACTGCGTCGGGTTCACGAAGATGCTGACGACCACAGGCCGGCCTTCGGCACGGGCGGCTTCGATGAGCGCGGTGTGGCCCCGGTGCAGCGCGCCCATCGTGGGGACGAAGGCGACGTCCGGCCCGAGGGCCTCCCTGAGCCGCCGGCACTCGGCGATGGTGTTGGCAACGTCCATGTGCCTTGAGCCTAACAACGCCGCAAGCCGGCCGCCACGCGGGCAATGCGTGCAAAGCGGCCGGCTTGCGTGCGGCGTCTCCGAAAAGCCTTCACACCGCCGTGTGCTGCGTGACGCGACGCTGGCGCGTGTCCATGCTCCGCAGGCGGTTGATCGCCGAGAGGTACGCCAGCGCGGAGGACTCCAGGATGTCCGTGCTGACGCCTCGGCCGGTCATGCGGATGCCGTGGTGCTCCACCTCGACCGTCACTTCGCCCATCGCGTCCTTGCCGCCGGTGACGGCGCGGATGCGGTAGTCCAGCAGCTTCGTCTCGATGCCGGTCATGCGCTGCACGGCCGAGTAGATGGCATCGACCGGCCCATCGCCGGCGGCGGCTTCGGTCACCAGGTCGCCGTTGCTGTCGCGAAGGACGACGGTGGCGGTCGGGATGACCTTCTCGCCGGCGGTGACCTGCCAGCTCTCCAGCTTCCAGAGCTTGCGTTCGACTTCGAGCTGGTCGTCGATGAGGGCTTCGATGTCCTCGTCGTAGACTTCCTTCTTCTTGTCCGCCAGCCGCTTGAAGCCGGCGAAGACGAGTTCGAGCTGGTCGTCCGGCAGGCGGAAGCCGAGCTGGGTGACGCGGTCCTTGAAGGCGTGCCGGCCGGAGTGTTTGCCGAGCACCAGCAGGTTCTTCTGCACGCCGACGTCTTCGGGGTGCATGATTTCGTACGTCTCGCGATGCTTGAGCATGCCGTCCTGGTGGATGCCCGCCTCGTGGGCGAAGGCGTTCTGCCCGACGACGGCCTTGTTGCGCTGCACCATCAGGCCGGTGAGCGTGGAGACCATGCGGCTGGCCGGGAAGAGCTTGCGCGTGTCGATGGTGCTGCGGACGCCGAAGGCGTCGCCGCGGACCTTCAGGGCCATGACGATTTCCTCAAGCGCGGCGTTACCCGCCCGCTCGCCGATGCCGTTGACGGTGCACTCGACTTGCCGTGCGCCGGCCTCCACGGCGGCCAGGCTGTTGGCCACGGCCAGGCCCAGGTCGTTGTGGCAGTGGCTCGAAAGCACCACGCCGCGCTCCGCCAGGACCGGCAGTTTGGCGAGCAGGTGGCGGAACATCTCGGCGTAGCTGGCGGGCACGGCGTAGCCGACGGTGTCCGGCAGGTTGATCGTCGTCGCCCCGGCCTCGACGGCGGCGTGGACGATCTCTTCCAGGAACTCCAGCTCGGTGCGGCTGGCGTCTTCCGGGCTGAACTCCACGTCGTCGGTGAAGGTTTTGGCCTGCTGAACGGCCGCGACGCTGATCTTGATGATCTCGTCCTTGGCCTTCTTGAGCTTGTGCTCGCGGTGGATCTTGCTGGTGGCACAAAAGACGTGCACGCGGCGGTGGGGTGCCTCGGCGACGGCCCGGCCGGCGGCGTCGATGTCCTTCTCCGTGCACCGCGCCAGCCCGCAGACCACGCTGCCGGTGATGGTGCCGGCGATGCGCTTCACGGCCTCGAAGTCTCCCTCGGAACTGATGGGGAAGCCGGCCTCGATGACGTCCACGCCCATCGCCTCCAGGTGGCGGGCGATCTCGACTTTCTCCATCAGCGTGAGGGTGGCGCCGGGGGACTGCTCGCCGTCGCGGAGGGTGGTGTCGAAGATGCGTACGCGGTCCTTGTCGTGCTCCTGAACGGGTTCCTTGGGCTGGTCCATCGTGGTCCTCGTGTTCCTCTAGCGGGTCGGGAATGCCTTGCCGCCTTGTAACAAAAAAACCCGGCGAGATCGTCTCGCCGGGCGGGTGGTCTGGTCTGTCGCATCAACTCAAGCGTGCAGACTACCGGCCGGCTTCGGAAGAAGCAGAAGTAGGCCAAGAAGCTGAAGGCTTTCGCGACGCATGCTCACCGAATGATGTCAGGCGAACGCCCGAAAGGCAAGTCGGATCTGCCGGTAGTCACACGGCGTGGTTGATGTGGTGGTCCGCGTACGCCTTGGCGATGCCGTAGTGCAGCAGCGGGGGGCTGATGGCGTGGACGACGTCCCAGTCGGCAAAAAGCTTGGCCGCGTCGCCGCCGGTGGCGATGACCTCGGGCCAACTGCCGTGGTCCAGGGCGTACTGCTCCACCACGTCGCGAACGGCCCCGCGAATGGCGTGGAAGACGCCGGAACGGATGGCGTCCTCGGTATTCTGCCCGACGGCGTGCTCCGGCGGTTTGAAATCGACGGCCGGGAGCTTGGCCGTCCGCTGGTGCAGGGCATCGAGCATCATGCCGAGCCCGGGGAGGATCGCGCCGCCGACAAAGTCACCGGCGTCGCTGGCGGCGTCGATCGTCACGGCCGTGCCGGCATCCACCACCACGCAAGCCTTGCCCAACTGCTCGTACGCCGCGGCCAGGGCGCACACGCGATCGACGCCGGTGGCCTCGGGGGGCTTGGTCAGCAGCTTCATCGGCAGGTCGATCTCCCGGCCGACGAACTGCGGCGTCCGCCCGGCGGCCTCGACGACGGCTCCGGTCAGCTCGGGTTCGAGGGCGGGGTTCACGCTCGCCACGGCGACGTCGGCGTCGTCGGTGCCCAGGTGCTTCCAGGCCTCGCGGATCGCTCCGGGCCAGTCGGCCCGCTGCTCGAGCGTCAGGTGGGTTTCGTAAACGAGTTCCCCGGCCGCGAAGACGGCCATCGCCAGCCGCGAGTTGCCCAGGCTGATGGTGAGGAGGTTGATATCCATGGAATCAGTAGCAGGGGGCAGAAGCTGGGTACAGGGTCAAGAGCAGGGAGCAGGAGGGGGCGACGGCGGTGCGGTCTTACCTGCTACTGCACCCTCCTACTGCCGCCTGATCGAGAAAAAATAGCTCCGGAGGGGCTCGAACCCACACTCTCTTGCGAGAATCGGATTTTGAATCCGACGCGTCTGCCAATTCCGCCACGGAGCCGACGTGCCGAGAGTGTAGCCGCGGGGTGGGCGGTTCGCCAAGTGCCCCGGCGCCGCCCGCGACACGCGCCGCCCGTGACACGCGCCGCCCGGGGCCTTATCCTCACCGGCTGAACAAGGAGCTGATTGTGGCACGAAAAGCATTGGTGGTTTACGGCGGCTGGGACGGGCACGAGCCCAAGGCGACGGGCGAGGTTTTCGCACGCGTGCTGGCCGAGGACGGGTTTGAAGTCGAGACGGCCGACACGCTGGAGGCCTTCCGCGACGCCGAGAAGCTCAAGGGCCTGGCCCTCATCGTCCCGCACTGGACGATGGGTCAGCTCGAGGGGGACCTGACGAACAACGTGAGCCAGGCCGTGCAGAGCGGCGTGGGCCTCGCCGGCATTCACGGCGGGATGTGCGACGCCTTCCGCAACAACTGCACGTGGCAGTTCATGACCGGCGGGCAGTTCGTGGGCCACCCCGGGAACGACGGCACGAAGTACACCGTCAAGCCCGGCCCGGTGAAGCACGCCATCACCGAAGGCATCGAGCCGTTCGAGGTCGCCAGTGAGCAGTACTACATGCACGTGGACCCGGCCAACGTCGTGCTTGCGACGACGACGGCCCCCGTGGTGCCCGGCCCGCACGAGCACAACGGTGCCGTGGAGATGCCCGTGATCTGGACGCGCCGCTGGGGCGAAGGCCGCGTCTACTACAACGCGCTGGGCCACAAGCCGAACATCGTGGAGATGCCGCCGGTGCTGACGACGATCCGCCGGGGCTTCCTCTGGGCGGCCCGGGGTTAAGCACGCCGCCCCCTACCCGCCGCGGCCAACGACGCCGATACCATGATCATCACCATCGACGGCCCGGCAGGTACAGGCAAGAGCACGGTCGCGCGGATCGTCGCCCGCCGCCTCGGCTACGACTTCCTCGACACCGGCGCCATGTACCGCGCAATCGGACTGGAAGCCATCAACCGCGAGGCTGACCTGGACGACCCGCGCGCCCTGGCCTTCGTCGCGCGGCTCGCGAAGATCGACTTCGACTTCGCCCACGAGCCGCCGGAGGTCCTGGTCAACGGCCACCCCGTCGGCAGCCAGCTCCGCTCGGACGCCGTCACGCGGGCCGCCAGCTTCGTGGCCGTGGTGCCGGCGATCCGTGAGATGCTCGTGGAGCAGCAGCGCCGCATCGGGCAGGAGCGGCCCAACCTCGTGACCGAGGGGCGCGACCAGGGGACGATCGTCTTCCCGCACGCGGAGCTGAAGTTCTTCCTCGACGCCACGCCCGAGGAGCGCGCACGCCGCCGCACGGCCCAGTTGCGGAAACGCGGCGAGATCGTCGACCCGACGCGGATCTACCAGGAGATGATCGAGCGCGACCGCCGAGACGAGACGCGCGCCGTAAGCCCCACCCGCCGGGCCGAGGACGCCGTGAGCCTCGACACGACGCAGTTGGAACAGGACCAGGTCGTCGAAACGATCGTCCGGCGGGCCGAGGCGTTGGTCCGCCGCCCGTAGGGGCCGCCGAGCGTAGCAGGAGCCGTTGTTCGCACCATGTCGTCCGCTTCTAGAAATCCTCGTGAGCCTTCGCTCCTGTGGCAGTTTTGCCGCACGCCTTGCTTCATCGCCTGCGCGACGATGTTCCGGCTCAAAACCTACGACCTGCACAAGGTTCCGCGCCACGGCGGGGTGATGCTCGCCAGCAACCACCAGAGCTTTCTGGACCCGATCCTCGTGGCCGTGCACCTGCGTCGGCCCACGGCGTTCCTGGCCCGCGACGGGCTGTTCAAGAACCCGTTCTTCGGCCGGCTGATCACGGATTTGAACGCCTTCCCCGTGAACCAGGAACGCGGCGACCTTGGCGCGATGCGCCAGGCGATCTCGGTGCTCCAGGCCGGCTGGACGCTGAACGTCTTCCCCGAGGGCAGCCGCACGGAAGACGGCCGCATGCAGCCGATCAAGCCGGGGGCGGCGCTGGTCATCAAGAAGGCGTGCGTGCCGGTGGTGCCCATCGCCATTCGCGGGTCGTACGAGGCCTGGCCGCGGCACCGCAAGCTGCCCCGCCCGGGGAACATCTTCGTGCTCTACGGCGACCCGGTGCGGCTGGACCACCTCCCCGGCCGGCAGATCACCGAGGTGCTCGAGCAGCGCCTCCACGCCGTGCAGGCGGACCTCTCCCGCCGCATCCTGGAGGAAGGGCATGCCTGACGCGAACGACCCGGCGGCGCATACCCCGCACGACCTTCAGCCGCACGACCTTCGCCGCATGACACAGGTGCTGCTGGCCTTCCGCCGCGAGCGGGATTGGGAGCAGTTTCACAACCCCAAGGACCAGTTCCTCTCGCTCGTGCTGGAGGCGACGGAGCTGCTGGAGCTGGCCCAGTGGCGTCAGGGCGAAGCGCTCGACGCCCACCTGACGGAGCACGCCGATGAAGTCGCCGACGAGCTGGCGGACGTGCTCGGCTGGGTGCTGCTGATCGCCGCGGACCGGAAGATTGACCTGGCCGAAGCCTTCGACCGCAAGATGGCCATGAACGTGGCGAAGTACCCCGCCGACAAGTCCCGCGGCCGAGCCACCAAGTACGACAAGCTGTAACCGCCGCGCTTACCTCAGGCGATGACCCAGAAGACCGCCCACCACCCCATGAGCAGCGCGTGGATGCCCGTACACGCGCTCAGGCCGAAGCGGGCGCTGGTGTGGCGGCGCAAGCTGTACAGGATCATCGTGCCGGCCGCGACGACGCCCATGCGGAAGACCAGCAGCGTGCCGAAGGCCCCGGCTTCGAGCATCGGGCGGGCGATGGGGTTGGCCTCGTGCATCCAGCCGGCCTTCCACGCCACCACCGTGCAGATGAAATCGACCATCGACCAGACCGCCACCGCCGTGACGCCGAGCAATGCGTAGGTGTCCGTGTCCGACGTCGCAGGTTTGGCCGACGCGCCCGAGCCGCCGGCGAGGTAAACCGTTGAAGCTGTTGCCATCCGTGTCATGTACGACTCCTCATCCGCTCGCCGCCGGCATGCCCCGGCGGCGATCACCCGAGCCCGGCTATCTTACTTACTATCGGCAAGTCTGGCATCCACCTAAGCTGCAACTTCCTTCTTTGCCCGGCATGCGCTTACAAACGCCAGGCCGCACTGGAATGGACGCGCATGAGCCAACGCGTACCCTGTTCTGTCAGCACCGCACCCGGTTCAACCTGAGGTATGTCATGCCCTGGCTATTCGTCCTCGTTACGCTGCTGGTCGTCGTGCTCGGCGGCGTGCTGTTCGTCGTGGCCGTCTACAACAGCCTCGTTGCGCTGCGCAACCGCTACAAGAACGGCTACGCGCAGATCGACGTGCAGCTCAAACGCCGCTACGACCTGATCCCCAACCTCGTCGAGACCGTCAAGGGGTACATGCAGCACGAGCGCGAGACGCTCGAGGCCGTCATCGCCGCACGCAACCAGGCGGCCGGGGCGAACCAGGCCGCCGCCCGTGATCCGTCCGACGGCCAGGCCATCGTCGGGCTCATCGCCGCCGAGCAGATGCTCACCGGGCAGATGGGCCGCATGTTCGGCCTGATGGAAGCCTACCCGGACCTCAAGGCCGACCGGCAGACCTCCCAGCTCATGGAGGAGCTTTCAAGCACCGAGAACCGCGTGGCCTTCGCCCGCCAGGCGTACAACGACGCCGTCATGCGGTACAACACGAAGCGCGAGAGCTTCCCGAGCAACCTCGTCGCCGGCACGTTCGGGTTCGACCGCGCCGAGCTCTTCCGCATCGAGGCCGAGCAGGAACGCCAGGCCGTGCAGGTTTCACTCAGCTAACGCATGGATGTCTAACGCATGGACTTCTTCGGGCAACAGGACAGGGCGCGGGCGGGCACTACCAAGCTCGTGGTGCTTTACGTGCTGGCGGTGCTGGCGATCGTCATCGCGGTCAACGGCGTGGTGCTGGCCGGGCTGTGGGTCTGGTACGGGCAGGGCCTCAAGGCGGACACGGCGCGGTTCGCCGACGCCAACCGCGCGAGTCCGGCACCGCTGACCGAGCCGCCCACCCGCTGGGAGCTCGAACAACTCGGCTACACCGACCGCGAGATCCGCGACATCCACGCCAACTACGCCGCCGCCCAGCGCCGCACCGCACAGGGGCTCGATGACCCGCCGCCGCCCCCCGAGGCCCAGGCACCCGGCACCTGGTGGTGGCACCCGAAGTACTTCGCCATGGCCACGCTCGGCACGCTCGTCGTCATCGGCGGCGGCAGCCTCGTCAAGTCCGCACAGCTTGCCGGCGGCGGCAAGAGCGTCGCCGAGATGCTCGGCGGCCGCCCGCTGAACCCCGCGGCCTCGCCCCACGAAAAGCAGCTGCAGAACATCGTCGAGGAGATGAGCATCGCCAGCGGCATGCCGGTGCCGCAGGTCTACGTGATGGACAACGAGCCGGGCATCAACGCCTTCGCCGCCGGCTTCACGCAGGAGGACGCCGTCGTCGGCGTCACCCAGGGCTGCCTCCAGAAGCTCAACCGCGACGAGCTGCAGGGCGTCGTCGCGCATGAGTTTTCCCACATCCTCAACGGCGACATGCGGCTGAACATCCGCATGATTGGAATCAACTTCGGCATCCTCGTCATCGGCGTCATCGGGCTTACGGTCGTGCGCACCTTCGCCTATGCCGGGACCGGCTCTGGCCGACGCCGCAGCAGCAGCAACGACAAGGGCAGCGGCGTGGCGATCATTCTCGTCATCATCGTCGCGGGGTTGGCGCTGGCGGCCATCGGGTACATCGGCGTGCTCTTCGGCCGGCTCATTCAGGCGGCCGTCAGCCGGCAGCGGGAGTACCTGGCCGACGCCTCGGCCGTGCAGTTCACCCGCAACCCGGAAGGCATCGCCGGGGCACTGAAGAAGATCGGCGGGTACGAAACCGGCAGCAAGGTCCGCAACAGCCACGCCGAGGAGGCGGCCCACATGTTCTTCGGCTCGTCGCGCAGCGGCTTCACCCGCCTCTTCGCCAGCCACCCGCCGCTCGAGGAACGCATCAAGGCGCTGGACCCCAGCTTCGCCGGGAACTTACAGCAGTATGACGAATCGCAGACGGCCCCCGTCGCCGGCGGGCCGAGGGCGGGTGTCACCGCAGGTATGGCCGCGGGCGTTTCCGGCCTGGCCGGCGGGCCGCCGCCGCTGCCTGCCGCGGCCGCCGCCGCAAGGGGCAGGCAACACGGCAGCATGGACCTGACGCCCGGCGCATTCCTCGGCGCCGCCGGCCGGCTCGACCCGGAGCACGTCGTTTACGCCGGCACATTGCTGCAAGACCTCCCCGAAGACCTGCGCGACGCCGCCCACGAGCCGTTCAGCGCCCGCGGCATCATCTGCTGCCTGCTGCTGGACGACGCCGACGCCGCCGTCCGCGCCCGTCAGCAGGCCGAGCTTGAACGGCGCGACCCGCCGCTGGCGTACGTCGTCTCCAAGCTGCACGCGCGTGTGCGGGCCCAGGGCCGCGAAGCGCGGCTGGCGCTGCTCGAGATCAGCATGCCGGCGCTGCGTGCGTTGTCTGAGTCGCAGGTCAGGCCGTTCATGCAGACGCTGCGCGAGTTGATCCGTGCCGACGCGTTCGTGTCGCTGTTCGAGTTCGCCTGCTTCCGGATGGTGCAGCACGCGACGCAGGCCAGGCCGCGGCAGCGGTCCAAGTACATGTCCGTCCGGCCGCTGGCCGAGGAGATAGGGGTTGCGCTCTCGGCGTTGGTGTCGACGGCCCCGCCTGCCCGCCGTTCCGCCGCCGCCGGGGCCGCCGCAAGGCAACTGCCGGGCGTCAGCGCCATCTCCGAGACGCGCCCGCCGTTCGAGGCGCTGGACGCGGCGTTAACGAAGCTGGCGGACGCGTCGCCGGGGGTGAAGCGTCGCATCCTGGACGCCGCCGCCGCGGCCGTGCTGGTGGACGGCACCGTGGAAGTGGAGGAAGCCGAACTGCTCCGCGCCTTCGCCGCGACACTGGACGTGCCCATGCCGCCGATCATAGGTCAGGTGATGGGCGACCAGAGATCGTGAGCAGGAAGCAACCCGAACAATAGCATCCTTCGCCAATGCCCGATGACATGATGCTGATTGGGGTTGTAGAAGCATAGATCATTGGTTTGTGCAGGTTACAGAGAAGAGCAGTATGAGGCGGATGTATAGAGCGATGCGCAGAACCGCATAGCGCCACGAGAGGGCATGCGTCGGAAGGGCCGACGCATCGCGGCACGACGCTTCCCGGCAAGACGCCCCTCCGGGGCAGGTAAACAGGGCCCCTCCGGGGCGAGGAAACAGGCCCCCTCCGGGGCGAGGAACGCGGCGTCTTCTCCGGCTCTGCAAACGGCCCTCTGCTTCAACTCTAATTCTTCCCCTCACCGATCTGTCAACCTCTGTGCCCTCGGTGCTTCTGCATTCAGACACGCCCGCGAGTGCCCTTCGGCCATCGGCCCGACGGTGTACTGGCTGGAGCATCGCCCCTGCGGGTCCTTCAACTCGCCGGGCTCGTTCAGGAGGACGAGTCAGGCCTGGGTTGGCTCGGCATTGATCGGCCGGCCGGCCGGCGGGTGCTTGGCTTCAGGGGGCGGCGGGTACAATGGGGGCATGAGAGCTGAACGAACGGCCTGGCTTCTGGCCGCGGTGCTGGTGGCCGGGTTCGCGGGGCGGGCCGCCTTTACCCTTACGCCGCGGCAGACGGACATGCCCTTCGCCGGCGGGCTGATCGACATCGCACGGCATATCGAGGACGACTACGTACGCGAGGTCTCGGCGGAGACGCTTCGCAACGCGGCCATCGCGGGCGTGATGTCGCGGCTCGACCCGTTCAGCACCTACGTGCCGCCGGCCGACCGTGAGGCGTTCAGCGGGTCACTCGAGGGGAACTTTCGCGGCGTGGGCGTCTACCTCATCGAACGCGAGGGCGGCGGCGTGGAGGTGGCTTCGCCCATCGAGGCGAGCCCGGCGTTCGAGGCCGGCGTAACGGCCGGCGACGTGATCACCGCGGTGGACGGCACCGACGTAAGCACCGCGGCCATCGAGCGGGTGCAGGAACTGGTGCGCGGGCCCGTGGGCACGACGGTGACGCTGACCCTACGCCGCAACGGCCGGACGCTGGACCTGACGATGCCGCGGGCCGACGTGAGCGTGCCGATGGTGAAGGGTTACCGACGCAATGCCGACGACACGTGGGACTACACGGTGCTGGATGAGCCGATGATCGGTTACGTGCGACTGAGCCAGTTTACGCCGGGCGTGGCCGATGAGATTCGCCAGATCGTGACTGACCTGGAGGCACACGGGCTCCGCGGGCTGATACTGGACATGCGGTTTAACCCCGGCGGCCAGCTTGATGAGGCACTGGAACTGGCCGACGAGTTTGTGACCGACGGCGTGCTGCTGACGCAGAGCGGCCGACGCCGGCTCGAGCAGGTACACCCCGCCGACGGCAGCCGCATTACCGGCGTGCCGATGGCCGTGCTGGTGAACGAGCAGAGCGCCTCGGCCGCGGAGGTGGTGGCCGGGGCACTGCAGGACCA
Organism: Phycisphaerae bacterium; assembly: GCA_050329715.1. GTDB lineage: Bacteria > Planctomycetota > Phycisphaerae > Tepidisphaerales > Tepidisphaeraceae > DAIOTR01. Next base: position 72,398 of record JBHJOM010000021.1, read on the forward strand.
CGACCGCGCCCTGGTGGTGGGGACGCGCACGTTCGGCAAGGGGAGCGTGCAGGAGACGATGCTGGTGCGCGGCATACCCGGCGGCCCGGGGATGCTGAAGCTGACGACGGCCAAGTGGTACCTGCCCAGCGGCCGAAGCCTGCAGCGAACCCCCGACAGCCCGAGCTGGGGCGTGGAGCCGGACATCACCATCGCCTACACGAACGACGAGCTGCGGGCGCTGAGCGGCCAGCTCGCGACGGACGCGTACCTGACGAACGGAAGGGCGACGGCCTCGGCGGCGGCGGCGATGGAAGCGGCGGGCGAGGGCCGATTCGTAGACCGGCAGCTGGAGGCGGCGGTGGAGGCGCTGGTGGGTGCGGCGGCGGTGGAGGCCTCACGCGGCGGCACATCGGGCGGCGAAGCGGGCGGCGGTTTGAATGGGGAGCGGGGTGCGTCGTGAGCTGCATACTGGGTGTTGAGAGTACATGCGACGAGACGAGTGTTGCGATTGTAGAGAATGGCAGGCGGGTGCTGAGCAATGTCGTCGCGAGCCAGGCGCAGCTGCACGCGGCGTACGGCGGGGTGGTGCCGGAGGTGGCGAGCCGGGCACACATCGAGGCTTTGCTGCCGACGCTGAAGGCGGCGTGCGACGAGGCGCTGGCCGGGGCGGGTGTCGGGCTCGACGAGGTGGACGCGGTGGCGGTGGCGAACCGGCCGGGGCTTATCGGGTCGTTGCTGGTGGGTGTCACGGCGGCAAAGACGCTCGCCTGGGCGACGGGCAGGAAACTGGTGGACACAGACCACGTTTTGGCGCACTTGTACAGCGTTTTGTTGGACAATTCTGTGAAAATGGCATTTCCCGCCGTCGGTTTGGTGTGCAGCGGCGGGCATACGGCGGTCTATTTCGTACAAAACTGGACACAGGTCGTGCTGCTGGGCAGGACGATCGACGACGCCGTCGGCGAGGCGTACGACAAGGTCGCGGCGATCCTGGGGCTCGGCTACCCGGGGGGGCCGGTCATCGACCGGCTCGCGCAGAAGGGGGACCCGCGGGCCATCCGCTTCCCCAGGAGCCTGCTGGGCCCGGACAGCCTGGACTTCTCCTTCAGCGGGCTCAAAACCAGCGTGCTGTACCACGTACGAGGCGAGAAAGGCCGCGAACGGGACGCGTCCGGCCTGAGCGAAGCCCAGGTGGCGGACGTCGCCGCCAGCTTCCAGGCCGCGTGCGTGGAGACCCTGCTCACGAAGCTCCGGCGGGCGTTGGACCAGACCGGAGCGGGGTCGGTCATCGTGGGGGGCGGCGTCTCGGCGAACGCCGGCTTGCGGGCGCAGCTGCCGGGGCTTGGGGTGCCGGTGTTCGTGCCGGAATTGCGTTTTTGCACTGATAATGCGGCAATGTCGGCGGGGTTGGCGCACGAGATGTTGGCGGCGGGGCGGGTGTCTGACCTGTCGCTGGAGGCGGTTACGACGAGCGGCATCCCCGTCGGCGGGCCGAAGGCTTGGGGCTAAAGCAGCTCGCCCGTGCGGGTCGCCTGGAGGAGCTGGCCTGTCTCATGGCAGACGGCCGAGAGCCGCCCGCCGGTGGGGTGGAACGCGCCGGTATCGACGAGGGTAAGCCACGGCCCGCGTGCGGGCCTGCGGTCGTTCCCGCGGAGGTCCGGGGGGTAGTTCATGGTGGGGGTATGGCCGAAGTAGCCCCGGCGTCGCCAGGGCTTGTCTGCCTCGAGCTCCTGGGTGCTGAAGCGGCCCCAGATGAGCCGGCTGCGTGCCTCAGGCTCGAAGAGCAGCGCGGTAGGGTCTGCCATGTCGTTGGGCATGCCCGGGGGCCAGTAGCCGTGGCCGACCAGCAGGTCGTCATCGACAGCCAATGGCTCTAAATCCCTTGTAAAACGCCTGTGATTGTCCGGAACGTGGTCGGCCAGTTCGGCAAGGGCGTCCTCCGTTCCGGCCCGGGCGGCGGCTCTGATCTGCTCGGTACTCGCCCCGTAGCTCTGAAACGTCTGCCCCATGCCGTGGTTGTACATGTCGGCAAAGGCCGCCACCGGCGTGGGTCGGTGGGGGTTGTGGGCGTATGACTGGTGGTTGACGACGAGGTCGAACATGTCGTCGTGGTTGCCTCGAATGAACCGGGCGTTTGGCAGCTGGCGTAGCAGCTCGATGACGCCGTGGGAGTCCGGGCCGCGGTTGACGTAGTCACCGCAGAAGAGGAAGTCCGGCCGGCTGTCGGCGCGGCGGACGGCGTCCAGGATCGTCTCCAGGGGCCGCAGCATGCCGTGAATGTCGCCGATGATCCAACGCATGGTCGTCAGGCCGCCTAGTGTGTGCCTGGAAAGGTAACCCGCAATGGCAACACACGACGAACTCGTAAATCAGAAGATCACCGGCGAGTCAGCCAGGAAGCTGGAGCCGGCCGAGGCTCTTCAGCTGCTCGGATTTCTTCATGGCTGGCAGCAGGAGGGCCAGAACATCAGCAAAACCTTCAAATTTGAGGACTTTTACGAGACGATCGACTTCGTCAATGCCGTCGCACACCTGGCCAACCGCCATGACCACCACCCGGACCTGGCCGTGAACTACAACCGCTGCGGCGTAAGCCTCACGAGCCACTCGGCCGGCGGGCTGACGAAAAACGACTTCATCCTGGCCGCCAAGATCGAGGCCCTGCTTCGGCTGTAACGTGCCGATGCGACGGCTCTCGATCATCATCCCGACGCTGAACGAGGCGGCGCAGATCACCCTTGCGATCACCCAGGCCCGCGACGCCTGTCGGGGCGTGCGACATGAAGTCATCGTCAGCGACTGCGCGAGTACCGACGGCACGCTCTGCATGGCCCGGGCATGCGCCGACGCCGTCACAAACGGGGCATGCTCACGTGCAACGGCGCTGAACAATGGCTCACGGGTCGCGCGGGGCGACGTGCTGCTGTTCCTGCATGCCGACACCCGCCTGCCGCCCGACGCCGGCCGGGCCGTTGCCGCCCGGCTGCATCAGCCAGACGTCGTCGGCGGCGCGTTCGACTTCGCCTTCGGCGAGCACGCCGCCCACTGCGGGCTCAACCGCCAGACGCTGCGGGTTGTGCGGTTCTGCAACCGGGTTCGCTTCAGCTGGAACCACCATTTCTTTGGCGATCAGGCGATTTTCTGCCGGCGAAGCACCTTCGACCGCATCGGCGGGTTTCCTCAACAGCCGCTCTTTGAGGACGTGCGATTCTCCCGCCGCATGACAACCCTCGGCCGCACGGCCATCATCACGCCGCCGGCGCAAACAAGCCCACGGCGGTTCATCGCCAACTGCGTCGTCCGCCAGGGGCTTACCGACGCCGCCATGCTCTTTGCCTTCGAGTTGGGCTTCACGCCTCGACGTTTGTGGGAGGCCTACAACGCGCTGAACCGACGGGAACACTGACGCAGCACGCGATCGTCCGGCCAGGCGGCGTCGCCCGTCGATTCGCGTTTAACACGCGTTCCCATCACGCCTTAGCCCGTTCGATTGCGTAGAATGAGGGCATGGCCCGAGACCCTTTGCAGGCAAAAATGAACTTCGACGTGATCGAACCACTCGGCTGGCGCGTGGTCGTCCGCAAGGACGACAACCGCCGGGAAACCAAAAGCGGCATCGTCCTTCCCGACAGCCATGAGATCCCGGTGATCACCGGGCGCGTCGTGGCCGTCAGCAAGGAAGTCGAGAACGACGAGGACACGACCATCCGCCAGTATGACAAAGTCCTGTTCGACCCGCGCGAGGCGATCCCCGTGGAGATGGAGCACGACAACCGCCTGTTCGTGGTGAGCATGGAGCGTGTCGTGGCCATCTTCCGCCGGGCCGGGCAGGACGGCGAATCACGCGGCGCTGACACCGAGGAACCCTCCAACGATGATGACACCGGCGGCGAGTAACATCGCCGCCGCCCGTTCTTCAAAGCAATGAGCACCGCCACAAGCCGAAACCAGCCAGGAGCACCCATGTCGAAACGCATCGCACTCGTGGGCCACTGCGGCCCGGACAGCACCTACCTCCGCTCGGCCGTCCGCAAGGCCTTTCCCGACGCCACCGTCATCGGCGCGGACAACGAGCACCTCCTCCGACAGACGCTCGAAGAAGGCGCCGACCTCGTGCTGCTCAACCGCCAGTTGGAAGCCGGCTACGACGAAGACACCGGCGTTGCGATGATCCACCGCCTGAAGGAGACCCACCCGAACCTGAAGATGATGCTCGTCAGCAACTACGAAGACGCCCAGGAAGCCGCCGAAAAAGCCGGCGCGCTACCCGGCTTCGGCAAGAGCGATATCGGCAAGCCCAAGGCGACCGAGCGACTTCAGGCGGCGTTTGTTTAGACATTGAGTTTTCGTTCTGGTTGATAACACAAAGGCCGCAGAGGTAGGCAGATCATAGAAAGAGAATTGATGTTTGGCTTTGGAGGGGGCAAGCAGTCTGCAGTCGGTATGCTGCATCAAACTGCGGTATCCTGGGGCTCATTACTCTCCGATTCTCTCGTCTCTGCGCAGTCTGCGGCTCTGCCGTGTCAGTGATCGCTGATGACATGCAGATGTAGCGACGACTTCAAGCTTCGATGAGTTTTGCCTGGTGTTTCGCGTGAATGACCACGCGCTCCGCGTGCATTTCGTCCTCGAGGCTGAAGGGCATCGGCGTGTTGTCCAGGCAGTGGAGGACGAAGCTTTCCAGGTGGGTGGGCGGCCGGTGATCCTCCGGCGGGAGGGGGCCGTGGTACTTTTCGGTCGTGACGAGGCGGGGGCGTTGGTGGCCGTCGGTGGTTTCTATGAAGCCGCGGGTGCCGAAGAGGCGCAGGTGTTCGTTGCCATGCTGGCCGAAGCCGGCGGCCGGGTTTCTGTAGTTGCAGATGAACGTTGCGATACCGCCGCCGGTCAGTGCGCTCTGTCCGCTGCAGGCGATGCGCAGGTGGCCGGTGCCGGGGTTGGTGTGGCGGGTTTCCAGGGCTTGTAGCTCGCCGGTGAAGCGTTTTCCGGAGACGAGTTCGATCATCCGCACGGCGTGGATGCCCACCTGGCGCAGCAGGCCACCGTCGACGGCTTCGTCCTGCGGGCGGTTGCTGCCGATGGGGTAACTCTTCTGGCAAAAGACCTGTACGACTTCGCCAATGAAGCCCTCGGCCACGAGGCGGCGCATCTGCATGAGGGGGAAGTCATTGAAGGTGTCGGCCATGTCGCGAAACTTGCGGCCGTGGACCTTGGCGGCCGCCAGGATGCGGTCCAGCGTCGGCTCGTCGAAGGCGACGGGCTTTTCCGCGTAGACGTGCCGGCCGGCCTCCAGGCAGCGGATGGCGTGCCCAGCCTGCTCCTCCCGGACGGGCGAGCAGAGGCTGACCATCTGCACCCGCTCGTCGGCGAGCATGGCGTCGAGCGAGTCGTAGTGCGGCACGCCCTCAAGCCAGGTGAACGATGCGCCTTTGCCGCCGGAAGTCACATCGGCCGGGCGGTCGAAGCCTGCCGAGGCGACAAGCTTCGCGCGTGCCGGTAGCTTCCCGCGCAACTGATGGCCGTTGAGGCCGAATATGCCGATGCCGAGCGTTGTCATGTGGCAAATCCTAAAGCAGTTCGAGGTCGCGAAGCGAGTTGAACGACCTGCGAGTGCACACAAGCTGGTGCGCAGCTGCGATTCTGGACCGGTTCATGCCTTACCCCGGGCGGGGCCTTGTTCACAGCGGCCGGTTCATGTCGGCCGGCTCACGCCTTCAGCGACGACTGCCAGGCGGGCAGGGTCTGCTGCCATGTGAACCGATCGGCCACGCGACGGCGGGCGGCGGCGGCCAGGCGGCGGCGGAGCAGGGCGTCCTCACCCAGTTGCCGCAGCGCCTCGGCCAGCCGGCCCGGCGGCGTGAGAAGGCCCGTGACCCCGTCCTCGATCACGTCCCGGATCCCAGGCGCATCCGTGCCAACGACCGGTACGCCCGCGGCCATCGCCTCCAGCAGCACCATCGGGCAACCCTCGGCCAGGCTCGGCAGCACCAGCACGTCCAGTTGCGCAAGCGCGGCGTCGCGGTCGGCGTAGCCGTGGTGGGTGAACTGCCCCCGGTGCAGGCCACTGGCGGCCTCGAGAACATCACGCCGGGCGGGGCCGTCACCGAAGATGTGCAACGTGTAGCGCATCGGAAGTGAACGCATTGCATGCACGAGCAGCGGCACACGCTTGACCGGGTCCAGCCGGCCGAGGAAGCCGATGCGGACCTCCCCGCCGGTGTCGCGAACGGGCAATGCTTCGGCCGGCAGGTCCACGGCGTTGGGGATCAGCACGAGCTTGCCGGCCCCGATGCCCGCACGCCGCCGTGCCGCCTCGGCGATGCTGGCACTCGGCACGATCACGCGCGAGGAAGCACGGTGAACCAGGCCCTGCACGCGCCAATGCCAGGCGGGCTCGGGCTGCGTGGTCTGGATGCTTTGCAGGTGCTTGACGCCCGTGAGTGTGGCGACGGCGGCCGCGACCGCGTTCGCGTGGACGAGGAACGAGAGCATCGTGTCGATGCCCTGCTGTTCGACGAGGGCGGCGAGGCGCGCGACGACGGGAACGACCGCGGCCGGGCCGGTGGCGTCGAGCGCGGTGACGGGAATGCCCGCTTCGAGCAGCGCGTGCCCGACGGGCCCGAGGCCGGCGAGGCAGGCGACGTGCACCTCGAGTGGGTTGGGGCCGGGTCGGGTGGATCGGAGTCTCCGGGCCAGTTGCTCGACGACCCGGGGCGTGCCGCCGAGTTCGAGGTCCGTGTTGAGAATCAGCAGTTTCCGCATTCTCTTGAGAAGATAGCCTGTGTGTGGGCAACGGGCTCAGGTTGAGGGGCGGTCGTGTCAGGAGGATGCGGGCATCGGCGTGGCAGAGTGTCCGTGTCGGCTGCGTTGAAGTTGTTGGGTTGATGGGGATAATCGTGCCGCGCGCCAAGGTCGGCGGCTTTACCAAGGAGATACTCGAATGCGACGTGCCAAAATCAGCATCATCGGAGCGGGCAATGTCGGTGCCACGTGTGCCCACTGGGCCGCGGCGAAGGAACTGGGCGACATTGTGCTGGTGGACATCCCGCAGGTGGACGGCATGCCGCAGGGCAAGGCGTTGGACCTGTACCAGGCCTCCCCGATCGAAGGCTACGACGCCCGGATCACCGGCGCGACCGACTACGAGCCGACGAGCGGCTCGGACGTGGTGATCGTGACAGCCGGGCTTCCGCGTAAGCCTGGCATGAGCCGCGACGACCTGATCGCCAAGAACACGGAGATCGTGAAGGAAGTCGCCAAGAACGTCGCCAAGTACAGCCCGAACGCGGTGATGATCGTCGTCTCGAACCCGCTGGACGCGATGGTTTATGTCGCGTGGAAGGCCAGCGGCTTTGCGACGAACAAGGTCGTCGGGCAGGCCGGCGTGCTGGACACGGCCCGGTACCGCGCGTTCCTCGCCGCCGAGATCGGCTGCTCCGTGGAGGACGTGCAGGCCCTGCTTTTAGGTGGCCACGGCGACGACATGGTGCCGCTGGCCAGTTACACCTTCGCCGGCGGCATCCCCGTGACGCAGCTTGTCGCCAAGGAGAAGCTCGACGCGATCATCGACCGCGCGCGCAAGGGCGGTGCCGAGATCGTGGGGCTGTTGAAGACAGGCAGCGCCTACTACGCCCCGGCCGCCGCCAGCGTGCAAATGGCAGAGGCCATCATCAAGGACAAGAAGCGCATCCTCCCATGTGCCGCCTACTGCGAGAGCGAGTACGGCATCGGCGGTTACTTCGTAGGCGTGCCGTGCATCCTGGGTACCGAGGGCGTGGAGAAGGTGCTGGAGATCGACCTGACGGCCGAGGAGAAGGCGATGTTCCAGACGAGCATCGACCACGTGAAGGAACTGGTCGCCGCAGTGAAGATGTAGGCGGCAACGGCACGGTGTACGGCACCGGGGCGGAAGGGAAGGCCCTTCCGCCCCGGTGTTTTTTGTTCGCTGGCAGCCAACCCGATCAACCCACCACGACGTCCTCGTACGCGTACCTGAACCTGCCGGGCCTTTGGCGAACGCGCAGTGCCAGTGCCGCGGCGAAGGTCAGCGGGCCGACTCGGCCGAGGAACATCAGCCCGATGATGACGAGCTTGCCCGGCGAGCTGAGGTGCGCGGTGGGGCCCATGGAGAGGCCGACGGTATTGACGGCACTTGCGGCCTCGAACATGTGCGGCAGGAATGAGAAGCTTTCGTCCCCGCTGGGCTCGGTGAGCGTCAGGAGGAAGATGCCGAGCGTGACGACGCCGAAGTACGCCACGAACAGGCCGATCGCCCGTTGGGTGGTTTCCTCGGGGATGGAGCGGTCCCAGACCTGTGGTATCTGCCGGCCGCGAAGGCGGCTCCAGGCGAGCAGGCCGATGAGGAAGAACGTCGTCGTCTTGATGCCCCCGGCGGTTGAGCCCGGCGAGCCGCCGATGCCCATGAACAGGATCGTCAGGAAGTTGGTGTTCGGGTTCGCCTGCGCGTAGTCGATGGTGTTGAAGCCGGCGGTGCGGCAGGTCACGCTCATGAACAGCCCGTTTATGATGCGGTGGTACCACGGCATGGAGACGAGCGTTCGTTCCCACTCCAGCAGGGTGAAGGCGAAGAAACCGCCGATGAGCAGTGTTGCCGTGGTCGCCACGACCATGCGCGTGTGCAGCGAGAGCCGCACCTGCCGGCCGGCCCGGGCCTGGCTGCGGCGGTAGGCGGCGTCTGCGAGTGTGACGAAGCCCAGCCCGCCGATGACGATCAATGCCGAGACGACCAGCAGCGTCAGCGGGTCGTGTGAAAAGGGGACCAGGCTCGTGGTGAACGTGCTGAAGCCCGCGTTGCAAAACGCCGAAACGCTGTGGAACAACGCCGGCCAGGCCGCCTCGCCCCAGCCCATGCGCGGCCCCCACAGCAGGTAGAGCAGCACAGCCCCGATCGCCTCCAGAAGGAATGTAAACTTCACCACGTTGCCCAGCAGTTGCTCCTCGGAGAGGTTGGGCACCACCGCAACGGCGTTTGCGGCCACGCCCGTCTGACGTAACGAAACACGCTGGCCCAGCGAGACAATGATGATGCTGGTGAACGCGATCATCCCGAGCCCGCCGAGCTGGATGAGCGCCAGGATCACGGCCTGGCCCGCGAAGGTGAAGTAGGTGGCGGTGTCCTCCACGATCAGGCCGGTGACGCACACGGCACTGGTGGCAGTGAAGAGGGAGTCCAGCCAGCCGAGCCCCGCGCCCGTGTAGAGCCCGGGCGTCAACCGAAGCACGAGCGTGCCGGCCAGGATCAGCAGCACGAAGGAGCCGACGAACAACTGCGGCGCGCTGAGTCGCTGCGACAGCGGCATACCCGTCGGTGCCACGTCCCAGCGGCCCAGAAGCATCATGGGTCTGCTGCGGCGTTTCAGGTGCAGGCTCCGGGCGGATTCACCGGCGACGATCCTAGCGACTGGCAACCGCCACGCCAGAACGACAACCCGCCGAAACGCCGCCCCAACGCCGCGGCCTTGTCAGGAGAGCTGCTTGCGAAGCTTCCGTACGTACACCGGCGCGACGCCAACGCCCAGGCCCACAAGCAGCCCGACGACGTGTGCGCCATTCGCAACGTTGCCGATCAGCCCGGCCATGCAGGCCACCAGCCACACCATCATCACCAGCACCGTGTGCGGCCCGAGTTGAAGGCCAAGGTGCGGTTGGTACTTCTGCTTCATCCACGCGTAGCCGAGTAGCGCGTAGTTAACGCCGCTCATGCCCAGGAAGAAGCCTGCGGTGATGAACCCCCAGTCGTCGGTGAAGCCCGCCCACACGTACTGCCCCACATTGCTGACCAACGCCGAGCCCAGCAGCAGCGACAGGAAGATGCCCGTGCCCCGGCGGTTCTCGATCTGGCCGCCGAGGAACCAGAGCCAGTACATATTGAACAGCAGGTGCAGTACGCCGCCGTGCATGAGGATCGGCGTGAGCAGCCGCCAGACTTCGCCGGAGAGTATCGCACCGAACGGCCGGGCGTCCTCCCCGGCGTCGAAGAAGAACCACCGCTCGATGATCGCGTCCTGCTGCCCGGCCTGCTGCGCGAGGTAGACGAGCGCGCAGATGCCGATCAGCGAGATCGTCACCGGCGAGCCGAAACCCGCACCGGACCAGCTTGTCCGCACGTCCTTGAAGTTCCGGCGACGCTTCTCGGCCTGTTTCTGTTCCAGGCTTCGCAGCCGGGCGGCATTCGCCTGTGCCTGGACGTAGCGGCCGTGCCCCGGCTCGGCCTGGAACTTGCCAAGCTCCACCCGGGCGGTGTCCAGACGGTCGTCGTCCTCGATCCAGAGGTCGGCGACGGTCGGTGCCGATGCTTCGGTCTCGCCGTCGGGTGACTCGAGGTGGTTGGCGATGTTCAGCGTGACGAGGTAGTCGCTGAAGCGCTCGGCCGCGGCGGTGTCGTTGAAACGGTGGAGCAGACGCATGGCCCGAAAGAATATGCCGGGAGCACCGCAAAAGCGCCTCGCGGCGTTACTTGCCGACCGCGCGCAGCCCCAGCCGGCCCAGGCCCGGCACGCGCAGCAGAGGCAGTGCGAGCCATGCCGAACGACGGCGCGACAGCAGCAAAGCCGCGACGCGGGTGAGCAGACGCTTGCGCCGCCACAGCCGCACGTAGGCCGCGTGCAACTCGGCGGGCGACCTGCCGGCTGCCAGGTATGTTGCGGCCAGCTCCGCCGACCGCATGGCCAGGCCCATGCCTTCGCCGGCGATGGGCTCAAGCGCTGCCGCGGCGTTGCCCACCGGCCAGACGCCCGCGGGCCAGGCCGACGGCGGGGCGAACCGCGGCAGCGGGCAGGCGTGCCAGTCGCCGGTGCGTTCGGCAAGTTTCATTGCGGCGGCGAGGTGGTTGTTTTCACTGCAAAGCTGCTGGAAGAGGGCGTCGAGGTCGCCGCGAACGGCCTTGAGGCGTTTGGCCGGGACGCTGAAGGCGAGGTTGAACCGCCCGCCCTCGACGGCCGCCACGCCGCCGTAGCTGCCCTCGACGCCGAACAGGTGAATCGCAGTCGACTCGAGTTCGGCGAGGCGGAAGTGGGCCTTGAGGCCGAAGTCCCCGGTGGGTCGCCCGGCGGTTCCGGCGGTGGTGCCGGTGCCGTCGGCGGTGAGCACGGCGTCGGCGGTGAGGGTAGTCACTTCGCGCGTCGGCAGGCGTGTGACGTCGACGGCGGGCGGGCTGCTCGCGGTGCCGGGGCGCACGGCCGTGCAACGGGCCGGCTGCAGCAGTGTGACGCCCGCCTCGGCGGCGGCCTCGACCAGCGCCAGGTCCATGGCGTGGCGGGAGATGCCCCACATCTCATGCGGAAGTGGTAAACGCAGTGACCGGCCGGTTCGCGGGTGGAGCAGGGCGGCGGTGAAGCGGACGGCCTGCGGCTCGAGCCGGGCGGCCAGGTCCAGGCGTCGCAGCACGCCGACGGCGGTCGTGGAGAGGCACTCGCCGCAAACCTTGTCGCGTGGGAAGGGCTTTTGTTCGACGAGGGTGACGCCCCAGCCTGCGCGGGCGAGCGCGACGGCCGCGACGCAGCCGGCCGGACCGCCGCCGATGACCAGGGCCGTCGGCATCGGCTCAGACGGCCGCCTGCGGGGTGGTTTCTGCGCCCTCTTCGAGCCGGCGGCGGAGCGTCGGCATCTTCTGCGAGACTTCCTTGGCCATCAGCGTGTTGGGGAACTCGCCGACGATGGTGTCGCCCAGGCTCACGGCACGCGGCCAGTCCTGGTTGTGCACGGCGTCGGTGAACTGCTGGCGCAGCAGCGCGATACGCTCCTTGACTACACCGCGTGCCAGCTCTTCAAGGCCCTGGGCCTCGGCGGGCGAGAGGTACAGGTCCAGCCGGCGTAGCAGCTCCAGGGCGGTGTCGTTATCGCGGCGGTCCACGGCGCTGCGGAACTCGGCCACCAGCCGCTGCTTGAAGGCGTTGCGGCGCTGTTCCACGTCCAGGCGGATGTTGCGGACCTCGGGCATCTCCGGGAAGCGGCGCGAGAGCTGGTCGGCCTCGGTCATTGCGGCGTCCCATTCCTCGGCCTTGGCGTGGCGGTCGATCGTCGCGACGACCTCGGCCACCTCGCGGCGCATGACCTCGTCCTGGGCGCTGCGGATCTGCCGGCGGTACTCCTCGGCCTCGAGGCGGTAGCCGAAGAGGGCTTCCATCTGCTGCACGAGCACGCTGGCCGCCTCCCAGTCACGCCGGCGGATGTCCTCCTGGAGCGCGCGGCGAAGGGCATCGCGGTCGCGGTCGCGGTAGGCGACGGTCTTGGCGCGGTCGGAGATGAGCTGGTTCTCGCTGATGAGCTGCGTGACCGCCTCGATGCGGGCAAGCTGCTGGCGAAGCACCTCGGTGGCGACGGCGGTCTCGTCGCGGCCGGCGCGGAGCTTGCTCGTCAGCCCGAGCGCAAGCGGCCATGCCGAGAGCACCAGCACCAGGCAGACACTGCCGGCGGCGAGCAGCTCGTACCCGCGGTCCTGGGCGGCCAGTGCTACGCCGAAGCCGAAGACGGCCAGTGCGAGGATGAAGACGATGGGAAAGACCCAGTCGAGTGAGAGTGGCTTTCGGCCGGTCGACGGGTTGCTTGCCTGAGGGTTGTTTACCTGGGCGTGTTGCTCCACGGAAGCCTCCGTAACAGAAGTGGTTGCGCTATTGTTCGCCAAGTCCAGCAGGAAGGGAAGGGTCGGCGCATAAGAATCGGCCGCCGGACTGAGCCGGCGGCCGACAGGTGCGATCAGGGGGTGTTACATCACGTTGCGCACAGAAAGATCGAGGCGGGCGGCCGGGCTTTAACCCTTGATAGCGCCCGCGGCCAGGCCCTTGACGAACCACCGCATGGTGAAAATGAACAGCAGGATGAGCGGCACGCTGGCGATGGCATAGCCGGCCATCATCTGGCCCCAGGGTTTGACGTACTCGCCGTCGAGCATGAGCAGGCCGACGGGGATGGTCCACTTCTCCTGGTCGCGCAGGGCGACCAGGGGGAGCATGACGTTGTTCCAGACGCCCAGGAATTTCATGATCGCCACGGTCGCCAGGATCGGCCCGGACATCGGCAGGACGATGTTCACGATCTGTTTGATGTGCCCGGCGCCGTCCATCTCGGCGGCCTCGAAAAGCTCCTTGGGGATGTCCTCGATGAACTGCCGGAGGATGAAGATGCCTGCCACCTGCCCGCCGGCGGCACCCACGATGACCAGGGCCCAGAGGGAGTTGATCAACTCCATGTTTTTCAGGAGTGCAAAGAGCGTGACGAGAGTCGCAGCGGTTCCGGGGAGAAACATGCTGGCGATGATGCCGTAGTAGATGATGCTCCGGCCCGGGAAACTGTACCGGGCGATGGTGTAGGCGGTCAGCACGACCATGATCATGCCCAGCGCGACGGCGGCGACGGCCGTGACGACCGAGTTGGCGATGTAGGTGCTGATGATCGACCAGGCGATCGACCAGTTCTCCCACTTCCAGGTGGAGGGGTGGTCGAAAAACCAGGGGTTGGCCTGGTACTGCTGGTTATCCTTGAAGCTGATAACGACGGTGACGAAAAGCGGGTAGAAGGCGAACAGCAGCACGAACAGGACGATGGCATGCTTGAACGCTTCTGAGCTTTTGCTGACTTTGGCAGGCATGTTGCTCCGGGATAACTTCTCGACGTTTACAACTCGACCGCGACTCTCGAAAGCAGCGTTTTGAGGCCGACTTCTCGGTGGCTACTTCTTGGCGGCTACTTCTCGACCTTGACGTACTTCTGGTAGATGACGGTCAGGAGCAGGATCATGAAGAACATGACCATGCCCAGGGCGCACGCGTAGCCGAATTCACCTTCTACGAAGGCTTTCTTGTACATGTAGAGGCCCGGCACGATGCCGACGCTGCCCGGGCCGCCGTCGGGACCGAGGAGGATGAGGAAGAACTCGTAGCTCGTGAGCGTGCCGATCGTCATGAAGATCAGGTTGATGCGGACCTGGGTCATGATCAGGGGCAGTTCGATCTGGAAGAGGCGGCGGACCGGGCCGACGCCGTCGAGGTCGGCGGCTTCATAGACGTCGTTGGAGATCTGCTGCAGCCCGGCCAGGTAGATGAGCACGCCGACGGTGCCGACCCATGGGAAGCCCCAGAAGATCAGGGCGGGCAGGACAAGGTCCTTGTTACCGATCCAGGCGGGGGTGCCTTCGACGAACTGCCCCGTCGGGTTCGACCAGATGATGCCGAAGGCGACGAACAGGCTGCCGACAGTGATGACGCCCACGCCGATCCACTTGAGCACGTCGCCGGCGAGTACGTCGATCGTCAAGCGGCGGACGATCTCAGAGACGGCGATCGCGACGGCGACGGCGATCGGCAGGCGGGCCAGGGCCAGGTACGTGTCGCCGCGGAACGCCCAGATGCCGCCCAGCAGCAGCAGCGTCCAGAGTACCCACTGCGTTCCGAACCCGCGGGCGAGCATGAACATCAGGAAGACCGCCATGCCCGCGACGAGCGCGAAGCCCACGGCAGAGAAGGCCAGCCCGGTGACGGCCGCCAGCACGGGCAAAGCGGCCAGGCCGAGGAGGCTGGCGTAGGAGGCGTAGCGCCCCGAGGATCGGTCCGAGTGGCCGGCGGTGGCGGAGACGAAGCCGCCCAGCGCCAGGATGCCCCACACGCTTCCGAAGACCGGTGCGATCAACGCCTGCATGGGCCAGGCGAGTGTCGCGGCGATTCGCGGCATGACGCCGGGGTCGTCCTTCGTGCCGTCGAGCCAGGCGAGCAGGCCCATGGCGCCTGTCGAACTCAGGAACTGGTTGAGAATGCCGAAGTCCGGGTCGTAAAAGCTCTTCCAGATGAGCAGCCAGACGAGCCCGGGCACGACCATGGGGATGACGAAGGCGACCTGGTAGATGTACCGCCACCGGTCCGAGAGGATGCGGTGCAGTGCGATGGCGACAATGATGGCCGGCCACATCTTGAAGAGATTGGCCACGAGCATGATGGCAACGACCTTGAAGCTCTGCCAGAAGAGCGGGTCGGCGACGGCGGCGGTGAAGTTGCCGGCACCGATGAACTCCTCGACCTCGCCGGGGGTCCATCGGTAGAAGGCCTTGATGATGACATCGAGCTTCGGGTAGTAGCCGAAGACGAGCATGCTGAGGATGGTGGGCATCATCAGCAGGTAGAGAATCGAGATGGTCCGTGAACGGTTGGCGAACTTGGCCATCAGGCGGCTGCGGCGCAAGTCCGCGGCGCGGTTCCTGTCGTCGGTTGCGGCGGCTATTCGGCCCTGGGTCTCGAGGGTGGTCATGCTGAACCTTGAAGCGTTGTCGGCGGTTGTACGGTCACGGTGTCAGTCGTGCGTGCGTTATTCGCGGTGCTGAATCAGCGGTCGAATTCCGGGAAAGGCTCGCCGTCGGTGGCTTTGTGCCAGAGTTGGCGCGTGGTGACGGCGTTGTCGGCACTGACGGACTGAAGCAGGAGTGTCCGGTGCCGTTCACGGGCCTCGGGCACGTCCATCAGGTATTCGCGAATCTGTTGCACCGCGAGCATGCTCTCAGCCTTGCTGTGCTGGTCGCGGGCGGTGCGCCAGTCGACGAAGATGCGGTAGTTCATGCCGGCGCTGTCGTTGGCGAGTGCTGCACGGGTTCTGTCGCTGATATCCTGCGCCGAGGCGTCGCCGGCGAGGAAGAGTTCGAAGGTGCTGTTGTACTCCGACCCGACCAGGCCGGTGACGCCCTTCATGCGAAGCTGCACGGACCCGGTGACGCCAGTGGGGTCAGGGGTGAAGGGCTTCATGCGTTCGGTCGGGGTGGCGCCGACGATGACGGGGATCCAGCTTGCGACTCGGTTGAAGTCTTCGTTGACGGCAAAGCTGGCGAAGAACTGCAGGAAGCGGATGGCTTCGGGCTTGTGACGGGACTGCTGGTAGATCTGGTAGGGGGCACCGGCGTCGGTGCCGGCTTCCGTGGCGGCCGGGCCGGTCATCTCGGACCACTTCTCGCCGGGCCCGGGCAGTGGGAACTTCATGATGCCCACGTCGAACGGCTCGCCGGATTCGGAGGCACCCTGGAAGAGGCTGCCGGCGTCCCAGCCGCCCGTGGCGATCATGCCGCCGTTGCCCAGCACAAAGCGTCGATTGGCCTGCTCGCGGTCGAGCCCGACCCAGCCGGTCGGGAACTGCTCGGCGATTGACCGCACCAGCTCGTAGTAACCCTGCATGTACGGGCCGTCCAGATCCCACTTGCCCGTCTTCAAACCGAGGAGCAACTCGGTGTTCGAAACCGATCCGCCGATGTCTTCGTCGAGTGCAACGGCCTGGGCGGCGGTGAAGACGGGCAGGTAGTAATCGAAGATCCACATGCTGTACTTGCTGCCGGAAATCGGGACGAGCTTGTCCTTCCCCGCGCGATCGGCATAGACACGCAATGCGTCGCAGACCAGCAACAGTCGCCCGAAGGTGTCAGGCGGCGTCTGGGAGTCGACCGCCCAGCTAAGCAGGTCCGGGTCGTTCAGGTTGTGGATGATGTTTCTGGCCTTGAAAGCTTCAAGCCACGCCGGGGCGATCGGGGCGGCCAGTGCCTCTGCGATGATCGCCTTGCTCTCCTGCATGTACGTCTTGTTGTAGTAGAGGCGTACGGGGCCGAAGAAACTGGTCGGGATGGCATAGTACTCCTGCAAGCGATCGTTCCAGCCGCCACGCATGCCGTCGACGAATGTCTCACGCAGAGGCCTTTCCTGAAGCACCTCGAGCAGCTCGGGGTTGAGTCCTTCGAGCATCTTCGCGTACTTTTCGGGAAGGTTTTCGGGCCTGTTGAACGGGTTGGGCTGCTGGGCGACCTGGCCCAGGGGCTCGAAGTACTTGGCGGTGTAGTCGCCGGCGGTCATGCGGGCCATGCCGCGCTCGCAGATGTCCGGCGCGGTGCCGCTTAGGATGTGCACGTTGAGGAACTGCGGGTAGACGCGCTCGGTGATCGCCAGCTGGCGGACCTCCACGCCGGCCTCGATGTTCTCCGGCAGCGCGTTGAAGGCCTGAATGACCTCCTCGAGTCCCTCGCGGTAGCCCGGTTCGAGCTGCCAGTGGACGATTCGAATGACCTTCTTGCCCGAGCCGTCGGTGTCAAACTCGCCGCTGTCGCCGGCGAGGGTGATCACGTGCGCCAGGCTCACGAGGAACCCGACGACGACCAGGCCGGCACCGATGACGTTCAGGTTGATCCAGGACTTCACGTTCGACCTTCCTAACTGCTAGTCGCGGAAAAGCTTGATCTCAGGGATCGCGATCGAGGGATCGTCCGTCTCCTCACGCAGTCGCTTGAGTGCCAACTGCGACTCATAGGCCCGGCCGCTGCGCGGTGTTTCCGTGATGATCCGCTGGTAGAAAGCGATCGCCACCTCGGGCCGGCCGGCACGCTCGGCGAGCACCGCCGTCCGCCAGTAGATCTTGCCCGCCTGCACGATGTCGATCAGCCCGACGTCCACCGCTTTCAGGTAGGCTTCCAGTGCCGCAGGCTCGTCGCCAAGGCGGGAGAAGTAACTGTCGCCCAGGTACTGCCACATCAGCCCGGCCAGCGGGTTGACGTCCGTCGTCGGGTAGGCGGCGAGGTAAGCCTCGAGAATGCCAATCCCCTTGCGGACGGCAGACTCGTCCTCGAACTGCTGGATGTACGCCCCGGCAAGCCGGACCGTCGCCTCGTGGCGGATCGGTAACTCGGGGTAAGTCGCCAGCACCTTCTCATACCAGCCGATGGCGGCGGGAAGGTCGATCTCGTCGCCCGGGTAGTCGCGCAATTCGCGAATCCGGCCCAGTGTCAGCATCGACCGGGCCGCCAGGGGCGATTGCGGTGCCGATTCAATGATCTCTCCGAAGAGGCGTTCGGCCTCGGCTATCAGTCCGGCACCCGGCGGCAGGCGGTGCTGCGCCGAAATCGCCCGGCCGAAGGCCGCCTCACGCCAGATCTCGCTGCCCGGCGTGGCCTCCTGCATCACCCGGCCGAACGCGTTGTACGCCTCCTCGAAGGAAAAACGCGACGCCTCGGCGGCGGCGGCCTGAAGCTCGGCGGCGAGTTCGGCCTCCTCGTCCTCGGCACCGACTGCCGCCGGCGCACCAGGACCCAGCAGCAACACCAGACCCGTCAGGGACAAGGACACAAAGGCCCAACGGACTTTCCTTCGCATTCGACTCTCGATAATCGGCATGTCGTTCCTCGCCTACGTCCCGGGGATGCCGGCCAAGCCGCCGGCGTGCCAGCCCGCCATGTCGGCCAACCCGGAGGCAGGCACAAAGTCGGCCCGAACTAGCGGCCCGAACTTGCGGCCCGAACTTGCGGCCCGAACTTGCGGCCCGATGACAAAAACCGGCCTCCGACAACTTGCAGGGCGGTCAAGACGCTTACCCGACGCCACACGCGGCCCGCTCCGGCATCACATACACTTGAGGTAAGGCACGCGGCCGGTTCTGTCAATCGAACCGGCTTCACGTCGGCGGGTCAAAACGCCACAGGTGCGGCAACCAGTTTGGGGGAATCGACTGGGAGGACCGACTGACTTTGACCCGTCCGGGGCAGGCAAACCGGTCGCGGGCCGAACGACACGGCGGCCGGCATGGCGGCCGGCAGGTCGGGCTGTTCGGGGAGGTGAGGCTGGTCGACGCGGCGGGGCAGGAACGCCGCTCAGGACCCGATCTCTTCGGCTTCCATGATCGCCCGGGCACGCGCCGCGGCCTTGATGCGCAGCGTCTGGCGGATCCAGCATCGGCGGTATTCGTCGTTGATCAGACGAACCACGATGAAGGCTTGAATCAGCAGAGCCAGTGCGGCAAGAAGGGTCATGATGTCTCGGCGATCTCCTTACTAGGTTGAAGATCGGCCAAGACGGGGGGATGGGTTGACTATTTCCGCCGGAAGACCACGCCGAATCCGCCGTCCCTGTACGTTTCCTGCCGGTTTACCGGACCTTCACCGAACGACGGCATAACCCGATGGCGGGCCACCTCCTCCAGGTCCGGCCGAAGCTGCCCCAAGGCGTCGGCGACGGCCTCGTTCTCCTCCGGCCAGAGGCTGCACGTCAGGTAGATGAGCTTGCCTCCCGGCGCAAGCAGGCCCAGGGTGTTCTTCAGGATGTCGCGTTGCAGTTCCGCCAGCGAGGCGAGCCGGCGGGCGTCCTGGCGGTACTTGGCCTCGGGCCGGCGGGGCAGCACGCCGCTGTTGCTGCACGGTGCGTCGATCAAAATCCGGTCGAAAAGCCCGTCCGTGTCGGCATCGACCTCGCCGGCGTGCCTCGCCGTGACGCCGGCCCCGCCTCGGCCCGCACACCCGCGCTTGGCGAGCGACTGCTGCAGCCGTTCGATCCGCTTCGCGTCCGCGTCTACCGCCAGGACCTCGCCGTCGTGGCCCATCATCTCCAGGATCTGGAAGGTCTTGGTCCCGTTGCCGCAGCAGCGGTCCAGAACGCGCATGCCTGGCTTCGCATCGATGAGCTGCCCGAGCTTCGCGCTGGTCGCGTCCTGCACCTGGGCGAGGCCCGCCTCGGCCCAGGCGGCGAAGTGCCGCTGCTTGCCGCCGACGACCACGGCGATGCCGGCCTGCTCGTGCCGCAGCACCTCCAGCCCCTCGCCGGCGAGCGCGGCCGGATCGGTGCCGGGCGAGAGCCTGACAAGCGTCGGCGGCTCGGCGTTGTTGTGCCGGCACAGGGCCAGGGCCGCCTCGTCCGTCGCGACGAGCTTGCGGATGCGGTCAAACAACGCCGGCGGGTGGCTCAGGACGAACTCCGCGTGCCGGCGGGCGTCGGCGGCGTCCGGCGGCTGCAGCTCAGGCGGCGTGTCCACTTGAGCCAGGGCGGCCTTGCGCAACACGGCGTTCACAAACCCTGCCGCCGAGGCCAGCCGGAAGCGGCGGGCCTGGTTCACCGCCTCGTCGACCGCAGCGG
>JBHJOM010000022.1:0-6318 GCA_050329715.1 Phycisphaerae bacterium
GCGGCGTACCAGCGGCCGACCTTCGCCAAGCGGGCACGCAAGATCCGCCTGCTCGCCGAGGAAATGGGGTACCGGCCCAACGCGTCGGCGCGGGCCATCCGCCAGGGGAGCTTCGGGGCCGTCACACTCATGATGAGCGCGGATCCCGGCCGCAGTGAGTTGCCCAAGAAGATGTTCTACGGCCTGCAGGCCGCCGCCAGCGAGGCGGACCTGGCCGTGAACCTCAACATCATCCCCGACGACCAGCTCACGGATGAAACCTTTGTTCCCAAGGCCCTGCGCGAGTGGCACAGCGATGGGCTGTTGATCAACTACCACAAGTCGCCCCCGGCCCACCTGCAGGATCTCATCGACGCATACTCGATTCCCTCGGTCTTCCTGAACCTCGACGTGGACCACAACAGCGTCCGGCCCGACGACCGCGGCGCCGGGCGTACCGCGACCGAGCACCTCATGGCCATGGGCCACCGCCGCATCTGGTACGTCGGCTACAGCTACCGCCATGACAAGTTCCACTACAGCGAACTGGAGCGGCGCGACGGCTACGCGGACGCGATGCTTGACGCGGGGCTCGAGCCCACGTGCATCGACTCGTACCACCTCGAGTTGGGCGTGACTGACCCGCGTGTCTACACGCGGGGCCTCACCGACTCGCGCATGAGCGGGTGGCCCGCCGCGCTGACGTCGCCGCAGGGTCCGACCGCGGTCGTCTGCTACGGCCCGGACGTGGATGTCTCCGTCGTGCACCACGCCGCCGCCCGCGCCGGGCTAGCCGTCCCACGCGACCTGTCGATCGTCACCTTCGGCGGCAGCCCCGCATTCGACGCCCTCGGCATCGACACCTGGCTGGTCCCAGAATACGACGTGGGGTTTGCGGGCCTGCAGATGCTGGGCCAGCGCATCGGCGAACCGCGCAAGACATGTCCAGCCAGGAAACTGCCCTTTCGGCTCGAGCGGGGCGAATCGGTCGCCCCGCCGAGGTTTTGACAACTACACGACCCCGCCGGGCGTCCGGACGACGGGTCCTGTCTTCTTTTGGAGTATGACAATGACGAATCGAATTCTAGGGTTCGCGGCCATGGCCGCCGTCTCGACTGCCGCTGTCTCACACGCCGCAATAGTTGCGACTTTTACGGAGAGGGTAAATGTCCAAAGTTCTCCGTTCGGAAACACCTCGTTTCCCGACAACATTTTCGATGACCTGACGTCGCTTGGGGCGACCGACTGGGTCACTTGGGGCCTTGACAGCGGGAGTATCGTCGAGAGCAATTCGAAGCTTGGTGGCGTCGGCATCGGTTCATTGACTTCGGACAATACAAATCGAACGGGCGCCCTGACGTCTTCCCTCGATGTGCCTACGACATTCGATTACAACGATGGAACCTTGCCAGTCAGCGCCAGCGATGTGAACACGGGTGTCGGACGGTTCCGAGGCAATACGCAAAATTTCGGTTTACCTGTTGCTGGTCCACTGTTTCGATTCGATGTGCCGGTAGGGCTGAACGACAACACGCTCTACGTCTGGTTCTCGGGATTCAAGCTTGGAAGTGTTGGGGGTGGTAACTCGATCAAAGTTCTTGATGGAGCATCGATCGTGGAAAGTGCAACGTTTGGCAGCGGCTCTCCTGATGTCGAAGCCGGTTTCGTGTACGAGATAGTTTATGGAGGTGGAACGACAACCTCCGGAAACGTCACAATTGAGATCGCTGCACCAAGTATCAGACAGAATAACGGCAAGCTGATTGTACATGCTGCGGCATTGACGATCCCCGAGCCGGCCTCGGCCGGGCTGGTGGCGGGCGGCTTGGGCCTTCTGATGGGCCGCCGACGCGACCGTTCGCGGGCCTGAACGCATCCTCCTCCGCCCCGGCCGGCGTATCTGCCGGCCGGGGTTTTCGTCCGTCCCGGCCGACGCGGCCTGGGGCGGGAGCGACGCCCGGTTGCGTTTGGTCGTTCGGCCGGGCCCGGCGAAGTTCCCTTTCTCAGGATCTTTCATGCCGATTCCACTCCACTCGACCGGCTGCCCCAGTGCCTTTGTCCGCCGGCTTGCTTTAATTGTTGCGTTGGCGATGGTGTTGCCCGCATCGGCCGGGGACGCTCCACCCGCTGAGTTCCGGCTGGGTGAGCAGGTGACCGTCGAGGGCAGGCCCTACCACGTCGCCCGACAAGAGACGGACGGTTCATTGCTGTTGACCCCGCCCCAGCCGCCGACGGCAGAGCTCGGCGCGTTCATCAAGACCGTGGCAGTCGAGGCCTCCAGTCAGCAGGAGCCGAGGGGGGCCAACAAGATCATCGACGGTTCGGGCTTCGGCGAAAGCTTTCCCGGCAGCGGGGTGTATGAGCACACAAACAACGTCTACGCCGACGGCACGAGCATGTGGAACTCCGAAGGCGGCGACAAGAACGCCTGGGTGCGTTTCGATCTTGGCCAGGTCCATCGCGTCAACGGCGCTTACATCTGGAACTACAACGAATCCGGCGAGTGGTCCGGCTACGGGATGAAACAGGCCGAAATCCGCCGCTCGACCGACGGCGAGCACTTTGAGTCGGTGGGCACCTTTGAGCTCACGCGTGCCCCGGGCCGCAGCGACTACCGCGGCCAGACGATCTCATTCGACGGACCGGTGGAGGCACGCTACATGGAGATTCGCGCGCGATCGAACCACGGCGGCAATCACGTGGGCTTGGCCGAGGTCCGCTTCAGTAACGCCGATGCAAAGGCCGAGGCCGCCGGGGCGTGGACGCCGACCTATGAGCAGCCCGAGCACCCCCAGCTCAAGCCCGGCCAGCCGCTGGCCGGGGCGGAGAACATCACGTTCCCCGCCGACGCCAACGTAGTGGATGTCACCCAAGCCCCTTATCACGCCAAGGCCGACGGCGTGACCGACGACACCGCGGCGATCCAGCGGGCGCTGGACCACCACCCCAAC
This sequence comes from Phycisphaerae bacterium, assembly GCA_050329715.1. GTDB lineage: Bacteria > Planctomycetota > Phycisphaerae > Tepidisphaerales > Tepidisphaeraceae > DAIOTR01. The sequence continues at coordinate 2,931 of JBHJOM010000022.1, forward strand.
GCCGGGGCGATCATCTATCTGCCCAACGGCATCTACCTGATTTCCGACACGCTGCGATGGCCCGGGCCCGACGATCCGCGGGCAAGCTCGGCGCAGAAGCGAACAGTGCTGTGGGGCCAGAGCCGGGCCGGCACGGTGATCCGCCTTCGCGACAGCGCCCCCGGATTCGAGAACCCGCGAAAGAGCAAGGCCCTGATCTGGACCGGGCGGGCTCCCGCCCAACGCTTCGGCAACGAGGTGCACAACCTCACCCTGGATACGGGTGTGGACAACCCAGGCGCCAGCGGTGCGATGTTCATCGCCAACAACCAGGGCGGGATGTACAACGTCTCGATCATCTCGGGCGATGGCCAGGGCGTAGCGGGGCTGAACCTCGCCTACACCGACGAGCAGGGGCCCGCGCTGATTAGGAACGTTTCGGTCCAGGGCTTCGACGTGGGCATCGCGACGGCTCATTCCGTCGCGAGCCTGACCTTCGAGCACGTCACCGTCACGCATCAGAACGTTGCGGGGTTCCAAAACGACGGCCAGCCGGTGAGCATCCGAGGTCTGCGCAGCGTCAACGACGTGCCCGCGGTGATGAACAACGGCGGGCTGATGGTGCTGATCGACAGCGAACTGCAAGGCAGTGGAGCGGCGGAGCGGCAGGCGGCCGTCGTCAACAACGGCACGATCTTCCTCCGCAATATCCAGACGCCCGGATACGACGCGGCTCTGCACGACCGGCGTCGCGACCATCGCATCGAGGGCTCGAAGATAGGCGAGTACCGCAGCGACCCGCCCCGAGCCGAGGTGTCCGATGCCGATCGCACGATGGACCTGCCGATCAAGGAGACACCCGAGCTGCCGTGGGATCCGCACGACCAATGGATCGCGCCGCAGGCGTTCGGTGAGGTGTCGGCCAGTCGCGATACCAGCCAACTCATCCAACAGGCGATCGATGCGGGCAAGACGACGGTGTACCTGCCGCGCGGTCACTACCGCATCGACCGAACGGTGGTTCTACGCGGCGACGTCCGCCGATTCATCGGCAACGGCGCGTGGCTGAGCCCCGGCGGCAAGGTGGCGGCCGGTGAAGAGCCGATGTTCCGCTTCGCCGACGGCACGCATCCGGTGGTCCGGTTCGAAGGCATCAGCACCGACTTCAGCAACCGGGTGCAGTTGATGGAACACGCCGCGAGCCGGACGCTGGTCATGAGCCGCGTGATGTGCAACTTCCAGGGCGGCGGCATCACCTACCGCAACACCGGCCGGGGCGACTTGTTCATCGAGGACGTAGTCGGCCAGACGTTCCACTTCAAGGACCAGACCGTCTACGCCCGGCAGTTCAACCCCGAACCGATCGGCACGAAGGCGATCAATGAAGGGGGTACGCTGTGGGTGCTGGGCATGAAGTGGGAACGCGGCGGTTCTGCGCTGGTCAACCGCGACGGCGCCCGTACCGAGATTCTTGGCGGGCTGAGTCAGACACACGACGGCGGCCGTGCCCCAATGATTATCAACGAAGATGCCAGCGCCAGTGTCATCGTTTGTGAAACCAACTACAGCGACGCCCCGTACCGCGAGCTGGTCATTAACCGGTCCACCGACCAGGAGCGGCAATGGGTCGAGCCGGACGGCAAGTTCCGCGGGTTTCGGCTCATCAGCTTCGAGGCTCGAGAGTCAAACCATGAAGGATGTCAACCATGACCCGAATCCCGACACCGAACCGGCTTATCGCATTCACCCTCGTCGAGTTGCTCGTCGTCATCGCGATCATTGCCATTCTTGTATCGCTTCTACTGCCGGTCCTGAGCAAGGCGCGTGAGGCGGCCAACGCTGCCGCCTGCCTCAGCAACATGCGGCAGGTCGGCATCGCGCAACTCGCCTACGCGACCGACAACGACGGCTACCTCCGCCCCGGTTTTGCTTCCAGCGGCTATCGCCTGCAGGAGTGGGACCGGTTCTTCTACTACGCGGGGTACTTCGGCCGGTCCGTCACGTCACAGTTCTCGACCACGGCGGCCTTCCCGGCGGTCCTGGCCTGCCCGAGCGAATCGGCCTCGGCCGAACGCATCGGCGGCACGTGGACCAACCCGGCGAGCCGCAAGTGGGGCAGCTACGTCGGCCACCAGGACGTGATCGGCAACAGCGGCACGTTCAAACGCCTGATCAAGCAGCCGCCGACGCGTGCGATGTACGTCGAGAAAGTCAGCTACAACGTCGGCGACGGCATCCTTGATCAAAACGAGAGTCACCTTCGGATTCTCAACTGGTATGGGTTTCAGGCGAACTACCTCGGCAAGAACTGGATCGGGTTCCGCCACCGCGATACGGCCGGAAACGTCCTGTTCATGGACGGCCACGTCTCGAGCGTAGCAAAGGCCGAGATGCAGAAGGCGGCGACCGTTTCTTCGTCACGCTGGTACGACTATCTGCCCAACTGACGGTCTCAGCATGCGTTGGGAAGCACTTCTCCTGTTTCTCATCGGCAATCGTTGTTTCTTCACCGACCCGGCGTAAACCGCATGACCCTGAGCGAGAGTTGTCTACCGATGCTTGCACGGACTCAGAACTTTCTTTGCGCACTTTTCGGAGCGACGTGCCTGATGACGCCGGGTGTCCTGGCCGCCAACGCCGGGCCGGTGGACCTGCCGCGGACGCAGGACCGGATTCGCATGCCCGCGGACCGGCCGATCGTCCTGGACATGAAGCGCGACTACGGTGCCGTCGGCGACGGGAAGGCCGACGACACCGCCGCGTTTCAGCGGGCGATCGACGAGAACAAGCAGGGCGCCGGCAAGATCATTTACATCCCCGCCGGGACGTACCTCATCAGCGACTCGCTGTCACTGGGGGGCAAGCAGCATGCCGACCGCGGCATCACCTTCCAGGGCGAGGGCGTCGACCTGGTGACCATCAAGCTCAAGGACCGCTGCCCGGGCTTCGGCGACCCGGCCAAGCCCCGTCGCGTGCTGGCCTTCTTCGAAGGGGGCCACTCGGGCGACTCGTTCGGCAACGGCGTCTACCACCTGACGATCGACGTGGGTGCCGGCAACCCGGGCGCGGTCGGCCTGCAGTTCCACGCCAACAACCAGGGGAGCGTGCAGGACGTCGTCATCCGCTCGAGCGACCCGGCCGGCACCGGGGCGATCGGCATGGACTTCCTCGTCGGCGAGCCGGGGCCCAACCTCATCCAACGCGTGCTCATCGAAGGGTTCGACTTCGGCGTGAAGGTCAGCAACCACGACTTCTCGGTGACGTTCGAGCACCTGACGCTGCGGAACCAGCGCGTCGCCGGCGTACACGTGCTTCGGAATGTCGTCAACATCCGCAAGCTTCACAGCGTCAACACCGTGCCCGCGCTGGTGCTGGCGGACTGGGACGCCACGGTCGTGCTGCTGGATGC
>JBHJOM010000023.1:0-6956 GCA_050329715.1 Phycisphaerae bacterium
ATCATGAGGCTGATCGACGGCCGGTACGCAGAACGGCCGGCCAGTGAACTGCTGCCGACTTTTACGCCCGCCCTGCTGGAGACCTGGGTCCGTCGCCGCCTGGCCGATTGGCATTTCGATGCGGTGACGGCGTTCCGTGCGTGGCTGGCAACGGCGTAGGGCACTTTTGGATGAATGTGCTGTTCGTCTGCGCCCGCAACCGCCTCCGCAGCCCCACGGCCGAGCGGGTGTTCGACGGCATCGCGGGCGTTCAGGCCGCTTCGGCCGGCCTCGCCCCGGACGCCGACGAGCCGCTGACGGCCGAATGGGTTTTGTGGGCCGACGTCATCCTCGTCATGGAGCCGCGGCACCGCGTGAAGATGGCCCGCACCTTCGGGCCGCAGTTGCGCGGCCGGCGGGTGGCGTGCCTGGGCATTCCGGACGACTACGGGTACATGGACCCGGAACTGATCCGCCTGCTGTGGGACCGCGTCCCGCGGTTGGTGCCGGCATTGGCAGTCGGCCGTCCGCGTTAAGTCGGCGAGGCCCGGCCCATACTTCACTTCGTGCCTTCGCGCATTCGTGGTTCTGTAGTTTTCCGCTGACCGACTCGGAGATAACCACGAAGGCACGAAGAACGACAGTTCGATAGTGCTTCTATCTCTGACTGTCACTTCCTCTTTGTCCCTTTGCGCCTTTGTGTTTCAAACCCGACTGTGATCAAGCCGGATCGGGCGGCCGGCCGGTGCTGCGGACGCGCGGGCGAAGAGCGGCGGCGGATCGGGGGCTGCGGCCGGCCGGGCGGGCAGGTAGGCTGTCGGTGGCGGCGGTCGGGCGTCACGGTCGGCCGTCACGGTCGGCCGGGCGGTGGGCCGTTGTGCCGGCGGCGGTCGCGGTCGCGGCTTTACCGGTTGCGGGTCTGGAGGCGAACGTGAAGCGGTCGGTTTTCATGGCAATCTGTCTCTTGTTCAGCTTCGGCGGCGTGGTGCGGGCTTGCCCGGTTTGCGACGGCGACACCGGGCAGCAGGTGCGGGCGGAGCTGGTCGATGAAAACCTGGGCGTGAGCCTGCTGGCGACCGTCGTGCCGTTCGGCGTGGTGCTCGGCGTCGTGGCGGCGGTTCACTTCGGCCCGCCGCGGGCAAGGCGGGGCTCGTGACGGGCCGACCCGCCGAGGCGGGCACCAACCGCCGGCCGCTGATCTCCGCCGGGCTGTTGCTCGGCGTGGGCATGGGCGGCTTCGTGGACGGGATCGTGCTGCACCAGATCCTGCAGTTGCACAACATGCTCTCGGCGCGGCGGCCGCCGGACTCGGTGGTGAACATCGAAGCGAACATGGTGTGGGACGGGCTGTTCCACGCGTTCACGTGGGTGATGGTGGCGTTGGGCATTCTGCTGCTGTTCCGCGCCGGCCGCCGGGCGGATGTGCCCTGGTCCGGGAGGGTGCTGCTCGGGTCGATGCTCGCGGGGTGGGGGCTGTTCAACCTGGTCGAGGGGGTGGTCAACCACCACATCCTGCAGGTGCATCACGTGGTCGAGCGGCTGGGGCTCTCCGTGTGGGACTGGGTGTTCCTCGGCTCCGGCGCGTTGCTGGTGGGCGTCGGGTGGCTGATGATCCGCTCCGCGCCTCTCCCGCCGGTTCCCCCGCCATCCCCGCCGGCCGGGCGGGCGGGGCGGGCCGGATTCGACGCCTGAACCGACGCCTGAGCCGCCGACAATGATCCTCTGCCCGCTCCAGCCCGACGACGGCATGCTGCTCAAGCGAATCCGGCTGCGCTCCCTGGCGGATGCGCCGTACGCGTTCGGCGTGGAGTCGCTAAAGGAGGAGTCGGCGCTGCCGGATGCCTACTGGCATCAGTTGGCGGCGCAGGTCGGCGGGCAGGACCCGCGGTGGCACGGCCGGTGCGCCGGCTTCGTGCTGCTCGACGACGAGGGGGAAGGGGTCGGCGCCACGCCGTGCGCCACGCCGTGCGGCACGGCCACCTGCTACCTGTGCCCCGACGTGCCGGGCCGGGCTTACTTCACCGCGGCGTGGGTCGACCCCCGCTACCGACGCCGCGGCCTGGGGCGGCGGCTGGTCGCGGCGGCCGTCGACTGGGCCGCGGCCGGCGGCGCGGCGCACCTGCGGCTCTGGGTGGACGACACCAACCCCGCCGCCGCCGAGTTCTACCAAACCCTGGGCTTCACCCCGACCGGCGAAAACCGGCCGATCGCCGAAGGCTCACCCGACCGCCAGAGCAGCTACGAGCTCCCACTTCCACGCGAGCGTGCGATCCCCCCTTCCGCGCCCGCGTGGTAGACTGGCCGCATGGTCGCCATCGACGCAGACAAGCTGGAGCTCGTGACCGACGCCGGCGGCAAGCCGCGGGCGGTGGTCGTGCCGATCGAACTCTGGCGGCGGATTACCGACGAACTGGGACACGGCACCCTGGCGGACGACCCCGTGCTGCAGGAGCGCGTCCGCCGGGCACTGGCCTCGACCGAGCGGTTTTTGCTGGACGAAGCCAAACGGCTCGCCGGGCTGGGCGGGCACCGGCCGGCCTGAGTCGCCGCGTCGGCCTATCGCGGGAGGTACTGGATGACCTGATGTGGCTTCCAGGCTGGTTCTTCCCCGCAAGCCGCCGGCTCGTTACGGTTCTGGTATGGCCGAGCATCGTTCCACCGGCGTCGTTCACCACCCTCACGGCGTTCGCCACGTTCACCGCCCCCGCCGTCACGGCGTGGCGGAGATGTTGGTGCTCTGGTTCCTCGTGCTGGCGGGCGGGGCGGCCATTTCACTGCACGGGTTGGCGATGGGCATCGCGCACGGGCTGCGGGCCAAGGCCGAGGCACAGCTGGCGGCGAAGGGTGAGCCGACGGACCCGGCGGTGTTCGACCACCCCGTGCCGCCGGAACACGACCTGGCGCTGCGCCCGCCGGAGGTGATGGCGGGGTACGAGGACTTCGAAGGCGATAGTGCAGACCCGGCCGAGGCCGGGGCGCTGGCGGCCCACGTCGCGGCGGAGCGGGAGCGGATCGCGGAAGTCCGGCTTCTGCTGGACGACCCGCGGTCGGACGTGAGCGTGCGGCTGCGGCCGCCGTTGATGGATTCATTGATCGGCGGCGAGATCACTTCGTCCTTCCTCATCACGCGTTTGTTGCATACGGCCGCCGTTCAAGCTGCAAGAGAGGACGACGGTGCCTCGGCCGCGGCGGACGTCGGGCGGATGCTCCGGCTGGCCGAGCTGACACGCCGTCGGCCGCTGCTCGTGAACGAACTGGTGGCGTCGGGCATTGACGCGGCGGCAAGTAACACGGCACTGCACCCGGAGGTGACGGCCGCCCTGCCGGAGGACGAGCGGCTGGCGTTGGCCCGCCGATTTGCCGAGCGGGCGGGCGAGCCGATGTCCGACCGTTGGCTGGCGGTCGAGATGATGGTGGGCACCGACATGCTGGACAACGTCTCTACGCTGTACGCCGCCGTCAGGCTTTGGCGATTCCAGGAATCGCCACTGGCTGTTCGGCTGCTGCTGCTACATCACCTGAAGCCATGGATCGACTATGAAGTGGCTCAGTTGATGAATTACTATTTGGAGCTACGCCCACTCCTGATGTCCGTCGAGGATGTTTCTACGGTTCCCACGGCGATGGAATCGTTTCAGGCCGGGCCGCTGCCGCCGGGTGACCGCGGCCTCTACTTGCGATGGGTGACCCCGTCATGGGACAGAGCCGTCGTCACGATGCTCAGCGGACAGACGCAGGCCGCGGTAACCGCCACGGCCCAGGCGGCCGTCGCGTTCGAGAAGCAGCACGGCCGCTGGCCCGCACGGCTCGAAGACCTGGTGCCCGCCTACCTCCCGGAACTCCCGCGCGACCGTTTGGCCGACGACGCGAACGTGTCCTTGCGGCTTGAGGGCGACCGCCTGCTCATCTGGAGCGTGGGCAACGACGGCAAGAACGACGCCGCCGACGAAACCGTACCGCCCGGCGACCGCCACGAACGCCGCTCAACCCCCGGCAAGCCGAACTGGCGGGCCAAAGACTACGTCGTCACCCTCCGACGGTCATAAGCGTGCGGGGGCAAGCACGCGGGCGTGCGATTGCGCCCGGCCAGAAGCGGTGGTGCGCAGCAGCCCGTGCGGCCGCTACGGCCTTCCGTCAAACCGGGTTCACCCCGTGCTTACGTGATCGCCTGGCCAGCCAATGGCGAGGTCTGCGTTCGCGACATTGCACGGCGAATCTGGGCCTGGCGGCCCCTCTTCGCCGGCGGGCACTGGCTCGTTCATGCCGCGTTGTGAGGTGCCCGAGCGTATGTTGACACGATCCACCCGGCCTCTACACTTCGTCAGTTGGCGAAGTGACGGAGTGTCATCATGCAGCAGTTCATCGCGGTTTCCAGGGCCCTGGCCGACGAGGGTCGGGCGCGGGTGGTCGTGGCACTGGCCGACGGCGAGCTGTGTCTTTGCCAGATCGTCGAAGTGCTTCGGCTGTCGCCGTCCACTGTTTCCAAGCACATGTCGGTGCTGCAGCAGGCCGGGCTGGTCGAGCGGCGTAAGCAGGGCCGGTGGCACTTTTACCGCCTCGCCGGCAAGCGCGCCCCGGCCGTGGTGCGGGGGGCAATCCGTTGGACGCTCAAGTCACTGGAAGCCGAGAAGGTCATCGTCGGCGATGCCAAAACGCTCTGTTGCGTTCGTGGCAAAGAACCCAATGAACTGACCGCATGTTACAGCAGAAAATGAAGGTGTTGTTCCTCTGCACCGGCAACTCCTGCCGCAGCCAGATGGCCGAGGGGTGGGCACGGCACCTCAAACCGGAGGCGGTGGAGCCCTACTCCGCCGGGATTGCCAAACACGGGCTCAACCCGCACGCCGTCGCCGTCATGGCCGAGGCGGGTGTGGACATCTCCGGCCACCACAGCAAGACCCTGGACGACCTGGCGGGCGTCGCACTCGACTGCGTCGTCACCGTCTGCGGGCACGCCCACGACACCTGCCCCGTCTTTCCCGGCGAGGCGACAGTGGTGCACCGCGGCTTCGCCTCGCCGGTCGCCTTCGCGACGGTCATCGGGCCGCTCGTGGAGGTGACGGTGCTCATCGGGCTGGTGCACGTGAGCCTCTACTTCCTGCGTCGCTTCTACGGCGGCCGCACCGGCGAAGAGGCCGCCGCCGGTGCCACTGCTTAACGACGCCCGCGGCCCGGAGCACGGTCCGCACGAGCCCGCCCAGCAGCAGCCCGAGGATCGCCCCGACCAACGTGATCGGCCAGAGCAGCTCCCCGCCCTGAATACCAACGCCGAAGAAAAAACCGGCGGTCTTACAGCTCGCCCCTGTCGCGTGCCCGCTCGAGCAGTTGCTCGAACACGTCCAGCAGCATGTCGTTGAACGTCGGGAACGCCTTGTCGACATGCGACACCAGCGGTTCGCCGGGCAGGGGGTACCCCGGGAGGTAGCAGAACCGCGACTCGCCGTAGCCGATGTAGAGGTAGACCTCGTTGCCGCCGTACACCAGAACGTCGGGATCGACCCGGCACCGCTGTCGCCAGAACCGGTTCAACTCGACGAAGCCGTCGATGTCGGGCGATCCGACCGCGCGACTGGTGATCGCGCCCGGCCCGAACAGCGGGTGCGTGCGATGGGCGTAGATCACGTTGCCGTCGTACATGATGCCGTCGAGCTGCCGGAGCAGCTCGATGTACTGCCCGCACGGCTGCCGACCGAACGCGGCCGCCGACTGCTTCAGCAGGTGCTCCACCTCCGCAGGCGTGCAGCCTGTCGGCTGGCCAGAGCCATTGTTCATTCGGCAATGGTGATAAGACATCGCGAGCAGAATGTTGGCGAAGTTCTCCATGAGTTAATAAAAGCTGTGGACGAAGCTGCTCGAACATCAACGACGCCAACAAGCAGGCCGACGTTGGAAAACCAAATACCGCTCTACCGCTCAGCTCACTCTTCGGTCGCCGACTTAAACATCTCTGCCAGCATATCGTCAAAGGATTCAAAGACTTTGAGTTGCTTTCGCGCATCGGCAGCGTACTGCACGAAGGCGCTGTCGGACCTCCGGAGAACGAAATAGCTGTAGCCGTCGGTGCCAAAGCAGATGGTACCGGGGATCTCGACACCGTCGATCCGCATCCGCTCATTCTCTTCCATGAGCCCGGGAACAGTGGGATATTCGTCATCAGGCGGATCGAGAAACGGGCGTGCTCCAAACAGCAGTACGCCATCATATCCGAGTCCGTTGCTTGCACGGAGGATGTTCATGTAGCTATAGGGAAGGTCAGCACTCCATCGCCGCTTGAGTCGCGTAGCTAGTTCAGTCACCTCGCCTTCTGATGCAGGCTCCGGGGATCGCACTTCGACCTCCGCCAGCTTCTCCCTGACAGTCCTAACGATACGATCTGCTGCCGGATCAACCGCCATTGTGAACCACCATTCCGCTAAAGAGTGGGAAATCAATCTCTCGTTCTTCACCTACGCCAAGGTCGCCGACATACCGCTGCTGCTCCGTCGTTAGGGCAGCATGGTACGGTTGCTGACGTATGATGATGAGATAGTCGAACGAATTATCTCCGCCCCCATCAAGTGGCTTGATGTGGTGTACTTGGAACTTCGGATTTCTGATAGTCCCGGTAGTCATCATATTGTCGATCTGCTTCTGGCTGAACCCGGCTGCACGCAGGTCGGCCGAACGCATAGTCGCTACATGCTTTACAAAGTCTGTTCGACCTGTGGAGTTGAACTGATTACGAAGCATAGTCAACTCTGCTTCGGGTCGCTTCCTGAATACCACTCGGCCGGGCGACGAGTTCTTGAACTCGACGCCCTTTCCCTTGTACGTCCCCATGAACTTCCCGCCGACGCACAGGTTGTGCACCCAGATCGGGTCGGTGAACGACGTCTCGGCGTCGGCGACGAAGTACGTGTAGTCGCCGACGACCTCGAAGTTGTAGACCGTGATCCCGCCGGCGTGTTCCTCGCGGAGGCTGCCGGCCACGGCCTGCC